>CASFMG010000076.1 GCA_949295755.1 uncultured Christensenella sp.
AGTAAATATAGGTTGTTATGTTACACTTTATGATAAAGAATTTGATGAAGATGTAAAGTACAAAATTGTTGGTTCAACAGAAAGCAATCCAAAAGAAGGATTAATCAGCAATGAATCTCCTGTTGGAAGTGCAGTTCTCGGCAAAAAAATAGGTGAGGAAGTACACGTTGAAACACCAAATGGAGTACTTAGTTTTGTTGTAAAAGATATATCATTAAAATAAAAAAACTCTACAAGCAAGTAGAGTTTTTTATTTGTATGAAATAAGATAATTGAGTAAATTTATTTATTTAATTTATTAAAGTTTACTTTTTCAGGTTTATTTGCAATAAACCAATCAACTGCATCACAAATTGAAAGTTTTATATCTCTTGGATTAAATGAAAGTTCTTTTTTTGCTTTTTCATTACAAAAATTGGAATTAGCATTTAGGGTATAAAGAGAATAACTGCTAAACACTGGTTTTTGTTTTCGCATTTTATAATATAAGTTACTTAACGGTGCAAACATCTTAACAAACCATAACGCAATTTTTGGTGGAAGTTTTCTTCTGCCTAATTTTTTGTTGATGGTAATTAAAAGATTTTTAAGCGTCATATTTTCTCCACTTATTATATAACCTTCGCCACTTTTACCATTGGTTATTGCATTTATTGTTGCATCACAAACATCTCTAACATCAACAAAATTATAACCACCTTTAACATAGGCTAAAAGTTTATGATTCATATAATCAAGAATAACTTGACCCAGTTCACTAATTTTATAGTCATATGGACCAATAACACCAGAAGGATATAAAACTGTTGCATTTAAACCTTGATTTTTGCAAGCATCAAAAATATATTTTGTTGCAATAAGTTTTGTTTTTGCATATGTACCAACAACTTTACTCTCATCAAATTCTGTTGGTTCCAGTAAAATATCGCCGTGTTTTTTAGGGTCTATTATATGCACTGTGCTTAAATATAAAAGTTTTTTGGCTTTGTTTTGTATGCAAGCATCAACAATGTTTTTTGTTCCGTCAACATTTACTTTTTTTACCACTTCACTTGGTGTTAAACCAATATCAATAATACCTGCCAAGTGTAAAACTATGCTTTCTTTTTCAATAAAATTAAAAATAAAATCTCTATTAGTTACATCACCATATACAATTTTAACATTTAAGTCTTTTATCGGTGTTAAGTCTTCATTTTTAAGAGCCAAAACAGTAACATCTTCTTTATTTTCGCATAGTTTTTTTGTAATGACATTGCCAATATGTCCTGTTGCCCCTGTTATTATATATTTTTCCATAATAAACTCCTAACACAAATATTATAACATTATTTTTTAAAATGTTAAATTTTATAAATAATAAAAAAACAGCGAATACTGTTTTTTTATTTGTTATTAAATTTTTTCAGGGGATTCGATTCCAAGAATATTTAACCCTATTTCAATATTTTTGGCAATAATTTCTGCCAATTTTAGTCTGGCTATTTTTAAGTTTTGTTCACTTGTTTTTATCGGACAAGAATTATACCATCTTGAAAATAGTTTACATAAGTCATATAAATAATTGCACAAACTGTTAAAGTTATATGTGCTTTCTAGTTGTGTTATAACACTATTAAAATTTAGTATTTGACAAACAAGTGCCCACTCTATATCTGTGTCAAGAAGTGAAAAATCAATGTTTTCATTTTCATAATTTTCGCCATTTAAAATAGATAAAATTCTTGCTCTGCTATATTGAATGTATACACTAGTATTTCCTTCAAAACTAAGTGCTTGGTCTTTGTCAAAAACAACATTTCTATCATTGCTACATTTAAGTATTGCATATTTAATTGCGCCATAGGCGAGTTGTTTTGCAAGTTTTTCGTCAATAGCCGAATTTCTTTCAATCATTTTTTGCTTTGCAAATTCTGTTGTTTCTTTCATTAAATCTTCAAGTAAAACAACTTTTCCTGCTCTTGTTGACATTTTGCCATCAGTTAAAAGCACAAATGAATAATTTATAATTTCGGCACCTTTGTATCCTAAAATATCTAATACGGCATTGACTTGTCTGCCATAAAGTTTTTGGTCTTCGCCAAGTACAACAATGTTTTTACCACCATCTGCCCATTTAGACTTGTCTATACTATAACAAACATCTCTTAAAGGGTATAGAGAAGTTAAATCTTTTCTAGTTAGTGGGAAGTATGGATTTTCACTATTGATTTTGTATTCGTCAAGGTTTAAAACTTGTCTGCCCACATCATCAGTAAACATATATTTTGTTTTGTTTAAATCGTTTAATATTTCTTTGGTTCGACCCGATAAAATATATTGAGATTCATAATCATAGCAATCATAAAATATTCCAAATTCATTAAATATTTTCTTTTGTCCTTCAATGCAAATATTTACAATTCTAGAAAATTTTTCAAAAACCTCTTTGTTGCCGCACTCCATTTCGTGAAGAAGATTAAACACTTTCTCTTCAATTTCGGGACTTTGTTTAAGTTCTTCGTTTGCACTTACATACAAACTTAATAAATCGTTAAATGTAATATCATTTTTACCTTCGGTATAGTATACCAAAAGTGCAATTTGTTTGCCAATATCATTAACAAAATAATGAACAGTAGTGTCGTATCCCAAAAATTTTAATAGTCTGCTTGAAGCATCGCCAATAAGAGCATTTCTCGCTCTGCCAATGTGTGGAGATGCGTTTGGATTTATGCTAGTGTGTTCAATTAGTGCTTTTTCGCCTTTATGTTTTTTGTTGTCAAATAAATTGCCACAATTATATGCTTTTAAAAACTGTTGCAACACAAGTGTTCTGTTTAAATAAAAATTTAAATATCCCGAAACCACTTTTATTTCATTAAAAGTACTATCGTTTGTTTCGTCAAGTTTTGATTTTATGTCTTGGGCTATTATGATAGGTGATTTTCTTAAAGTTTTAGACAAAACAAAACAAGGAAAAGCAACATCTCCCAAATTTTGCTCTGGTGGAACTTCCAAGTTGTTTAAAATTTCGTTTTTATCAATGTCTAAAATGTTAGATAATTTTTCACTAACAATAGAAAATAATAAATTTGACATAAGTTTTTCCTTTTAACTCACATATGATAGCAAAAATAAAATCAAATGGCAAGTGTTGAAAAAATAAAATAAATTTTATAAACAATCGTGCGTAAAAACAAAAACGACCAAGAGATTATATTTTACAATCTCTTAAAAAATAATAAAGCAGTATGTTTTTATAAGATTTATCTAATTATTTTTTATTTATCTTTTGTATTGTATTTTGTTGAGTATCCTGTGTTTGTATCAGGTCTAAGTTCGTTAGGGAAGTGCATATCAGTTTTTATATCATTAACTGTTTTTTGAAGCATGTTTAAAACTCTATAAGGGTCTTTTATGTCTAACAGTGCAATAATTTCGTTGTTTGTTTTAATGTAAATGTCCCCAACTTTCAAAATTCTGTCAATTAAGCCTACTTTAACATTAACTGATTGAATATCCATATAATAAACATTTTTTAAATCAACAAATATTCCATAGCGAACAATTATTCTTTTTGGTGTAAAAGCATATTCTATATTTTTGTGTTGAATAAAAGCAGTTATAACATTATAAAGCCATATCCAAAATGGTGTTAAATGTATTAAAAAGAAAAAAGCAATAACGATTATAAAAAACACTCCCATACTTTCAAAAATTTTATTGTAAACCATCATAAAAATAAAAAAACCATCAAATAATATCCACAATAAAGCAAATGGAAGCATAGTTAAAATTTTCGACCATATATATGCCGATTTTTTTGGTTTGTCTCGCCATAGGATAGTTTCATCTTCATTTAATAATTGTTCAATGTTGTTATTTTTCATTTCGTCTAAACTAACATAACACTTAGTATATTTATCCATAAAGTTCTCCTAAGATTAAAGTATCAAAAATATTTTTATGTGTCAAATATTTAAATATTAAGAGTGTTTTTTATAAAAAAAATGGGAAAAACGATTATTCTTTTTTCCATTTAGCATATAATGTAAAATTTGATTTAATTAAAGAGGTTGAATACTTATTTTTAAATTGGTTATCTAAAAACCAACCAACAAATTTAAAACCTTTTTTTTGGGTTCTTCGTTTAAAATCAATTTTCTATTTTTGTAAACCTTAATTTTATTTGCAAAATATTCGCCTCCGTTTAGTTGCAAATCTATTTCATAAAGAGATTTTTGTTGACTTTGTTTTGTTTCATATGGTGCCGATAGTTTTGAAAATCCCAAACAACCACCTGCACACCATAAATCCCCTGTGATTTCATTGACCCTTAAACACACAGGTTCGCTTCCACCTTGAGTACCTTGAGTTATAGAATTGTCGCTTTCGACATTCAAAATATAAAAAGTTTTTCCACCATCACAAGAAGACACATACAAAGTAAGTCCATCTTCGCCAAAAGTTATGTTTTTTAACATATGATGAGCAGAAACGTCAAGTTTTTTATAATTTACATTGTCGTTGTAAAAATAATAGATTTCACCATTTAAAGTGGTTGCAAACAAAATATCATTTTTATCTAGAGCAAGACCACAAACAGAAATATTATCATCAAATATTTGTGTAAAGATGTTGTTTTTGTAACACAATATGCCAGCATTAATATCATTGTTGCCAACAACCAAATATACAAACAGTCGTGTTTTTCACTATAGCAAATATCTCTCACACAATTTACATTGTCGGGTAATTTTATGTTAATAAACGTGTTGTTTTCTTCATTTAGTTTATATAAACCCACATTTTCATCGGGAGCCAATCCACTTGTTATAACAAACATTCCTTTTTTTGTTAAAATTAAATCGTTTACAAAAATTGCGTTTTGTCCTTCAATGTTAGTGTATTTTAAACCATTGTTTAATGTTGTAAACGTATTGCCTAAATCTTCACTAACAAAAATTCCACGTCCTTCACTTGCAATATAAATAGTAGTTTTGTTGTTGGAATAGTCTATAATCAATTTGTAGGGCAGAATATTGTTATCACTTTTTATGCTTTTAAATTGCCAAGTCAATCCTCCGTCATAAGATATTCCAAATTTTCCAATACAAGAAAGGTAAGAAACATTTGGATAATAGGGGGCATCGTGAAGTGAACACCATATAGAATAAACAACACCCTTTTGATTTTTATCAAATTCTAAATCATAGCAGGTGTTTCTATAGTCATAACTAACTGTGCCAATGTTACGAACCCAAGTCTTACCATTGTCATAACTGTGTATAAGTCCAAAATCCGTGCAAGTCATTACTAAATGATTTTTATTAAAAGGGTCAACTATTACTTCATATGTCGTTTAAACATCTATACCTGTGCTAGTATATTTTTGCAAAGTTATTTCATTTGTGTTTTGATTATAGCCGGTCGTCGTTAAACTAATTTCGCCACATAAGTTACTGTTGCATTGATAAACAGATTCACCATTGTTTTCGGCAAAATAAATTCCAACTATTGTGCCAAAAAGTAAAAAGTTAGGATTTTGCTCTGTCCCACAAATACCATAACAGGTTCCTTGGTCGCTATCTTGCCAAGACATATTGTTTATTGTTGTAAAGTTTTTGCGAGGATAACCAAAAATACAAACAAATTTTCCATTTTCATACTTTATGTAACCATAAACATTGTGCTTTGTCGTATCGCTTGTATAAACATACGTTTTGTGAAAAAAGTATATATTTGTTTCGTTTACTATATCAACACAAGAAATATTCCAATTAAATGAATACAAAGTCTCAGTCCAAAAATTCTCGTGATTATCTATGCCGTTGTTGGTGCTTGTAAGCAAATACGCTAAATTTTGCCAGTTTGTCTTATCATCAAAACTATTAAAATAGTATAAATCGGTTTCAACAAATCTGTCATATGCTGAGTTATCTAATAGTGAATTAGTTTTACGTGTTTCAACTAATAAGTATGTTTTTTTGTTTGTTTTTTTATTAAAATATTTATCAAAACATTTAATCGTGTTTTCTGTTTGATAAACAATTTTTGTGTTCTTGTCTTTATCAATACTATATATTTTTGAATTTGTAGGGGAGAATGTAATCACTAGTAAACAATCGTCTTGCTCACTATAAAAGAGTTGGCACTCTGTTGCATCGCCCCTGTCAATTTTGCAAAACAAAGAAAAAGTTTCGCCATTATCTGTTGAGTAAATATTGATAGAATTATAAACCCAACTATCCAGATTGCAAACAAAAACATTGTTGCCGTTGCTATTTTCATTTATTGCAATGCTTTTAATTTGCAAAGTGTTTGAGTAGTGATATAACGAATTTGAGTCATAGTTATCACAAAGCCAATAATTCATATTTTCATAATTGCGATAACCATATGATAAATTTTGTTCCTGTGGAAAAACCATTTTAAAAGTTTTGCCATTATCTGTAGATTTAAATCGCCACTTCCTGCAAGCCATACAACGCTCTCATTAGAATTGTCGAATTGCAAATCGTATAAAGTACCTAAAATATTTTGACGGCTAAAGATTTTACCGTGGTCGTAAGAAAAATAAGCGCCACCCATATCAGAAATACAACCAAAGCAATCGGAGTCAAAAGGACTAATTTTTGCATCAAAAATAGTTCCGTATCCACCAATGCCAATCATTTCACTAGATTTAACTTCAAAATGATTTTTATTGCTATAAGAATAAAAAAAGTAACAAACAAAAAGAGTGATTAAAACACTAATCACAACAAAAAAACAAACAATTAAAAATTTTTTTTGATTTTGCCACATTTAAGTGTAACATATTTTAAAAAAACTAAACAAGGAAAGTTATCGCAAAGTTACACAATAAACAAACAATGACAAAGGTAAAATTTATAAAAAAATTGCCGTCCAAAGTTCAAACGACAATTGTTTGGCGGAGAGAACAAAGTTCAGGTTGAACTAATTTGCATTATGAAAGGTATAACTCTTACTATTAAGTAATCATTTTTTATTATTCAATTCAGCAAGAAAATCTTCCCAATCAACCCTTGATTTTAAATCTTCTAAATTATTTCCTACTAAAATATAGTGGTCTAATAATAGTTGAAGTAATTCTTCATGAATATTATAACTTGACTCAAATATATCTTCTAAATCTTCTAAATTTTCGACTTCGAACATTTTGTGTGTAATAGTTCTTCTATTATCGTTAATAGTTTTTAAGTGTCCTAATATTTTTGGTCTATCTTCGTAATCAACAGAGTAATTTTTATAAATTTCGATTACTTGTCCAAATATTTTTCTATCGTAATCAATTTTAAAATCTATTTTTGTTGGCCAAATTTCAGCCTTTACATAAGTTAAACTTATTTGATTTATTTCTTTTAAGAATTGTTCTATTACTTGTTGCCAAAGTAAAAGCCCACCTATTTTACGAGATATTGAAGAATTGGAATTTATTCTTCTGCAAGACCTAATCAATTCAATTTTCCTTGCTTTAAATTTGTCTATCCACCAATCTTTATTTTTCATTGACTCAAAAATTTTTCTATCATATTCATCAAAATAGTTGTTCATAATTGCTCCTTATGTTTGCATTATAACATAAAAATTATAAAATTTGTTGAAAAACCCACAAAATTATAAAAATATGTGTTATAATTACGGTAAAGAAAAGGAGCGATAATGATTAATACATCTATAGATAAAGAATTTACTCAATGTTTTGAAAAATTATATGATGATACTATTGACAAGAATAGCATCAAATATTTTTGTCCGCTTATAAATTCAAATGAATTCGAATATGAATATATGATTAAGAAGTTATTACAATACGCTCCAAGTTATTGTTTGTCACGTTCAACTCTTGAAGAAAATTCAAACAATCCTTTACTCCTATCGCAATTAACAAGAAACAAATTTAGAGAACTTGATAAGAATGAGGGCGAATTAGCTGAATTGATGGGATATAGCTTTTTGGAAAGTGATTTAATGGCACCTAAAATAATTTCAAAAATGGAACTTAAAACAGATAATAATATGTATTTTAATGGTGCAGATGGTGTTCATTATCTAAAGACCGATGATGGATATCAATTAATTTTTGTAGAGGCTAAAACTTACGATGATTTGTATAGCGGTATTTGGAATTCTATTGATAGCATTGATAAGTTTAAAAACAATTCAATAAAAGATGAAAAAGACGGGAAATTAAAAGGTATAAAGTTTGAAAAAGCACTAATATCTGCAAATATTATGAAAGAAGCATTTTCAGAAGAAGATAAACAATTTATAAAAGATATATTATATCCCAGAAGAGATGGTATAGGACCTGTTGATACATCATTTTCGGTGATAATACTTTATGAACCTAAATTAGATAAGGATTTAAAATCATTATCTAATCATGAATATAGAGAAAAAGTACATGAAGTCTTAAAAAATCAAATAATTACTCAGACAAATAATATAAAGTCTTTAATTAAAAAACATAATCTTAATGGACATAATTTTTATTTTTATATTGTTCCTCTAGATGACTTGTATAATACCAGACATTCAGTTCTTCAAGAGGTGTTAAGATGAATAATAACATTATTGAAGAAATGGCAAGCGAGGCTCTTAAAGATGATTATTTTATTGAATTGTTTACAAAATTAGAAAATAATTTTTTTAATAAAATTGTTTATAAAAATGATGAGTGTAAATTAACTGATTTGGAATGTTCTGACTTGCTTTCTTTTGCAGACATTCTTTCATTGTCGTCAATTGATGAAAATAAAAACATATCAATTAAAATAATTAGTTTATTAAATGTGTTTTTTAAAGATAATGCACTTTATAATTATTATGCCAAAGGAATTATGTTGCGATTAGGCAATTTCCCCAGCTATGAATTGATATCAAAAAACACTAACATTATCTGGGCAAAAGAACCTATGGATATTGTTGTTGAAAAAATATTAAAACAATCAAGAAACAAAGACCCAAACAATAACGAAAAAATTTTTACAGATTCACAATTTGAGGTGTATAACAATTTAATTAATAAGAATCATTTCAGTTTTTCTGGGCCAACTTCCTTTGGTAAATCGTTTATTTTAAATTCTTTTATAAGCCATATTATCAATTCGAATAATAATGGTATTAATATGGCATATATTGTTCCTACCAGAGCTTTAGTTTCTCAAAACATTAAGGTATTGAAGGAAATAATAAAGGATAAATGTAATTATATCTTGTTAGAAAGTCCAGATATTCCAGCATGTTTTTTAAATAAAAATAAGAACTTTATTTTTGTTTTTACACCAGAACGCTTAGTTGAATATTTATCAAATGAAAATAATCCTACTTTAGGTTATATTTTTGTAGACGAAGCTCAAAAGATGTTGTCTATAGATTCTCGTTCTGCAATATATTATCATGCTTTAAGTATGGCGGAAAGAAAAAGTTGTAAATTATTTTTTTCTTCGCCTAACATTAACAATGCGAATGTTTTTTTGAGTATATTTGATAAGTCTGAAGATGAATGTTTACATATAACAGAATCGCCAGTTTGTCAAAATAGATGTTTTATAGATATTGAAAATAAAAAATTACAATATTTTTCTAATGTAACCGAGCCAAAAGAGTTAGATTATAATTTGCCAGACAATATAGAGGATATTATATCCCAAATATCAAATGAAGGAACTTCAGTTAATAAGAGCATTATTTATTGTAATACGATTGAAGATACCATTAATTTTGCATTAAGCTTTTCTAAAAAATGTAAGAGTAAAGATAATGAAAAAATCAATAATGCAATAGAAGTAATCAAAGAACACATTCATGAAGATTATTTTTTAATAGATTGTATAAAAAATGGAGTAGCATTTCATTTTGGAAAATTACCACAAAGAATAAGAAATCTTATAGAGAATATGTATATTGAAGGTGATATTGATTATTTGTTTTGTACTTCAACATTATTAGAAGGTGTCAACTTGCCTGCTCAAAATATTTACATATTAAGTAGTAAAATTGGAAACACACGATTAACATCAGTTGACTTTTGGAATTTGGCTGGTAGAGCTGGTCGTTTAGCAAAAGATTTGTATGGAAATGTTTTTTGTATTAGATGGGGGAATGTAGATGGTCACTGGAATAAAGATAAAGATATCGAATTGTTAAAGAATAAAAAAGTTGAAGATGTAAAATGCCCGTTATTAACTGGAGAGGCAAACTTTTATAAAAATGTCAGAGCTTCATTATTAAACAAACCTTTTACTACAAGCAATCCGAGAGCAAAGCAAAGAGAAATTTGGAATTCATTTGCAAATATTTTAATGATTCAGAACAGTAAGAATGATAGCTCATTATTGAAAGATAAGTTTATAGGAAAAATTCCAGACTCAAGAGATATATTAAATAAAATAAAAAAATCCATAACAATCTCATATAAAACTTTAAATAAAAGTCCATTAATTAAGTGGAGATATCAAGAATCCTTATTAAAGTCGGAAAACTTGCCTAATATGGAAGAACCTACTTTTAATAATTGTTTAGAATTGTTAAATGTATTTTATGATAAATATAATTGGGAAAAAGAAGAAAGTTTTGGGAATAATCCTTTAATAAATATGAATCATTTAAATCCTAAATCTTCTTTACAGCATTATGCTTTTATTATGTCTGAATGGATGTCTGGAACTACTATAAATATATTGATTAAGCGAGCAATAAGAAAGCAAACTGGTGGAAAATTTAGATTAAATTTTAATGAATATGTTATATTTGATCCAGATAATAAAAAACATGTAAATAAATTAATTAATAACATAATGGATGAAATAGATAGACTGTTAAGATTTAAAATTAAAAATTATTGTGAAAATTATTTTAATATATTAAGAGAAAAAGGTGTTGAAGGTGTAAATGACTGGGCAACCTATCTTGAACATGGTTCAAAAAAATATGAATATATTGAGTTACAAAAAATAGGAATTCCTAGACATTTAGTAGAAAGATTTTACGTGCAAAATAAAGAATTTTTAGTATTTGATAAAGAAGTTTTAAAAGAAATTGATTTAGAAACAATAAAGAATAAACTTAAAGATTCAACAGTTGTAGAAGATATTGAAATATTAAATATTTTAAATGACCTTAACCTATGATAAAAAACAGCAAAAATTTAATTTGCTGTTTTTTTCTTTTGTAAATTAATACAAATTTTAAAAGTGTATGTTATAATAGTTGTATATTATAGGAGAAGCTGATGATAAAGACATTTTTTGATTTTTGTTCGGGTATTGGTGCAGGTCGGCTTGGATTAGAAAGATGTGGACTAAAATGTGTTGGTCATTCTGATACAAGCAGATTAGCCGATTGTTCTTATAGGTTATTACACCAAACGGAAGATAAAAATTATGGCAATTTGAAAAAATTAGGCCAAGATAACTTACCTGATTTTGATTTGTTAATTGCTGGTTTTCCTTGTCAGACCTTTTCTGTTATTGGTAGACAGGCCGGATTTAGTGATGATAGAGGCCAAATAATATTTCATCTTTCAAGAATATTAAGAGAAAAAAGGCCAAAGTGTTTTATTTTAGAAAACGTGAAAGGTTTGGTTAGACACGATAATGGACAAACAATAAAAAAAATAATTGAAGAATTAGAAGAATCTGGTTATTCTACAACATATAAAGTTATTACAAGCTTAAATTGTGGAGTTCCACAAATGAGACAAAGAGTTTATTTTGTTGGAATAAGAAAAGATAAAGTTAATAATACTAGTGATTTTGTTTGGCCTGAAGATATGCCAATGCCGAAACTTGAAGATTATCTTATTGATAGAGTTCCAATTTCTACCTTGAATTTAGATATATTAAAAAGATATTTAGTTAATCCAACTAACGCAGGCAAATATACGGTTGAAGATTTGAGTAAGATGAATGGTAAAGTGTTGGATACAAGAATGAATGACTTAAGAATATATGATGGTAAAGTTCCAACATTAAGAGCTCAAAGAGATGGTATATATTATGTGTTTGATAATAAAATATATCAACTAACAGGATATGAAGCTTTAATGTTGCAAGGATTTCCAAAAGACTATGCTGATAGAGTAAAAGAAGAAGTAAATGATAGACATCTTTTAATGCAAGCTGGGAATGCTATGACGGTTAATGTAATTGAAATGCTAGGAAATTGTGTTATTCAATATTTAAAAACAAAGGAGAACAAATAATGAGTACTTGGGAACAATTTGAAATAGATTGTACAAGATTTTTAATGGAACAATTTGGTGAATATGCGACATTTATTCATCAAGGCAGAAGTGATTCAACTGTGCCTGATATAAAAGTTACAACAAAGAAAAATAAACAATTTTATATTGAAGCGAAACATTCTCCAGCTCAATGTGGTCAGTTTGTCTTATTGCCTAATGTCGAAACAAGACAGTTTGAATATAGTAGATTAAATTCAACAGAAATAAATGAGTTTTCTCAAGTTATTGTTGACTACATGAATAATAATTTTGAAGAATTCAAAGAGGCAGGAACTGCTGGTAAAAATATTGAATTTGATAATTGTCAAAATGTTTTTAACAATTGGATTATAAAAACATACAAAGACAAAGGTGTCAAATTTTTTATAACAAACAATAATGTAATACTTCCAATAGAAGAGTTTGCAGAATATTTTAATGTTTCTGCAAAATACAGAATAAAAAGAAGTGGCTCTAGTTCGGTGGGAAGTGGAAATGTTGATAAAGTTACAGAGTATCTTAAATCAACGTTTTCTAATATCGAACTAACAACCACTTATGATAAAGTTTTTATTTATACTAATGATAATTTGCATAATCAACGTTTTATTATAGGTAGAAATGAATTTATGATTTCAAAACGTGAAAATAATTTTGAAGTGCGTAAATTATCAGATACTTTTAATGCAAATGTAATTTTTTCTATAGAACTCAAAACAAATAAGGAAGGAATATCAATAGCTGACTTTATATTTATTTTAGTTAATTAGAAGTTAAAAATTCTAAATACTTATTAACTGCATATTTATATGTGGCAATATGGTATTTACCAATAGGCAAGTTTCCAATGTGGCGACTTGCCATTTTTTTATTTTGACCACTTTTATTAAATAATTCTAATAATGATATACACTTATCTTTTTCATACTCTTCATCTAAATCACAGTCTTCTAATGAATGTTCAAGGCGTTTTAATCTTGAAATATAATCACTGCATAATTTTTTTGGAGTATTATTGCTTGTTAACCAATTATGAAAATCTAATTCTCTCATCTTATACTCCAACCAATCTTTTACCAATTTCTATTCCAATATATTGAAGAACATCTACAACAACTGAATTGCCAAACTGTTTATAAGCTTGATTTTTATTTTTAGCCATAATGTAGGTGTCTGGGAATCCCATTAGACGAGCACATTCTCTCTGGTGTAGTCTTCTTGGTTTTCCATTTATAAGATAGCCGCCTGTTTTTGCAAAAACACCACCACCATTAGCAGACAATGTAATGGCAATTCCTTTTGTGCTGTAGATTCTTTCGCCTTGTCCACCTTTATTTACAATACCTAGACGAATAGATTTGTTGCTAGTTTTATTATCTGTTTCATTGTTATAGTAAGTGTCTGGCCTATCTACATAGAGATTAGAAACAAGCTTCTCATCATTTAATAAGAAATCTTCAACATGTTTTTGTAGTGCAAAAGCTTTTGGGAAAGAAAATTCTTTTACATCTAAATCTTTTCTAAAACAAACCATATATATTCTTTCTCTTTTTTGTGGAATACCATAATCAGTTGCATTTAGAACTTTATAATTGAATGTATATCCTAATTCTTCCATAGTAGCCTTAACAACTTCTAATGTTTTCCCGTTGTCGTGTGTTGCGAAATTTTTAACGTTTTCCATAAATACAACTTTTGGTTTTTTAGCTTTTACTATTCGTGCAACATCAAAAAACAGGGTTCCACGACTATCTTCAAAACCACGTTGTTTTCCACTAATTGAAAAAGCCTGACATGGGAAACCTGCACATAAGATATCATGCTTTGGAATTTGATTTTCATCAACTTTAGTTATATCACCATCTGGTATTTCTCCAAAATTTTCACAGTAAACTTCTTGTGCAAACTTATCCCATTCACTCGAATAAACGCACTTTGCACCTAATGATTCCAATGCTAATCTAAATCCACCCAAACCGGCAAATAAATCAATAAATGTATAATTTTTCAGCATTTGATTTTCAATTTTAATCATAGTCTATCCTTTAATGCCAAAATTATAGCGCATAGCGCTAAAATATGTCAATTTATTTTATATAAACAAAGTAGGTTCAATAGTATTAAACTCGGTTTTTTATTTTGTTGAGAAATTTTTGTCGCGTGTTCAAATGGTGAACACGCGATATTTTTATAATTAGTTGAAAAAGTTTAAAAATATTTTTCGCTGGTTCAAATGGTGAACCAGCGGAAGTTTTAGAATTAAGTTAGAAAAATCAAAAAAGTTTTCTCGCTGTATCAAATGGTGATACAGCGACAGTTGTAAAATTCTAATGAAAAATCAAAAAACTTTTTTCGCTGCATACAATGGGTGTGCTGCGAGAATTGTAAGATTAATAGAAAATATTTTTCCGTTTGACCAAACGGTGGTCAAGCGACAATGCAATAATAGAGATGAAAGGATAAAAATTTTTTCGCATGGAAGAATGTGGTAAATGTGACTTTGTTAAAATTTGCTTGAAAAAGTTGAAAAATATTTCCCGCAGGGACAAATGGTGTCCTCGCGAGAATGGTAAATTCATTTTAAAAGGAGGTGTGAAATGTAAAATTAAAACTAAAAACATAAACAAACAAAAATTAAAAGGAGAATAAAATGAAAAAGATTGATACGAGCAAACTTATGGAAGTAAAGCTTAGGATTTATAGTTATGGAACAATTGAAAGGTTGAGTAAATGTTTTGAAAAGCACAGGACCGATTTTAGAAACAAAAATGAATTTCTTGTTTATGTTATTACAAATGGTTTGGATATTTTAGAATTGCAAGATGAAAATTTTAAAGATTACTATCAAAAAATGGAGAGCATATCAGAAAAGATAACTCACTTTGAAAATCATTTGTCAGTTAAAGAAGATATGTATATTCAAGATTTGAAAATGATAAATGTTCAACAAATATTTATAGAAAAATTATTGTCAAGAATATATAATTTGGTTCTTGCTCATGATAATGAAAGAACATTGCAAGCAACATATGTTGAGGCTGGGATGTATGACAGATTGCCCGAAGGATTGCAGGAACTAAAAAATGAATATTTAAGGGCAATTGGGATAGAAGAAGATAAAAATAGTGACTGAAATAGATAAATTTATTAGAAGCAGGATAAGGAATGGGGATATTTTGAAAAATTATGCTCGTTTTTGCTAGTAAAATAAAGCATTTTACTGGGACAAAATAAAAACTCGCAGAATCAAAATTGACCCATTCCCCTTATGCGACAAACGTGATGCCCGTTTTCGTTATTTATTAAGAATTTAACAAACAAAAGGAGTAAAAATGAAGAAAATAAAATATGCAAAAAATATACAAAGCATAAATCTTAAAACAAATAAAGAAAGAAAAGGACAAGCCAAATTCTATCCGTCAGTAACCAAAAGTGTTGGCGAAACTTTAAGTAATTATTTAATTGATTACATTAAAAAAGGTGGAGATATAAATAATCTCACACCAGATAATGTATTTAAAAAATAATTATTTCCAATTTTCTTGAAGCAGAAAAGTATCAACTTCTCTTGGTGTTATCATTGTATCACTTTGATAAGTGGCAATAAAATAGCAGTTTAAAAAATGGTCTATATAATTGTATATTTTTGCTTTATAGGAGTTATTAATATTGATATCAGAAAATTCAAAATTTCTTTTAAAATCATTTTTCTTTTCATCTAATTGAATTTCATTTTTAAAATACTTACAGTAATTTTTTGCATTTGCATTTGAATAAGAATCGATTATATATATTATTTTTTTACAATGAAAATGTAAGTACTTACTAGAGAAAGAGATGTTTTGTCTCATCTGATTTTCATCTTTATTAGATTTGTCTAATTCTTTTATTGTTTTTATAACTGTTCTATTAAAAAGTTCTACTAGATGAATTGCATTTGAAATCAATTCTTTATCACAATCATAATTCCCTGTATAATCAGATTTGTTTAAATTATCAATTAAATCGTCTATTTCTTTTACACTGCTATTTTTTACAAATATTTCTGAAAATCTGTCAAAAAAATATTCATATTTTTTTTCTGTAGTCGTGGTCTTTGTATCCCGTCTTTCTGGAGATGCTGCGTAACTTCTACCTATTAACCAAAACTTTGCTGATACATTTTCTGCAACATCATTTGATTTATACTGTTCGCACATATCATACAATATTTTATTGCCAATATATTCAGGTTTAGATATTTCACTTGCTTTTATTTTTTCCATATTAATCCTCCAAGCCTATTAAATAATCAGCAGAACAATTAAAGAACTTGCAAAGAATGATAATACTGTCAATGTTTGGAATTCTTAAATTTTTCTCCCAGCGATTAATACAAGCAGTGCTTATTCCTATTTGTTTTGATAATTCATATTGAGTAAGATTTTTTTCTTCTCGTAATTCTTTTAATCTTTCTGCAAACTTATTCATACAAAAACTCCTTATATATAGGAGTATATACCAAATGGTAATAAAATACTTGACTTTTACCAAATGGTAAATATATAATATACATACCAAATGGTAAAAAGGAGATGGTATGAAAAATACAATTAAAACTGAATTGATAGAAAACTTTATAAAAGATAATAACTTGTCTAAAAGCATGTTTTGTAAAATGTGCAAAATTAGTCAAAGCACATTAAATAAAATAATGACTAATAGTGAGAATTTTAGAATAATTGCACTTTTTAAAATTGCAAGTGTTTTGAAAATTCAAGTTTTTGAGATGTTTAATTAAAAGAAGTAATATTTTGAGTAAAAAACGAGCTGTAATATATGCGAGATTTAGTTCGCATAATCAAACTGAACAATCTATTGAAGGTCAACTTCGTGAATGTTATGCCTATGCAAAAAGAAATGGTCTTGTTATTCTTAATGAATATATTGACCGAGCACTTTCTGGAACAACAGATAACCGACCACAATTCAAACAAATGATTGAAGATAGTAAGAAAGGCGATTTTGATTTTGTTTTAGTTTATCAATTAGATAGATTTGCAAGAAATAGATATGATAGTGCTACATATAAAGCAAAGTTAAAAAAGAACGGTGTGAGAGTTCTATCTGCAAAAGAAAACATAAGTGATGATGCTAGTGGTGTTTTAATGGAAAGCGTTTTGGAAGGTATGGCAGAATATTACTCTGCTGAGTTTTCACAAAAAGTTAAGCGAGGTATTAAAGAAAGTTTAATAAAAGGTAACTACATTGGTGGATATATTTTGTATGGATTTGATGTTGTAAACAAAAAGTATGTTATCAACCAAGTTGAAAGTGAAATTGTAAGAAAAATATTTAGAGATTATGCGAATGGTAAAAAGGCAATTGAAATTGTAAATGAACTAAACAACAAAGGACTTAAAACAAAATATGGGAACAAGTTTAGTTTAAATATTATTGCTAAAATGATAAGAAATGAAAAGTATATTGGAATATGCAAAATTGACGATGAGATCTATACTAATATATTCCCACCAATAATTGAAGAAAGTATATTTAAAAGGTGTAATTTAATTATGGATAATCATAAACATAGACAAAGAAAAGATATTTTAAATGAAGATGTGTATATTTTAAGTGGCAAACTCTTTTGCGGCTATTGTGGATACCCAATGGTTGCAGAAACAGGAACAAGCAAAACTGGTGTAGTTCATAGATATTACAAATGTTCAGGCAAGAAAAAGAAAATCACAAAATGTGATAAACATAATGTAAGAAAAGATACAATTGAAGATTTTGTTTTTGAAAAGACAAAAAAATATGTTCTTGAACCAAATGTTATTAATAGTATTGCCGAAGTTGTTGTGAATAGATTTAATAGTGAATTATCTAACAATGCAGTTTTAACAAAACTACAAGAAGAATTAAAAGAAAAGAATAAAGCAATAGACTCTATTCTAAATGCAATGGAAAAAGGAATAATAACAAATTCAACACAAGAACGACTTATGAAACTTGAAAATGAAAAAGCAATACTTGAAGATAAAGTTGAGCATGAACAAAATCATCAAATAAAACCACTAGAAAAAGAACAAATTGTAAATTTCTTGAAAATATATGCAAGAAAGAAGTTTGATAACAAAACAGATAAAAACGACTTCTTTAATAATTTCATTTTAAAAGTATTACTATATGATGACAAAATTACAATAGTCTACAATACAAGTTTAAACCCAGCAGAAGAAATATATAGTCACCCAAATGACAATGATAATAATAATGGAAATAGTGACAATGGAACTACAATTTATAAGAGAGAAATAGAAATTTCAGACGAAGAAAATAAAAAATTGCCGTTTGAGTTCAAACGACAATTGTTTGGCGGAGAAGGAGGGATTTGAACCCTCGCGCCCTTTTACAAGCCTACTCCCTTAGCAGGGGAGCCCCTTCGACCTCTTGGGTACTTCTCCATATAAATAATATTAAGTTGTTGTTTTACTTTTCTTTGATGGGGCGACCCTGCTACCTTAGCAGTGGGGGCGACGCGTTAAGAAAAGTTGCCAGTGGCAAGTTTTTAGCCAAAGCCTTTATGCAAATACTTTTGCATAAACCCTTCGACCTCTTGGGTACTTCTCCATATAAATAATATTAAGTTGTTGTTTTACTTTTCTTTGATGGGGCGACTCTGCTACCTTTAAAGTAGAGGGCGACGCGTTAAGAAAAGCACAATAATACTTTATATTTTAAATAAAAAATGCTTTACAGCATAAAAATAGTAACATAATACTTATTTTGTGTCAATGTTTTTTGCGAATTTATATATTTTTTTTGTCGTATTGACAAATTGTTATAGTTGTAATATATTATTAGTAGTTTATAGAAGTATTTTGGAGGTAGTTTATGTCATTGGGTATGATTTTTGCAGTTTTATTTATCAGTATGTTAGTTTTTTCTCCATTTGTTATAATTTTTCATCCAAGTGTTAAAAATAAATTAAATTGGAAAAATAAAGACAAGGAATAAAAACGTATAAAACTGAAATAATTAAGTGTATAGCAAATATTGAGAGCAGAGAAAAAAAAATTAAAAATAAAGCAATTTAAATGGATAAAAAGGGTAAGAACTAATTAGTTCTTTGTCAACACCACATTTTGGAGTCATTTTGGTATTTAAGAAAAAAGAAAATAAATTTATTATGTTGTAAAAAATGCACCAACTGGTGCATTTTTAAATTTGTTATTATGCCACTAAACTTTCTCTATATGCATTGATTGCATTTTGAACAGCTTCTCTATGATTTTTAAAATATTCTTTATGTTCTTCTATAAGTTGTTTACAATTTTGTTTATGTTGTCTTAATTGCTCGCGTGCCTGATTATAAATTTCCTCACTTTTTTCTTTTAATTCATCAATTTTTTGTTGAATATATTTGTTAAATTCTTCCATTCTGTTATTGTATTCTTTTTTAATAGTATCTAATTGTTTTTGTAGTTCTTGTTTTATTTCATCGGCAATATTACTTTTTTCAATTTGTTCTATCAAATCATCTATTGTTTGTTCTAATTTTGTCAAATCACTAAAAGTGTTATCTTTTAGGTCTTGGATAAAAGTCATAAGTTCATTTTGAAAACAAAGTGCAATGTCTTTTATATCTTTTGATGTTTTATTATAAAGTTCTAGAAGTTCTTGCTGTGTTTTATTTATAGTATCTTTTGCTAATATTCCAATCTTTTGTATAGCTTCGTCAATATTGTTTGTTATGTTGACAACTGCACCGGCTATAATGCCATTTTCGTCGAAATAATAATTGATTTTTTCAACTATTTTATTTTTTAATTCAGTTAGATTTTCAGGTTGCTCACAAGAAATTGTTATATCTACTCTTGTTCCAGACGTTGATATCTCAATAAAACCTGCTTCGGTTGAAAGTTTAACAAATAGTTGTGCTGCCTGTTCTGCTGATTTGCCATTAAAATTGATGTCCTTAAGCAAAGTTTGTGCATCATCATTTAAATAATTTACAGCCATAACTTTGTTGTTTTGGTCCAATAAGAATTGGACATTAGGATTGACATTTAATTCCATTACTGCTTTTGGTTCTTGGTTTTTTGGTAAAAAAATTATGAGAAGTGTTGCTGTTAATATTACAACAAGTGAAATAACTAGTGCTATTATTTTACCGATATTTTTTTTATTTTTTTCCATACAAACTCCTTTTAACTAATTTTATTATATTATATGGAATTATTTTATAGCAAATGATTTATTTAACAAAAATAAAAAAACGCATTGCTGCGTTTTTATTCACCTTTGAATGGAAGAATTGCCATTATTCTTGCACGCTTAATAGCATTGGCAAGTTCTCTTTGATGTCTTGCACATACACCTGTTTGTCTTCTTGGAAGAATTTTTCCATTTTCTGTTATATATCTTTTTAATTTGTTGCCATCTTTATAATCTATAACATTTGTTTTGTCTGTACAAAATGGGCAAACTTTCTTTTTTGAAACAGGTTTTTTATATTTCTTTACTTTTTCTGTGATATTAGTCTCTATATCTGTTTTTGTAACATCTTGTTCTAATTCTAATTCTGACATTTTTATCTCCTTTTACTAAAATGGAAGGGTATCATCATCAATTGGTTCAAGTTCAGCAACTTCTTTTTTATCTTCTACTTTTTCTTGACCATCGCCGTTATTTTTTGAATTTAAAAATTCAACTGTTTCAGCAATAATTTCAGTTACATATCGTTTTGTTCCATCTTGTGCATCATAACTTCTCTTTTGTATTGAACCTATAACGGCACACTTTGAACCCTTTCTTAAATATTTGTGACAATTTTCTGCTTGACCTCTCCAAACTATAATATCCAAGAAATCGGCTTCTCTTTCGCCTTCGGCATTTGCAAAATTTCTTGTAACAGCAAGTGTAAATCTACAAACAGAAATTCCACTATTTGTTGTGGCTAGTTCAGGGTCTTTGGTTAAATTACCAATTAAAATAACTTTGTTCATATTTTCTCCTTATTATTTTCTAACAAACATTTGTCTTACGATGTGTTCTGTTATGTTCATAAGTTTGTTCATTTCATCTACAACTTCGGCATTTGCTTCGAATGTCATAAGTACATAGTATCCTTCATTTTTAAAATTGATAGGATATGCAAACTTTTTCATTCCTAATTTTTCAAGAGAAAGAACATTTCCACCTTTATCTTCAATCATTTTGCTAAATTTGTTGATTAGTGCTTCTTTTTGTTCGTCATTAGCATCTTGTGAAATAATGTATAAAAGTTCGTACTTCATAATACCTCCTTTTGGTCTAACGGCTCTATTTTGAGCAAGGCAATATTTATATTGCTAGATTATAGTATCACACAATGTGCAATTTAGCAAGCATTTTATAAAAATAAAATAACCCCAAAGGGTTATTCTTTAGTTTTATCTTTTTGTAGTTTTTTGTTTTTTTCTCTTATTTTTTGTTTGCGTTTTTCAATTTGTTGTTGAAAGGCTAATCTTCTATTGTGTTCTGCAAAGGCGAGATTTGTGAAAACATTTTTGGCTCCTCGAACATAACTCATAAAAGAAACATTTTTTGTTTTGTCAACAACTTTGTTGATATAGTTTTGTGCATCAGATATATTCATTTGTTCTACCTTTGTACAAACTTGGAATAAAGCATTTATTATATCCTCATAGTTTACTATAACAGAGTGTTGTTTTATTTTATTGCAGGCATATTTCAAAAAAGTATATTCAAGGTAATCGCCTTTAAAAGGGATGGTACTAAGTTTGGTTTCTATTTCTTTTATTTTGTCTAAGTCTTCATTTAAACTGTATTGATTTAAAATCGTAGTTTTAAATTTTTCTCGAAGTTCATTTACATCTAGTAGACATTGATTATTTATAAAATCACTCACTTTGGTGTTGGAATAAGAAAGTATTAAAGGTTTTTGGGTTGAAATAAAATATTCAAAAGGGTTATTTGGTTGAGTTTCTATATTATCATTTTTATAAAATTTTAAATCGTCAAAAGGGATTAAGAAGAAAGATAGTCCCATAGTATCATTTAAATTTGTTTTACTATCCCAACAGGCATCTAAAACATAAAAACCATTTATGTTGTATTTTTCATCTTTAAGATACACAACATTAAATCTATGACCAATAGCATTATGATTTTCTTGTAACGATTTGCTATATAATTTGTAACTATTAGAGTAACATACTATATTTTTATTGTTAAGTGCATTACAAATTTCTTTTAAATATTCGGCATATCCCATACAGCAAATATATTCAGAATTAGAAACACCCATAATTGAGCGAGATAAAAGAGCATTTTGTGAAAAACTTTCTTGTTTATAAATTTTGTTGGTTACAATTTTGTAGGCATACAATAATTGCTCTAAAGGTGAAAGAACACAACTATTTATTTTTTTTACGGTATTATTTACAAAGTCATATGCATTATTAAGTTCATCAATGTTCCAAAGAGTGTTATATTCTTTGAAAAACAAAGTTGAGTTGTGTTGAGAAAGTGCGTTTTCAAAATTTTTTAAATTGTTTAATTCTATTTGTGAGAATAATTTATTGCCAAGTTGAATTGAAAAATCAAAGCATTCTAAATTTACATTTGAATTGATAACTTTTTGCAAAATATCATTAAGATGCGAAATGTTTTCATAAGAATCCAAATTTATATCAATGTGGAATCGATTAAATTTATTTTTATAGAAGTTAATTTGATTTGTAGTTGATGGAATAGACCAAGATTTAACAGTTATCAAACAATTTTTTCTATTTAATGGTTTCATAATATCTCCAATATCATTTTTAATTATAAAGTAATATTGTTAAATAGTCAATTATAAAAATATTGCATAATTTTAAGTATAAACCTAATAATACTAACAGGAGAAGAAATGAAAAAACGTAGAAAAATTTTTATTGTTGTGAGTTTAGTTTTTGTTGTTTCATTAGCCCTTTTGGGTTATGGTTATTATGTTTTTCAAGATGTGTTGTTTACTGGCAACAAATTTAGGCAAGGAACAACAATCAATGGCATAGATGTATCAGGATTAAATAAAGAACAAGCACAAAACGTAGTTGCAACAAAGTTGACAGATGCAAGAAATGAAATAACAATAAATTTACATTACGAAGACAAAACGTGGATTTGGACAGGCAAAGATTTTGAAATAGATAATCAAATTATGCCATATGTGGAAAATGTCTTTAATTATTTTAACGATGGTAATTTAATAGAAAAAAAGGTCAAATTAGATAAACTCAATGGCAATGTATCATTTAATATTCCGTATGGGACAATTCTTACTGGTCTTGACGAAAAAATTAGCAACTTAGCACAAGAAATAGATAAACCAGCCATTGATGCCACTTTAAATTTTGATGCTACACAAAACAATCCACTTATATTTACAGAAGAACAAGACGGCGAAATTGTTGAACAAGAGCAACTAAAAAATATAATAAATGAAAA
>CASFMG010000077.1 GCA_949295755.1 uncultured Christensenella sp.
CTTAAAAATATATTTTTTGAAACTTTTTCAAAATGCAGTGGAAAAACTCCATACTCATCTTGTTCTTTTAAATTTATTTGCAAATTTTTATAATCTTTTACCATATCAACAATTTGATTATCATATTCGCCATAATCATATAATGCAACAGTACTATAAACATCTATATTGTCGTTTATTTTGTAACAGCAGACAATTTTTGCATCATCTGAGTCTGCAATGCCATAATTTAACATATCTTTTTTTTCTAAAACTTTCCAATTTTTGTTTGGAATAAAATTGTATTCTTTATTTTTCATATTTTTTCCTTTTAGTTATTATAATAAAAACACATCAAAAAAACAACTAAAACAAAAAAATTTAACACTTTTTGTTTTGTTGATAAAACTAAATATATGTGATAAACTATTTGTATGAAAAATAAAAAAATATTAAGAACACTTTTTTTACTATCCTTAGTTTTGTTTGTATTTAGTTTTAGTGGGTGTTATTTCCCTAATAACCCTAGTGAGAATATAAACGGCTTTGATATTGCAAATTATCAAGTAGTTTACAGAAATGAAACAAACGAACAAGGCATTCTTCTAGAAAATTTTGCTACAAATGTTTATGAAAAAATAACACAAGAGTTTGATAGCGAAAACATTGTTCAAAACGAAAAAACATTACAAGGATTAAAAGTTGTTGTTTATGAGATGGCTTTAAATAAAACTGTTAGCAATTTTGCAAATGTTCTTAACAATGCAAATCTTAACAACTACTTATCTTCACTTCAAGAAGAATATAGACTAAATGCTTCATATATTGGACTTTCAACAGAAAACAAAGACAAATTTGTAAAATATGTTTTTGAAAATATTATTGTAAATTCTCAAAACACACAAACTGATAAAGAAAAAATAAACAACATTGTAGATAGTGAATACACAAATAAGTTAGAACTCTGTATAAATTCTACTATGGTTGGTGGTGACAGTGCAACAAAAACTATGTTATTATTGTCAAACAATTTAGGATTTAGCACAATAGAAGCAAGACAATACCAATCAATAATAATAAGTCCAAATTCATCAGGACAATTTGGCACAATCTTATTTTCTCTTCAAAGCGATAATGAATTAACTATTGATGTTAAAATAACCTATCACAATTTAAAGGACGGCACAAGTGAAAGTGATAGTAAAACATACAATATTAACAAATACACATCATCTAATGAGATTATGACATTTTATGAAACAAAACAAACTGCTTATATATCTCCAATAAATAAAACATACGACAACAATATATTCAATAGCACAACAGTTATATCAAACAATGTTGACAATCACGCAAACTCTCTTGCTTCATATTATAAAGCAAAAGAAACACAAAACAAAATAATTACAACATCAATAGACACAACACTTTTAGACACTTCATATTGTCAAGATGGATTTATTGAAGTTACATTCACTCCAAATAAAAATGCAAATTTTAAATTTGGAATCTTTGGCTTTATGATTGCATAACAATCACAATCTAATAAATAAAAAAAATTCAAGAGAGCATCTTGAATTTTTTTATTGTTTTAATATGATTCTAATAAGTCGTATAAATCATTAAAATTACACTTAACTGTTTGTTTATAATATGTTGTCCTATTTATACTTGAACTGTCAACATAATTATAAACATAATAAACATAATTTACGCCAAACCCATTATCACCTATAACATCTATATATATTTCATCATACTCTATTGTTTGTGATGAATTTGTTGGTGGATTGTATTCTTTGCCATTAAGCATAATTGTTTGTTTTGTTGCAAAAGACAATTTTAAAGTGTAACCACTAAAAGAAGGAAGACTTTGTGTTGATTCAATCCTAGATTTGCTAAACATCCTACCCGAAAATATTGAAGATAAAACACTTTCTGTAAAAGATTCATTAAATGCACTCAAAACTTCGTTATATCTATCTTTATTATTGTCTTTGTCGCAAGCGACATATGAATCTGCATTACCCGAAATATATGCTGTGAATGTATATGGGTCTTGTATTTCGGGACGATAACTTGTTTTTACAAAACAACATATTATTGTCGACAACACGAGAACTGCAACCAAACAATAAACCACAATAAACAAACTTTTATTCTTTTTTATCATCATTTTTCTCCTTTTTCACTTTTGTTACACCAGTTTTTCTTGTTCTTGGTTTTGTTGTTTTTGCTTTGTCTTTTCCTTCTTGTTTTGTTTTTGTTTCTTTTTTAACATCTTCTTTTTCTTTTACTTCAATGTTTGTTTCTTCGTTGTCGGTTTTATTATCGGTCTTGTCTACTAGAGAATTGTTTTCACTTTCTTCGTTTAGTTTTTGAATTGCCTTCTCTTTTTCTTTTAAGATTAAATCATAATCTTTTTGTGAAATTATGCCTTCTTTAAGATACATTTCGGCGGTTTTTACTCGCATTTCAATCTCTTTTATTTTTTTATCTTTTTCCTTTTGTTTGCGAGCCTTTTCTTCTTCTTGTTTTCTTTTCTGTGCTTCTTCGTCCATATGCTTAATTATTTCTTCTTTGCTTTTGCCAGCCATAAGCATATCAACTTCTTCTTTATAGATTGTATCTTTTTCTAGTAGCAACTCTGCCATTTGTTTAACTAGTTCACTATTTTCGGTCAAAATTTTCTTTGCTCGATTATAGTTATAGTCTAAAATCTTTTTGACTTCTTTGTCAATTTCAAAAGCAGTTGTTTCACTATATTCAGTCTTGCTTTGGTAGTTTCTTCCAACAAATATTTCTTCATCACTATTAAAACTCATAAAGCCAAATTTATCGCTCATACCCCAAACAGTAACCATTTTTCTTGCTAGTTCAGTGGCACGCTTAATATCGTTTGAAGCACCTGTTGAAATGTCTTCCATAAATAGTTCTTCACTAAGTCTTCCACCCATCATCATAGCGATTGTATCATTGAGTTTAAGTTTTCCCATATGATTATCGTCATTATCTGGTCTACTCATTGTATAACCTGCAGCAGCACCTCTTGGAATTATTGAAACTTCTTGAACTTCTTCACAATGCTCTAAAACTTTTCCAATTATTGCGTGTCCACTTTCGTGATATGCTGTTATAAGTTTATCTTTATCTGTTACAAGTAAACTCTTTTTTTGTGGTCCCATTAAAACTTTGTTAATTCCTTCTGTTATATCTTGCATAAGTATTTTTGGTCTATGATTTCGTGCTGCAAGGATTGCTGCTTCATTTAACATATTTTCAAGATCGGCACCTGTAAATCCACTTGTAATTCTTGCAAGGGTTTGAAAATCAACATCGTCTGCAATAGGTTTGTTTCGTGCGTGTATTTTTATTATACCTTCTCTACCTTTTACATCTGGAACATTAACATAAATTTGTCTATCAAATCTGCCCGGTCTAAGTAATGCTGGGTCTAATACATCACTTCTGTTTGTTGCTGCAAGAACAATTATGCCTTCATTTGCTTCAAATCCGTCCATTTCAACAAGAAGTTGATTTAGCGTTTGTTCTCTTTCATCATTTCCACCACCAAGCCCTGCACCTCTTTGTCTTCCAACTGCATCAATTTCATCAATAAACACAATACAAGGCTGAGCCTTTTTGGCTTGGTCAAACAAATCTCTTACTCTGCTTGCACCAACACCAACAAACATCTCAACAAAATCACTACCACTTATTGACAAGAATGGAACATTGCTTTCTCCTGCGACTGCTCTTGCAAGAAGGGTTTTTCCTGTGCCGGGATTTCCAACAAGCAAAACGCCTTTTGGTATTCTTGCACCAAGTTCTGTAAATCTTTGTGGGTTTTTTAAAAATTCTACTATTTCTTGAAGTTCTGCCTTTTCTTCTTCTGCACCTGCAATGTCAGAAAATCTTACTTTTATGTTGCTTGTGAGTCTTGCTTTATTTTTACCAAATTGCATTGCGTTTGAATTTGATTTTGTGAACATTCTAAATATAAGGAATATAGACAACAGACCTAGTCCAATATATAAAAATGGCATAAGCGTTTCAAACCAACTTGCTTCAACAGGTGGATTTGACCATTTAATTTGAAGTTCTTGAGTTTTTCCATCATTATACAACTGAATTTCATTTAAAATTTGTTCCCAAGACTGAGATGTATATTTAAAATACGCATCTGCCTGATTTGGAAATTGTTCTTTATTTTCTACTTTTGAATCTCTTAAAAGTATTCGTGCTTCGCCATTGTAGGCGTATATTTCTTCTACTTTTCCCTCTTTTATCCAAGTTATTGCCGTTGATGGTTCAATTTGTTCAATTCCTGCGTTAAGGTCAACCATTGCAAACATAATAAACACAAAAACAAGCAATATTAAAAATAAATAAAACAGATTAAAGCCTTTTTTCTTTGTATTCAAATTTTATACCTCCGATTTATTTAAGCAATTACACATTATATTAACATAAACAAGAGTTATTTTGCAACTAACTGTTTATAATATTTATGTGAAATTATATATATAATTATGATTATAAATATCAACAATTATTTACAATACCATAACATTATATAAATAATTTAAAAAAACAAGGCACAAAACCTTGTATTTTTTTATAGTTTTTTGCATATTTTTATTTAATTTAATTTTTCCGACACAAAATATCCATTTCTTACAATTATTGATAAATTAAATTTTTTATTTTTTATTTCTTTTATGCATTTTTCGGCAAATTTTTTTGCATAATATTTTTCCAGTTTTGTTGGTTTACCTCCTCTTTGCAAATATCCAACTATACAAGTTCTTACATCTAAATTTAATTTATTTTCAATTTCTTTTTTTAAATATTTAATGTCAATTAAATTTTCTCTTAAAATTACAATGGGTGCGTCTTTTTTATCTTTTATTTTCCTAAGTGCTTCGATACAACTTTCAACACTGCAATTATTTGAAACATACATATAATCAGAATCTACCATATTGCCAACAGTTATTGCTATTGCAGGGCATTTTCTACCCATTGCTTCATAAATGCAAGTTCTATTAAACGATTTCATTGTGTCGTTTACTTGTCTAATAAAACTTACACAATTAAAACAAGCAGTGTCAAATCCAATACAATATTCGCTGTTTAAAACATCGTTGTCAATAGTACAAGGTATAAAAATAATATTTACATTTTCTCTTGCAAGTTCTTTTGCACCTTTAAGCGAGCCATTTCCTCCCATAACAATTAAAACATCAATTTTGTTTTTTTCCAAATTTTCCAATGCTTTTTCTTGACCTTCTAGTGTTTCAAACTTCGGACATCTTGATGTTTTAATCATTATGCCACCATCATTTTTATGTTGTTTAATATAATTAAAATCAAAACCTAAAACATCGTTATTTATAAGTCCTAAATAACCACGATTAAACAAAAATATTTTATTGTGTTTATATAATTTTTTATAAATATTGTACAAGCAATAATTCATTCCTGCACCATCGCCACCACTCGCTAAAATGCCTATATTCATAATTTCTCCTACTTTAATAATACATTTTCTTCACCCAAAAGTCCAATGAGTTCATTTAATAAGTGGTTATTCCCATTTACTTTTTTTGCTAATCTATATGCCTTATTATCACTTGTACATCGTGCAACAACGGGATATTCTCCTTTGTATAATGACAATATTAAATTTACTTTATCATTTAATTTTGTATTTTTAACATCGTATTTTAAATACAAATTTTTATCAGCAATTTCCTCTTTTTCTTCTTCTTGCATAATAAAAATTCGTTCTGCCATTATTATAGGTTCTCTGCCCACTCTATACGAAAATTTCCCATTTATTTGAACTATGTTGTCTTCTTGCAAAATGTTCTTATACTTATCATAAACATTTGGTGTAACCATACAACTAAAAGTTCCATATAAATCTTCAACATCAATTATTGCCATACTTTTATTTGATGTCTTTGAGATAATTCTTTTAAAATTAGTGATAATTCCACCACAATTAACTCGCATACCATCTGTAAGACCTTCAAACACAACATCCTCTTCCATTTCTTCATCAATCTCATCATTTGTGTTTTCGTCGTTTTCTTTAACAATCATATCTGCTCTAAAATTAAAATCGTTCCACTTTTTAGCATAATTTTGTAGTGGATGTCCTGACATATAAACGCCGGCTATATCTTTCTCAAATTTTAGTTTCGTTTGCTTGTTGTATTCTTTAATTTTTGGATAATCAATTTTATCAATATCTTCTAATTTATTTTTAAAATTTTCAAAAATTGAAATTTGTCCCGATGCTTTATTTTTTATATCTCTATTAACTTTTTCAATGGCTTGTTCGTAAACTGCCATAAGTTGCGATCTATAAACATTGAAACAATCAAACGCCCCACTTAGAATTAAACTCTCTAAACTTTTTTTGTTTACTACGCCTGTATTATATAATCTTGAAATAAAATCAAATATGTCCTTATATTCGCCGTTTTTTTCTCGTTCCTTTATCATAGTGTCAATAGCACCAACACCAACACCTTTAAGTCCACTAAGTCCATATCTAATTTTTCCATTTTCTACACTAAAATATGTTTTACTTTTATTTATACAAGGTGGCAACACTTCAATGTTTTCTCGTCTTGCATATGCAACATATTCTTTTATTTCGTCTGCATTTGTTATTCTGTTGTTGATAATCGCCGTCAAAAACTCAACTTCGTAATAGCATTTTAAATATGCCGTTTGATATGTAAGCATAGCATAAGCAGTTGCGTGAGATTTGTTAAACGCATATTGTGCAAAACTCTCCATATCTGCAAAAACTTTTTCAGCAACTTCCTTTGGTATTCCAAGTTTAACTGCTCCCGGAATAGATTTTAAACCCTTTGGATCTTCCCAACCATTTATAAACTTGTTCTTTTCGAGTGCCATTTTATCTACTTTCTTTTTACCCATTATTCTACGAACATTGTCTGCCTGACCCAAACTATAACCACCCATAATTTGAAAGACTTGCATAACCTGTTCTTGATAAACAATACAGCCATAAGTAACTTTTAACACATCTTTAATACATTCGTGTGGATATTCAACTTTTTCGGGATTAAATTTGTTTCTTACATAAGTAGGAATTGAATCCATAGGTCCTGGTCGATATAATGACACACCTGCTATAATATCTTCAAGTCCTGATGGTTTTAATTCTTTCATAAATTTTTGAAATCCACCACTTTCAAGTTGAAATATTGCTTCTGTGTTTCCTGTGCCTATTAAATCGTATACATTTTTATCATCATAACCCAATTTATCAAAATCAATGTCAACACCAAAATCTTCTTTAACATACTGAATTGCTCTACCAATATCTGTAAGCGTATTTAACCCTAAAAAGTCCATTTTAAGTAGTCCAAGCGATTCCAAATCAACTGCTTCGTATTGTGTTGTTATATCTTTTCCATTTCTTGATTGTGGCACAAATTCATCAACAGGCTCTGGAGCAATTAAAACTCCACAAGCGTGCATTGATGTGTTCCTTGGAAAACCTTCAACTTTTATTGCTATATCAATAACTCTTTTTAAATCTGCGTCTTGGTCATATATTTCTTTTAGTTCTTGAATAATGTATTTATCATTCTCTGGTTTTCCTGTTTTTCCAAAATAATACGCAAGTACAGGTGGTTTTTTTATTCCTTCTGGAAGTTTATTGGGTATGAGTTTTGTTATTCTGTCCGTTTCCGAATATGGTATTCTTAAAACTCTACCAACATCTTTAATTGCATTTTTTGCTTGCATTTTTCCAAAAGTGATGATGTTTGTAACATTTTCCGGATTATACTTTCTTCTAGCATAATCAACAACTTCACTCCTTCTTTCTTTATCAAAGTCTATATCAAAGTCGGGCATAGACACTCTTTCTTTGTTTATAAATCTTTCAAAAAATAATGCGTATTTAAGTGGGTCTACTTTTGTTATTCCCATAAGATAGGCCACAATACTTCCTGCACCACTCCCCCTTCCCGGACCCACCGAAATTTTATTGTTTTTTGCCCAGTTTATATAGTCCCAAACAACCAAGAAATATTCAACAAATCCTTGGTCCTTTATAACAGATAATTCATATTCTATTCTATCTAAAACTTCCTTGCTTGCATTTGGATATTTTTCGTCTAAATGCTCGTAAGTTAGTTTTTTCATATATTCAAAAGGTTCCATATTGTCTGGTGGAACATATTTTGGGATAAAATTCTCTGTGGCTGGCAAAACATACTTATCTTCCAACCCCATTTCGCCGTGAACTTTTCTTCTAATTATAACATCGCATTTGTCTGCAATTTCCAAAGTGGTTTTTAAAGCATCTTCATATCCAACAAATGCTTCTTGCATTTCTTCATATGTTTTGTAATAAAACTCGTTTGTTGAAAATTTTAATCTGTCGGGATCATCAAGCGTTTTGCCCATTTGAACACACATCAATACATCTTGAAGTTCAGCATCATCTTTGTTTATGTAATGGCAGTCGTTGGTGGCAACAAGTTTTATTCCTGTTTCTTTGCTTATTTTGTCTAGCCCCAACACAACTTCTTTTTCTTCTAATATGCCGTGATTTTGAATTTCTAAATAAAAATCGCCGTCATCAAACATTGATTTTAGTTTTAATGCAAAATCTTTGGCATCTTCCATTCTATGTGAGAGTATCAGTTTTGGAAGATGTCCTGCCAAACAACCACTTAAGCATATAAGACCTTTTGAGTGTTTGCTTAACATTTTGTAGTCTATTCTAGGTTTATAATAATAACCATCAATAAAAGCCACTGAATTTAGTTTTAATAAATTTTTATAACCATCATTATTTTTTGCAAGCAAAATCAAGTGTCCAATGTCTTGTTTGCCTTGTTTTAGGTTCATATCTTCACACATATAGAACTCGCAACCAATTATCGGTTTTATCCCCGCACCAAGACAAGCAGTATAAAACTGTAATGCACCATACATATTTCCGTGGTCTGTTATTGCAACTGCTTTCCAACCCCTATTTTTTGTTTCTTTAACAAGTTCTGTTATTTTTGCAGCACCATCAAGCAAACTATACTCTGTGTGGTTGTGTAAATGAACAAATTGTTCCATTTTTACTCCTTTATTTTATCTGCTATTTTAATTAGTTTATTTAGTCTATAATTAAGCCCACTTTTTGTAATGGGAAAAGTTGCCAATTTTACAAGTTCGTCTAAACTTTCTTCGGGATTTGCCATACGAAGTAAAGCAACATTTTGTAAATCCTGTGATAATTCCTCAAGTCCTAATTTTGTAACTATTAAAGATATTGCATCATTTTGTTTTAAACTTGCATTTACTGTTTTGTTTATGTTTGCACTTATACAATTAGTTTGCCTATTTACTTTATTTCTCACTTCTCTTATTGCCATCTCGTTTTGAAGTGCTAATACAGAATTATATGCACCAATCAGTGCCAAAACATTGCTAACTTCATTCGCATCTTTAACATATAAAATATACATTCTTTTGCGACTTATGATTTTTGCATTTATTTCAAACTGCAAAAGAATTTGTTTTAATCCATTTAAAAAACTATGATTTTTTGATGCAAATTCCAAATGATAACCTGTTGACAATCTATTTTGCATATTGATTTTTATACTGCTTGTACCACAACCAACAAAAACACCTGCTACAAAACTCTTTAAACAATGCTCTTCTTTTATCATATATTTATCTACATCAAAACATCTGACCAAATTACCATTTTCCAACTTTGCACAGCCTGTGTCAATTAAAAGTCTATATGCTAAGTTGGATTCAAAATTGATAAAATAATAATCATCTTTTTTTATTTGATATTTTTTTCCAATTTCTGCTTTAACTTGAATTCCATATAATTTGTCTATAATAAAATTTAAATAATCAACTAGTTCTTTAATGTCAGTATTTATACTCATTTCAACCTTTCCGTCTAAATTTATATTTGCCGACGAACTAAATATCCCACTCAAAAACGCAAGACCACAACAGTCTTGTGCAATTGGTTTACTTAAAATTTCACTTTTAATATCTTTGGAAAAACTCAACTTTTTATCCTTTTAATTTTGTTTATAGTTTTTAAAATAAATCTTTTTGCCCATATTTGCAATTTGTTCGTTAGATATTGAATACTTAATGGCAAAATTTATAGATTTTTTTATATCTCCCACTCTTTTTGCACTATGTGCATCAGAAGAAATTATAAGTTTAGGACAGATTTCTTTAATAACTTCAATATCTTTTGGCTTATAAGCAATTCTTTTCCCATTTAATTCTAACATAGTATTTGTCTTTTTCGCGTGCATTGCAACTTTATCAAAATACATCGGCATATTAACTCCTGGGTGAGAAATTATGTCAATAGGATACTTGTCCATTGCTTTTAAAATAGCAAGTGTATTCCTTTCGTAATCTTTTTTTCTTTTTAGACCTAATATATTAGGCAAAAAAAATTTAAAAAATTCTTTAATTGATTTTGGTTTTGCAAAACTATGAAATCCAACAATAATTAAATCTAATTGTTTTATATCTTTTTCTGTTAAATCAACATCTCCTTCACTTGAAATTATGTTTGCCTCTATCCCTAATAAAATGTTTATTCCTGTTTTCCTTTTTGCCTCTTCAATTTCTTCTCTCATTTTTGCTAGATTTTTTCTTTGTAAACCATATAATTTATGTGAAAAACCGTGTTCTGTTATAGCAATTTCATTTAAACCCTTTTGTTTTGCGTACATAGCATTTTCTAGTATTGTTCCCGTTGCGTGTTTTTTATGATGTTTTCCACTTGAATATATTGTGTGTGTGTGATAATCTCCGTAAATTACCATTATTCTTCTCCTATAAATATTACTTCTTCTTCTAAACTTATGCTTAATTTGTCTTTTACTTTTTGTTTTATTAGTTCTATTAAATTTTCTATGTCGTTTGATTTTGCACTGCCTAAATTTATGATAAAATTAGCGTGCAATTTGGAAATTTGTGCTCCATTTATTTTAACACCTTTAAGCCCTAGATTGTCAATTATTTTGCCTGCACTTATATCGTTTACTTTTTTAAATATGCTTCCACTATTATAAGTTTCAAGTGGTTGACTAAGCCGTCTTCTATTTAAATATTCAATTTGTTTTGCTTTAATTTTTTGTTTGTCGTCTTTTTTTAATTTTAACCATACTTTTAAAACTATGTACTTTTCTCTTTTTATTATGCTATCTCTATAACCCATTTGTAATTCATTGTTATACAAAATTTTTGTTTTTTTACCATCAAAAACTTTTACCTTTAAAACAATGTCTTGCATTTGTCCACCATATGCCCCGGCATTCATACAAACTGCCCCACCAATTGTTCCAGGAATACCATAACTCCATTCACTTCCTCCAAGCCCGTTTTCTTGCGCAAATTTATTAAAAACATATAAATTAGTGCCACAATCAGCAATAATCATATTGTTTTTTGTTTTTATATCTTGAAGTTTTTTAGTGCAAATAACAATTCCATTAAATCCATTATCTCTAAAAATAACATTGCTTCCGTTCCCCAAAACAAAATATTTAATTTTGTACTTGATACAATTTTTAACTATCTCAACAAATTGTTCACTATCAATAGGTTCTATATAATATTTGGCATTTCCTCCCACTCTCATAGTACAATGCTTACTTAAATTTTCATCTTGTAAAACTTTAAATTTATTAAAAAATTCCAACATATAAGTTATATATGCCTTTTTTGTTTTATTGTTAAAAAATAGCCAAATATTTGGCTATTTAATCAAACACATAATTATATAACAAATCAATCATCTTCCTAACTTTTGATTTTTCGTGTACTTCATTTGTGTATTGTTCTAATTTTGCTATAAACTCTTTTAATGTTGGTCTTAACGAATCGTAGATGTGTTTGCACTCAACTTCTTTGCTTGCCCCAACCGTTTCAATTGTCTCTCTATTTACGTGCTTCTCATCACGATTTTTCATTTCGCAAAGTATGTATTTTATAAATCTCGCTTTCCACGAATTCATAACAATCCCCAAACTACTGAGTTTACTATTTACTTGTTCTTCAAAATTTATAGTTGTTTTTTTATTTATCAAGTGTTCAAAAATTTTACTCTCAAAAAAATCATCAATACTTTCAAAAACTTTTTCATTTTTAAAATTATATATCTTGTCTAGTTGTAAAAAATAAACTTTGTTTAAAACCAAATCACTAACATATTCTTGTAAATTTTCATATTTTACTGCTTTATCAATTAAAACTGCATTCGCACCTTCGTTAAATTTTTGAAGCATCTCAAATATATATTTACAAGTAGTCACACAAACATTATGAATTTTCCCAATATCTTTAATCTGGCAAGCAAGCATTAAACTATCTGACAATAAAATACATTCTTTTCTCATAGACTATAATCATCATCACTTGAATATGTATAATAAGAATTTTGTCTATTTGCATCTACAAAATTATTTTCAGATGTATTTTCAACATCAAAAGTAAGAGGAACATTTGCTTCTTCCATATCCTTTGCAACATCTATTTCATCCCCAGAAAGAATTTTAAAATATGATTCTCTTAAAATTCTATCTTCTACATTCTCTAATCTTGTTGTATAATTTGTTTTCTCGTTTGGACTTGTATTGTAAACTCCCACAATTATTTTACTATTTATATATTTAGTTTCTTCATCGTTAAATATTTTATACGTTCCATAAATGTTAAAACTACTACCATCTTCTTTTGATGTTCCCACCTGTTGAGAAACAACTTCAAAATC
>CASFMG010000078.1 GCA_949295755.1 uncultured Christensenella sp.
TGGAGTTGGGAAAACAACAACCATTGGAAAACTTGCATCATATTTTAAATCACAAAAAAAAGATGTTACTCTTGTGGCTGGCGACACTTTTAGAGCAGCAGCAAGCGAACAATTAACCGAGTGGGCAAATAGAAACAAAGTTAGAATTGTAAAACACAGTGAAGGTGCTGATGCTGCGGCTGTAGTATTTGATGGAGTTTCAAGTGCAAAAGCAAAAAATACCGATGTTTTAATTGTAGATACTGCGGGAAGATTGCAAACTAAAACAAATTTAATGGAAGAACTAAGAAAAATTGATAGGGTAACAAATAAAGAATATCCCGATGCTAATAAATACACATTTATTGTGTTAGACGCAACAACAGGTCAAAATGCACTAAGCCAAATAAATCATTTTAATGAATATGTAAACCTTTCGGGAATTATACTTACAAAATTAGATGGCACTGCAAAGGGTGGAGTAGTATTTAGCATTGCAAAAGATTTGCACCTTCCTGTTGTGTTTGTTGGAACAGGAGAACAAATAGACGACTTAGAAAAATTTGATGCCAAAGAATTTATTGATAATTTATTTTAGAAATAGGACGACCGTCCTATTTTTTTGTATATTAAAATTAAAATAAAAAAACACATTTTAATATATTTTTTTGTACAAGCAAAATTCGACTTTTTTCAACATATATATAATCTCAAAGGAGATTGTATGATATTTGAAAATTTTGTGTTATTTATGAACAAAATTCTTATGTTTTCATCTTACATAAATAACGCACAAGGCTTTCCAAAACCACTTACAAGCGAAGAAGAAAAAGAGTGTTTTAAAAAGTTTAAAGAGGGCGATCTATCAGCACGTGATAAACTAATAAACCACAATTTAAGACTTGTTGCACATATAGTTAAAAAATATTCAGGAAGTGGAGAAGCTGACGATTTAATTTCCGTTGGTTCAATTGGTCTTATTAAAGCAATAAATTCGTTTGAATATGGAAAGGGGACACAACTTTCAACATATGCTGCAAGATGTATTGAAAACGAAATATTGATGTTGCTTAGGTTAAACAAAAAACATAAAAAAGTTTATTCACTTGAAGAAAGTTTGGGGCAAGATAAAGATGGAAACGATATTGAACTTGCAGACATTATTCCATCTTGTGAAGAAGAAGTTTTTAGTGTTGTTGAAAATAATATATTAACTGAAAAAATTTTGGATATAATTAGTAAACACTTAACAGAAAGGGAGGCAACAATTATTAAATTAAGATATGGTATAAACGGAACTCCGGCACTAACACAAAGGGAAGTTGCTGTAAAACTAGGCATCTCAAGGTCATATATATCTAGAATTGAAACAAAAGCACTTCAAATTATACGAAATAATATGAATGACGAAGATTTTTTATAAAATTAAAAAATAAATGAAAATATGATTGAAAATTCAAAATAAATATTATATATTAAAAATATAAGGATATAAGATGACAAAAGAAATTTTTATTAAATATGTTCAAGAACTTGTTTTACCACTTTTTACAGGTTCTCATATTGCAGGAGAAGATGTTTCAAGCATAAGAGATAGTGAAGTTGCACAAGGCGCAAACGGAAGTATGCTTGTTAAACCACACAAAGAAGATGAATATAGACTAATCATAAAAAGAAGCCAACCATTTAAAAATGCAGACATCGAACTTATGCAAGCAATTATCTATGAACTTGATAAAATAAATGAGTTTAATGTTACTGATTTAACTTATAAACACAGAATGCAAACTCTTGCAATGGAAAAAGCAATTTGTAATTCGTTAACCGAGGTGTCAAGTAATACTCTTTTAGGTGTTATTGCAGAACTGGATAGTTGTGCAAGAAAAACATATGAAGGACATAGAATAAAATTTGGTATAATTATAAATGAATACAATGTTTGTCAAAACAAATCAAGTAATCTATTCTATCAAAATCTATTTAGAAAAGACTTTTTTGCTGTAATGTCAAATGGCATTCAAAGTTGTGTAGAAATAGACAAAGAAGGTTATGTTTTGGGTCACGTTCTTTTTGAAAAACTTAGATTTGCTCCAACTATTTCTCCATATGACTATATAAATGTTGCTAAATATTGTGGAGAAAAAAGAATTGGTATAATCCTTCTTGAAAGTGGTGAAATTCTTTTATTTAAAAACCACGAACTTATGTTTTGTAAACGAAGAGGTGTGTGGGGGAGTTATTTCCACGATGAAATTATTCAATTATTATCTAACAGAACAACTCATACAATAAAAGAAATAAGAAAAGCGATATATTTTACTGCACTTGATTGTTCTTTTGCCGGAAGTGGTGGTTGCTTAGTATACTTAAATAAAGATGAACTTGAAAATGCTTTAACTCATATTGACATAAACGATATAATGGACGAAAAGTATTTTGAAATAAAAAAGAAACAGATGATAGAAGAATCTCATAAACTATATAACATTGGCAATCCTTTACCTTTTGACGAAAATATTACTTTTAATGAGTATATTGATCAATATAAGTTGGTTAAATCTGAATGTTTAAGAGAATGTATTGATAATAGGAAATTTCACGAATTAAATAGAAAATTACGACAAGAAATAACAAGTGTTGATGGTGCGACAATAATTGATAATGATGGAACAATAATCGCTGTTGGTGCGATTGTTCAAATTGAAGCAGGCTCATCGGGAGGAGGAAGACTTGCTGCAACTAGAACATTAGCGAAATATGGTGTTGCAATTAAAATTTCTGCCGATGGTATTATGCAAGGTTTTATTAAAGATAGAAAGAATAATAAAGTAAAACCTATATTTACAGTTGGATAATATTGACATTTTTATATTTTTGTATTAAACTTGTTTCGTAGTTAGCCAGATGGTCGCAGTATAGTCGTGATGGCTATAATGAGGAAAGTCCGAGCTTCATAGAACAGGGTGCCAGTTAACTGCTGGTGGAGGTAACTCTAAGGAAAGTGCAACAGAAAATGTACCGCCTTTAAAAAGGTAAGGTTGAAATGGAGGTGTAAGAGACCACCGCTTGTTTGGTAACAAACAGGGCATTGTAAACCCCACTCGAAGCAAGGTTAAAAGAAACGCATATGTTGTTCGCATTGTTTCTTAAAAACACCGCTTGATTGTGTTGGAAACAACATAACTAGATAGATGACCATCTAAAACAGAACTCGGCTTATAGACTAACTACCCAAAAAAAGTATGTAATTTGATTACATACTTTTTTTTGTGTCAATAATAAGTTATGGATATATTTATTAGTTTAAGTTTTATGGTGCTGATTTTTATTTTACTAAAAATTAGAACTACTCAACATAAACACAAAATTTTAAAAGATAAAAAGAAATATTTAATAGCAACACCCAAAAGTAAAACATTTACAAGTATTTGTTTAATGCTTAATTATTTTAATGTAAAGAGCGTACATTTGTTTAAGTCTTTAAAAAATTTAAAAGAAATTGACCATATAATTTCTTGTGTCCTGTATAAAACTCCAATAATATATAATTTAGAAATAGATAAAACAATTCTTAAAAATTTTGGTATCAATCCA
>CASFMG010000079.1 GCA_949295755.1 uncultured Christensenella sp.
AGTTCGAGACTTGAAAATTAACACTAATATTTTATAGTTTTAATAACAAAAAAAGAGCCACAAGAACAAGGCTCGTGTGGTTTGCTCACGAAGGAGTGTAGTTACCTACATAACTTTGTGAGCAAGCCACACAGTAAACGCAGTTATTGTGAGCTCTTTTTTTGTTATTTCATTAGGGGGAATAACACAACATCTCTAATAGACTCTTGATTAAATAATATAACCATAAGCCTGTCAACTCCAAAACCAAGACCACTTATTGGTGGCATACCGTGTTCCATTGCAAGAACAAAGTCTTCGTCAAGTTCCATTGCTTCATCATCACCTTGTGATTTTGCTTTTGCTTGTTTTTCGAGTTCGTCTCTTTGAATGATTGGGTCAACAAGTTCGCTATATGCTTTGGCAAGTTCGTTTCCAACACAAAGAATTTGGAAAACATCAATAATCTTGTTGTTTTTATCATTTCTTCTTGCAAGTGGAATTAAACACGCAGGATAGTTGTAAAGAATTGTTGGTTGAACAATATTAACTCTTATTTTGCGTTTGTAAATGTAATCAATAACCCCACCTAATGTTTTTATGCCTGCAAAATCTTCTTTTGCAAACAGTCCTTTTTCAACAACTTTTTCAATAAGTTCTTCGGAAGTTTCACACTTTAAAAAGTCAAAGCCCAAAATTTCACGCATTTTTTCTACATAGTTTATTCTTGGCCAAACTTCTTTTGAAAAATCCAAAATTGTACCTTGATATTCAATTTGCATTGTGCCTTTTACTTCCATTAAAAGAGATTGAATAAACTTTTTGTAAAATTTGATATTGTCTTCAAAATTCCAATATGAAGCGTACCATTCTACCATTGTAAATTCTTGCAAATGTTGAGTGTCCATACCTTCATTTCTAAAACATTTTGCAACTTCATAAACTCTGTCAAATCCACCTGCAATAACTTGTTTTAAATATGTTTCCGGTGCGATTCTAAGATTGCATTGTTTGTCGAGCGCATTGTGATGTGTAAAAAATGGTTTTGCACTTGCGCCACAAACGGCAGATTGAAGAATTGGTGTTTCAACTTCTGTGAAACCGTTTTCATTTAAAAATTTTCGCAAAAATGTTAGAACTTTGCTTCTTCCAATAAACACATCTCTAGCAGTTTGGTTTGAAATTAAATCCAAATATCTTTGACGATATTTTGCTTCTTGGTCAACAAGTCCGTGAAATTTTTCAGGAAGTGGGCGAAGTGCTTTGCTAAGCAATGTAACAAAATTTGCTCTAACAGTGATTTCCCCTGTTTGTGTGTGATATATTTCGCCGTCAACTCCAACAAAATCGCCTATATCTATCATTTTTTTATAGAAGTCGTATGCCTTCTCATCGAGTTCGTTTCTACCAACACTAATTTGAATTTTTGCTTCTACATCTCTTATTTGCATAAATCCAAATTTGCCCATTATTCTTCTAAAAACAATTCTTCCACAAACTCTAACATTGTCGCCGTCATTTAATTTTGTTGCTTCTTCAATTGTGTGAGATCTATCAAATTTTTCTTTGTAAACAATTTCTCCGTTATTTTTTAAGTCTTTAATTTTTTGCGCACGTATATCTATTTCGCTTGAAAGTACTTGTGTGTTATTTTCCATTTATGTCTCCTAGATGGTAGAATAACACATATAATGCATAAAGTCAATTTTATAAAATAATTTATTTAATTAAAACTAAATTAAAGATTAAATGTTATTTTAATTTTTTTTCATATATTTTTAAACTTTTTAAAACTTTTTCAGCATATGCCCTTGTTTGACTATAAGGAATAACATCAATAGTTTTTCCATCTTTTGAGTACTCGCTATTGTTTAACCAACTTTGAACAACACCTTCGCCAGCATTGTAGGCACAAAGTACAACAGTTGTATCGGTAAATTTATTTTCTAGGTATGCAAGATAATATGTCCCAAGTTTTATATTATAATCGGCATCAAATAAATATTCTTCATTATATTCAATATCCAATTTATCGGCGAGCCACTTTGCCGTTGTTGGCATTAGTTGCATAAGTCCTATTGCTCCCTTTGACGACACTGCTTTTGTGTTGAAACTACTTTCTGCGTTTATTACACTTGCAACTAAACTTTTATCAACATCATATTCTTGCGAATATGTTATAATGCTGTCTTTGTATCGTATTGGATACAAAATATAACCAATACACAAAAAAAGGTATATGCCTATAACCAAAATTGTTACTAATACTATTGATATTATTGTAGCCTTTTTTTTCACACTAATATTTTATGGTATTTTGTTTTTTTTAATACATTTAAAATTGACTAAAAAACTTTTATCATTTAACAATAAATTCAAAGTATTTATACTTTTAATATTTTAATTTTAATTTTTTTAGATTTAGCATATCCAATTGTTTGTTTTGTTCCACCATTTGCACCACTAAATACAGCAATTAACAAAGTTGAGTTATCAATCATGTATTTATTCCTTTTTTGCATACAACCATTAAAGTAGTCGCAGTTGCTAGTATATGTAACTTTATCTGCAAGAGAAAGTATTTTATTGTATTTTTCTATATTTTTATCACCCCATCTATTTGTTTGGTTTTTGCACGGAATAGCACACTCTAACTGAATTTTAAAATATTTTTTCTTTAATTTTAGCACAAGTTCAGCACACATAATATCTATTCCTAAAGCCATACCAGAAATAAAATAAATATAACCTTTTTTTATAAAATGTTTTATAGTTCTTTTTAGTTTAAATTTTAAAAATAAAAACTTAATACTCTTTTCATCATAAATATATGAAATTTTATTAGGTCTATGACCTGTAAAACAACATGTATAAAATTTTTTGTTTATCATAAAAATATAATAATATAGAATATTCTATAATGCAAGTGTTTATATAGAAATTTCTATAAAATTATAATAACTGAGGTAATTTATGGATTTTATAGATATTCTTAAAGATATAATGATAGATTATAACTTAAATCAATCACAACTAGCAAATAAGATAGGATTAAAACAAAGTCAAATTAGTGAATGGCTTAAAGGAAAAAGTAAACCGGGCTACGACAATTTAAAAGCAATTTGTTTAGCACTTGACATTTCAGCAGATAGATTACTTGGAATTGATGACAAATAAAAAACTCACTTTTATGACTGTCGAAAAACCACGTGAACAAAAAATTTTTTTAAATTTTTTTTGCTTTGTTTACTGTAAAACGCCCAAAAACAATCATTTAGGGAACTAAACTCTTGCTTTTGGAAAATAATGGGTTCCCTGAAAAGTATGAATACTTTTTAGGGAGAGGAAAAACTGAGCAAAATAGCGATACAATTTGCAATATGCAAATTTGAGTAATAAGCGAAAGTTTTGACGAAGCCTCGCCTCACTTGTTTTTCGGCAGTCATTTTAAATTTATTGATTTAGTATAAAAAAACTCACTTAACAATTATTTTGATAAGTGAGTTTTTTTATAAATTATTACGCTCTTTTGCGTGCTCTTTTTCTTGCAGCTTCGGCTTTTTCTTTTTTTGCAACAGAAGGTTTTTTGTATGCTTCTTTTTTTCTTATGTCGCCAATAATACCGTCTTTTTGGCATTTTCTTTTAAATCTTTTTATTGCACTTTCAAGACTTTCGTTTTCGCCAACTTTAACAACTGTCATTCTTTTCACCTTCTTTTAAGTTCAAAATTCTTGCATAGTATACATATATTTTTTATTTATGTCAAGAATTTTTTTTCATTTTTAAACTTTTAAAGTTGCTATTGCGCCGTCTTTGTATGGTTTTTCAATTTTTACTTGTACAAATGAATTTATTTGGGCTTTTTCAGGTATATAACACTTTATATAATTTTCGCTGTGTCCAATATAAAAACCATCTTCATTTTCTTCAATTAAAACAGTGTGATAACCTTTTTTACTCTTTTTAATATATTTTTTATTTAATTTTTTATTTAATTTTTCTAATTTTTTTACTCTTTTTTTCTTTATATTTCCATCTACTTGTTTATATCTTTCGGCAACCGTTCCACTCCTTTTGGAATATGGAAAAATATGAATGTTGGCAAAACCAACTTTTTTTGCAAAATCGTATGTCTCTTTAAATTCGTCTTCTGTTTCTTCTGGAAACCCAACAATTATATCTGTTGATATATTAGGATTATCAAAATTTTTTCGTAGTAGTTTAACTGTTTTTAAATAGTCTTTTGTTTTATATTTTCTATTCATTCGCTTTAAAACAGAATTACAACCACTTTGAAGCGACAAATGAAAATGTGGACAAATGTTTACATCTTTAAATGCATCAATTAAAGATTGGTCAATTACTCCTTGTTCTAGTGAACTTAATCTAAAACGAATGTCTTTGTATGGTTTTAATTTTTCTATTAAAACATTTAAAGATTTTTTGTTGTCTATTTTATAATCTGAAACATCAATTCCTGTTATTACAATTTCTTTTACTGCTTTTGAAAGTTGGTTTATTTCATTAAGTATACTGATTATGTTTCTCGACCTACTTCTTCCCCGTAAATATGGAATTATGCAGTAAGAACAAAAATTATTGCAACCATCTTGTATTTTTACATATGCTCTTGTTTTTGTTGGCACTGATGTATAATTGTCATCATATTCATCTGTGTGCTTATAAATTTGTGTCGTGTTTTTGTCTAAATTAAAAGCAATGTCAAGTTTATTTGCAACACCTGTTATATAAGTAACATTTATTATGTCTCTAAATTGTTTTGCATTTTTTTCGGAAGCACAACCACAAACAATAACCTTTGCACTAGGATTGAGTGCTTTGCACTTTGCGACGGCTTGACGAGATTTTTTTTCTGCTTCGTTTGTTACTGCACAAGTGTTTATTATATACATATCAGCATATGTTAGATGCGAAAAAACTTCGTGCCCATTTTGACTTAGCACAAACATTAAACTTTCGCTTTCGTATTGATTTACTTTACACCCAAGTGTGTATACAACGATTTTCATTTGTCTCCATTTAGTTTTTTGTTAAATAACTAACCATACCACA
>CASFMG010000080.1 GCA_949295755.1 uncultured Christensenella sp.
ATTATTTAATTTATTTTCATATTTTAATATTTCTTTATAATTATTTTTTAAATTATTAAATAAATTATCCCACTCTAAATTATTTTTAAAATATTTAGTTAAATCCCATTTATATTTTTGTTCAATTTCTTCTCTTAATTTCATTTTAATTTCCTTTATTTATTTTTAATGTTTCAAAATATTTCCAAGGCAAATTTGATATTGGTGGAAAAGCAACAAAATTTAATCTTTGTTTTGTTGTTGGATGCACAAAAGATAATTTATATGCCCATAGTGCCAAATTATCTCCATCTAAATTTGTTCCATATTTACTATCTCCAAAAATGGGTGTTTTAATGCTTGACATTTGCACTCTAATTTGATGACTTCTACCCGTTTTTAGTTTAACATCAACTAGCGATAGTTTGTTGTGATATATTTCTTTTACTTCATAATCTAATTCTGCCCTTTTTGAGTTGGCATCTTGTTTTTTTGTTACATAAACTTTATTTTGTTTTTCATCTTTTTTAAGATAGTGAACAAGAGTTGAACTTGTATTTGTAGGAACGCCACATAAAACTGCATAATAGTTTTTTTCAAAGTCTTTTGTTTTTATTTGTTCACTTAACCTTTTTGCACTTTTTGATGTTTTTGCAAACACCATAACTCCACCTGTTGGTCTATCTAATCTATGCACAAGTCCAACATAAACATTACCTTGTTTGTGATATTTTTCTTTTATATACTTTTTTATAATATTTAGCATATCCAAATCATTGGAACTGTCTTGTTGCGAAGGAATGTTTTGTGGTTTTACACAAACTAAAATATGGTTATCTTCATACAGCACATCTACCATATTTTTACTCCACTTGCCCCACAAGGCAAAATTAAATTATCTTTGCACTTAATTCCAACTTCATAAGTATCAATTTTTTCTTCGCCAAAAACAAGTTGCAAAATATTTCTAAGAACAAGTGGTTGAAGTCCCGTTGTGTAAGAATTTATTAAAACAAATAACGGATTGTCTGACAAAACTTGCTTCGTAAGTTTAACAAAATCAAATAAACTTTCTTCAATTTTCCACATTTCGCCACTTGGTCCCCTGCCATAACTTGGTGGATCCATAATAATTGCATCATATTTGTTACCACGCCTAATTTCACGCTCAACAAATTTTTTGCAATCATCAACTATATACCTAACAGGTTTTGTATCAAGATTTGAAAGTTTCATATTTTGTTTTGCTCTGTCAACCATATTTTTACTTGCATCAACATGTGTAACAACTGCTCCTGCACTTGTGCAAGCAACCGTTGCACCACCTGTGTAGGCAAATAAATTGAGAACTTTTATTTCCCTTTTTGCATTTTTTATTAGGTTTATCATCATATCCCAATTTATTGCTTGTTCTGGAAAAAGTCCTGTGTGTTTAAAGCCCATTGGTTTGATTAAAAATTTAAGTTCTCGCCAACTAACTGTCCACTCGTCTTTCATTTTTGTTAAATATTCCCACTCTCCACCACCTGATGAACTTCTGTGATAGTGAGCATTTAGGTCTTTATCTCTCAAATTTTTACCTGTATTCCAAATAATTTGTGGGTCTGGTCTAAGGAGTTTATACTCGCCCCATCTCTCCAATTTTTCTCCATTAGATGTAGAAATTACTTCATAATCTTTCCATTCGCTGTTATATTTCATTGTTTTTGCCTTTTAATTAGTAGTTTTCAACAATTTTATTTAATTCCATAAAATCTGATGATGTGATTATTCCAACAGGTGTTTCTCCCATCTTTCCATATTTTGTTAAAATCACGCACAAAAGTTTTCTGTTTGTAAAAAACATATTCATTATTTCTTCAACCGTAACATCAATACTTGCAACGTCATAATATTTTTTTTCAGTAGGTATAGTTACAATCTCTTCTATTGTTTTATTGTTTAAAAATTCCGAACATACTCCACCTTTAAGCATATAATCGCCAAAAGCGTCAATAATTTTTTGTCCATTAGCAACACCAATTAAAACACCATCTTTAAAAACAGGAATATTTGAATATGTTGTCTGTGCCATTATTTCAATTACCGATAAAACTGAAACATCGTATGACACTGTAAAAACATCGTGAACACAACTTGTTTCTATTACCTTAGGTGGTGTTGAAATAAGTTTTGCAATTTTTTCAAGTTTTTCAACAACATCGGTATGAGGTTCAGCAATTAAAAATTTGTCATTTGATTTGTGAATAATTGCATTCCTAAGCCTACCAAAATCAATTAAATCATCTTCATATTTTCTTACAATGTGATTCATTACAACTGCTTTTCTAATCATATCAGAAAAACTCATACTTCTTTTAAAGTTGTATTGTATTCTAAGTTGATAATCAATTTTATTATAGGCATCAATAAACCTAACTGCATTACTTTTTTCCAAAATATTTTCCTCTTTTTGTTATAATTTGTTTTTTTTATAATATTAGTGTATTAAATACAAACAAAAAATGCAAACAATTTAACAAATCACAAAAAAATATTGATTTTTTTTTATTTTTAATATACAATACTATTGCTGTGCTAAACGGGGAGTTAGTGGTTCTCTGTATCTACAATCCACTATATGTAGAGTTGACCAACTGACTGAGGTTTAAGTGTGCATATTTGTTTTATTATTTAGACACGATGAAATCAAGGTCTTATGCAATAGACCACTTGCGAACCATGTGAGGTCCTGACGGAAGCAACATTAAACTTGTGTGCTATGTGATGTAAGGTCGCTTTGGTGGAGTGAATAACTAATGAGACAATATGTGTGCTTCTATCGAAGCAGTCGCACAGCATTTTTTATGCAAAAAAAGACCATATTTGTTTGGCGTTTACCAAATGATATGGTCTTTTAATTTTTACTTTTGATTTGTTGGAACTTCTTCGTAGTTTCTTTTTATTATTTTATTAATGTAATCCTCATAAGATTTAATTTCTTCAACTGTAAATTCGGTTTTTGGGCGCACAATAACTGTGTGATTTTCTCTTTTAATTTTTATGTTTTCACGCATCATTTTTCCGTAATATTTTAAATCATTTTTTTTAAAAACTTCATTTTTTGTAATTACATATAAATTTGTTTGACTTTTATCTAATACGCAACAATATAAACGTTTATCCTTTGGATTAATATAAATACCAATATCATCAATAGAATACCATTTATCCATAATTATTTACCTCACTTATAAGATACCACAAGCGCTTAACAAAGTCAATAATCAATATTTATTCGTTCATTGGATTTTCTGTGATATTAAGTGTTTTAAAAATTGCTTTTTTTGTTTCTTCTCTATCAAAATCATTTGCAACCAATATATGTAAAACTTTTAAATTTAACTTGCCCAAAATTTCCACTAAAAATGGGTCTTGTTCTTCTAGGTTCTCATCATTAAAAGATTTATCATAAATATCAATAACCAACACAGGTTGCATATTTTGTTCATTAAACACAACAAAATCAAGTGATTTGTCTGCAACTAAATTAAATATAGTTTTATCTCCATCGGGAACAACGAGTGTATTTAATGCAACTTTTGGAACAACAATAAATCTTCTTGGCAATATTGAATTAAGATATTTCCAAAACAGCAGTTCTTTTCTAAACATAAATGTTTCTTGAAGTGTTAAATGTACATTTTTTACAGTTGTTTCTTGTTTTTTATGCTTTACTTTTTTTTCTTTAACTTTTTTTGCTTTTGGAATACTCGTTTTTTTCCTGTTTTGTATAAAATTAACAAGCCAGCCAAGCAACATTAAAATTAAACAAACACCAACTATAATTATAATAGACATAATTTTCTCCTTTTATTGCCAATCAATTTCTGTTTTATTGTTTTTACGCAAAATTTGATTAATTTTTGAAAAATGTTGACATCCAAAAAAACCATTGTATGCAGAAAGTGGACTTGGATGTGTACTTTCTAAAATATAATGGCACGAATTAGTTATAAGTGGTTTTAATGCTTTTGCATCTCTTCCCCACAAAACAAATATAACGGGTTCTTTTCTATCATTTAAAAGTCTTATTACTTGTGAAGTAAAATTTTCCCAACCAATTCCTTTGTGCGAATTTGCTTGACCTTGCCTAACCGTTAAAACTGCGTTTAGTAATAAAACACCTTGCTTTGCCCACCTTGTTAAGTCTCCACTTTGAATACATTTTATATTTAAGTCGCTTTCTATTTCTTTAAAAATGTTTACAAGAGATGGTGGAATTTTTGTTGAAGATGGAACAGAAAAACTCATCCCCATTGCTTGATTAGGTTCGTGATATGGGTCTTGACCAATTATAACAACTTTAACATCATTAAACTTAACCAAATTTAGTGCAGTAAATATATTCTCCATTTTTGGATATATTGTATATTTTGAATATTCATCAGTAAGTTTATTTAATAAAATAGAAAAATAAGGCTTTTTAAATTCACCTTCCAACATATCATACCAATTTTTGCACAACTTTATCATATACAAATTCTATCATATAACACAATTTAAGTCAATAATCGACAAAACTTAAAAACATAATCACAATTAATAGTTTGTTTAGTTGTATTAAATTTGCAATAAAATGTTATATATGTTATTATAAAACAAAGGAGAAAAATTATGACAAGTAGTGATGTCCATTTTGTATTATCAAGTATGTTCACTTTATCCCCTGCAAGTTCAGGAGTTTATGAGATAAAATCAAAGGCAACATTCCAAAGCGGAGAAAATATTAAAATATATTTAGTAAACGAAAAAAACGAATGGTATTTAACTGATAAAAAAAATACATTAAAATATATGAATGAAATGTATGACCTTAAAGCAAGTGATGTAAAAAGTTGCATCTCTGCTGTTATAAAAATTTATGGTTTTACAATCACAGCCGGAGAATTGCGTGGCAAAATATACGATGAAATTCAACTCCAAAATCGAGTATTTGATTACATAATGTGCATTGCCCAACTTGTTAACATGTATGCATTTTTTGATAAACCCGAATAAAAATAAAAAAACTCTACAAATTTGTAGAGTTTTATACATTTGCTAAATATTCGTTTATTGATACTGATGCAACTGCACCATCGCTACACGCTGTTATTATTTGCCTTAGTGTTGTGTTTCTTACATCTCCACCTGCAAAAACTCCATTAATGTTTGTTTGCATTTTTTCATTTGTTACAATATACCCGTTTTCACTTATTTCTACACCTTCAAAAATTTCAGTATCAGGTTTTCTTCCAACTGCAACAAAAAGAGCATTTACTTTTAATGATTTTAATTTATTTGTTTTTTTGTCTTTTATAACAATTTCACTAACTTTATTATCGCCCTTTATTTCAACAACTTCGCTAGATAACACTAGTTCAATTTTTTTAAGTTCAGCAAGTTCCTTAATTCTTTTAACAAGAATTTCATCACCTCTAAACTCATCTCTACGATGAATTAAATATATTTTATTTGCCAAATTAGATAAGTAAATACAGTCTTCTAAACTTGTATTACCACCACCAACAATTGCTACATCTTGATTTTTAAATAATGCACCATCACAAGTTGCGCAATAACTAACACCGCGACCAATAAATTGTTTTTCGCCCACTGCGTTTAATTGTTTGCTTGATGCACCAGTGCAAATATAAACACATTTTGTTTCATAAGAAGCAACATTCGTTTTTACAACCTTTATTTTGTTTTGCAGATTGCAAGAAACAACTTCTTCAAATCTAAACTCAACACCCAAAGCACTAACTTGTTGATACATTTGCATTGCAAGACTAACACCATCAATTTTTTGTATACTTGGAAAGTTTTCAATTTTGGTTGTTAGTGTCATTTGACCACCAACAAAACCTTTTTCAAGCACCAAAACTTTTTTCCCTGCTCTATAACAATATAGTGCACAAGTTAGTCCACTTGGTCCTGCTCCAATTATTACAACATCGTACATATAAAACTCCTTGCGTATAATTTAACATAATAGTTTATTTATGTAAACTTTTTTATTAGTGTAAACTTTTATATTATATGTTAATTAAATAAAAAAACCACCGAAACAATCGATGGTTTTAATAATATTATCTTTTTGAGAATTGTGAAGCCTTTCTTGCTTTTTTAAGACCATATTTCTTTCTTTCTTTCATTCTTGAATCTCTTGTCAAAAATCCTGCTTTTTTAAGGTCTGCCTTTAAATTTTCTTCTGCCAAAACAAGTGCTCTTGAAATTCCGTGATTGATTGCTCCTGCTTGACCAGAAAGTCCACCACCAACAACATTTACAACTACATCATATTTTGTTGTTGTGTTTGTGTGTTCCATTGGTTGACGAACGATAAGTTTTAATGTGTCTAAACCAAAGTATTCGTCAATGTCAACTTTATTGATTGTTATCTTACCTGTCCCGTTTGGGATAAGTCTAACTCTTGCGATTGCTTTTTTTCTTCTACCTGTTCCAAGGAATTGAACACCTTTGTTTTTAAGTGCAGGTTTTGTTGTTTTCTTTTCTGCCATTAGTTTCTAACTCCTTTTAATTCAACGGTTGTTGGTTTTTGTGCTTCGTGGTTATGGTTTGCATCTTTGTATACTCTAAGTCTTGCATACATTTTTCTTCCAAGGCTTGTTTTAGGAAGCATACCTTTTACTGCGTGTTGTACTGCAACATCTGATTTTGTTGCCATAACTGTTTTATAATCTATTTCTTTTAATCCACCAATATAACCTGAGTGGCTTCTAAGCATTTTTTGTGTGAGTTTTTTACCTGTTAAAACGGCCTTATCTGAATTTATTACTATAACGTGGTCGCCTGTGTCTACGTGTGGTGTGTATGTTGGTTTGTTTTTGCCTGACAAAATGTCTGCAACTTGTGAAGCAAGTCTTCCAAGTGGCATATTTGTTGCATCAACAACATACCATTTTCTTTCCACATTTTCTGGCTTTTCCATAAATGTTTTCATTAAAATTTCCTCCAAAAATTGTGTGTAACTTTTAAATAAGACCATTTCTTTTTAAGGGGCTAACTTTACAAAAAAATATGCCTTATAAAAGACGTAAACAAGTTTAGTATATATAAACTTATTTGTCAAGCATATTTTTGTATATTTTATAATTAAATTTTAAAGTTAGTATTTGATTTTTTTAATCTATCTAAAGTATTTTTTTAAAAAATATAATGCATAAATATACAAAATTATTTATATTTATTTATTCATATTTAACATCAAACAAATATAAACCACAACCGTTTACAGTTTTTCCACCAAGTGCACGATTGCCTGTTTTAAACATTTCATCAATACAAGAAATATCAAGGTGTCCTCTTGCAATATCCATAATTGTGCCAATTATAATTCTTACCATATTGTATAAAAATCCATTACCACTAATTTTAAAAATTAAATAGTTTTGTTTTTCTTCTAGCGAAAAATCATAAATTGTTCTTGTAAAATTGGTTACATTAGTTTTACTTGAACAAAATGCTTTAAAATTGTGTGTACCTTTTATTTTAGTCATACACGATTTGATTATATTTATATCAACATTATAATCAAGTTTACAAACCATATCATAAAGCATTGGACTAACTATTTTATCTTTGCAAAAAACATACATATAAGTTTTTGTTTTTGCACTTGTTCTAGAGTTAAAAGAACTATCTACCTGTTTAGCAGAATAAATTCTTATATCAGGTGGTAAAAATGTGTTTAATGCTGTTGGCAACTTGCTTAATTCAATTTTGTTTTCACATTCAAAATGTGCATATTGTTTAATGGCGTGAACACCTGCATCTGTCCTGCCACTTGCAACAATACTAACATTTTCTTTTAAAACTTTACATAAACAATCTTCAAGCACTGATTGAACAGTTATTTTATTTGGTTGTTTTTGATATCCACTATAATTTGTGCCTTTATATGCAAAACATATTAGAATTTTTCTCATATATAAAGTGTAGAATATTTTTAGTAAATAATCAAACATTTTAAAATGTTTAATTTTACACAAAATAAAATATATGTTAAACTAATTCAAGTTAAACGGAGTAAAGATATGGAACATAAATGTTTAGACGGAAATACTGCGTGTGCCATAATGGCATATAAATTAAGCGAAATTTCTGCAATCTATCCAATAACACCATCGTCAACTATGGGTGAACTTGTTGATGCTTGGGCAAACGAAGGCAAAACAAACATATTTAATCAAACAATGCTTATTAGAGAAATGCAATCCGAAGCAGGAGTAAGTGGAGCAATTCACGGAGCAATTCAAACCGGAAGTTTGGCAACAACTTTTACTGCAAGCCAAGGATTACTTCTTATGATTCCAAATATGTATAAAATAGCAGGCGAATGTTTGCCTTGTGTTTTTCACGTATCGGCAAGAACAGTTGCTTCTCATGCCCTATCTATATTTGGCGACCATAGTGATGTTATGGCAATCAGAAGCACAGGTTTTAATATTATTTCGTCATCTTCCGTTCAAGAGTGTTATGATATGGCACTTGCTAGTCATATTATTACACTTAAAACAAGTTTACCGATATTACATTTTTTTGATGGTTTTAGAACAAGTCACGAAATTCAAAAAATAAATTTAATAGATGACGAAAGTATTAAAAAAATATACCCATACAAAAAAGTTGACGAATTTAAACAAAAGGCATTAACTCCACAAAATCCTGTTTCAAAAGGTACTGCACAAAACAGCGATGTATTTTTTCAAAATAGAGAAAGAGCAAACGCGTTATACAACACTGTTTATGATAAAGTTTGTGAAACTTTTAAAGACATAGAAAAAATTAGTGGCAGAAAATATAGTGCCTACGAATATTATGGAAATTCAAATGCTAAATATGTTATTGTTTTAATGGGCAGTGCCTATCAAACTGCACAAGAAACAGTTGATTATTTAACTAAATACAATAAAAGTGTTGGAGTGTTATATGTAAGACTTTACCGACCATTTTTTGCAAAAGAATTTTGTAGTAGTATTCCAAATACAACAAAGAAAATATGCGTGTTAGACAGAACGAAAGAAAGTGGAAGTGTTGGAGAACCTTTATACTTAGATGTTGTAACAGCACTAAAAGAAAACAATAAAAACATTGAAGTTATTTGTGGCAGATATGGACTTGGTGGTAAAGAATTTAATAAATCACACTGCGTAAGTGTGTTTGAAAATTTAATGACAACTAATAGCAAAAATCATTTTACGGTTGGAATTGATGATGATGTTACACATACTTCCCTAACTTGCAAACCTGTTATAAGTGATAATGATTGCTACGAACTTAAATTTTATGGGCTTGGCAGTGATGGAACCGTTAGTGCAAACAAAAACAGCATAAAAATTATTGGCGAAGATACAGATATGTATGTTCAAGGATATTTTGAATACGATTCAAAAAAATCAGGAAGTTTAACTACTTCACATTTAAGAATAAGCAAATTTCCAATAAAAAAAGCATACAAAACATATACTCACGATTTTATTGCAATTCACAACTTTACATTTATTGGTAAATATGATTTAATTTCAACTTTAAAAAACAATGGGGTTGTTTTAATAAACACCCGACTAAATGAAGAAAAACTACAAAAGTTTTTACCAAAAGATTTTATAGATACACTTAAAAATAAAAATGCAGAACTTTACACTATTGATGCATATAAAATTGCCGAAGAAGTTGGTCTTGGCAGAAAAATAAATTTAATTATGCAAACAGCATTTTTTAAATTATTAAAAGTAATTCCTTTTAAAAAAAGTATTGAGCAAATAAAACAACTTGCAATTAAAACATATTCTAAAAAGGGTGAAGAAATTGTAAATAAAAATTTATTAGCAATAAATAAAAGTATAGACCAAATTAAAAAAATAGATTATTTAAAATTTACTGATAGTTTAAAATCTCAAATCACGGCACAAACAGATTGTAAATTTTTTGATGAAGTAATATCCCCTATTGAAAAACAAAGTGGGGAAAACTTACCTGTATCAAAATTTAATATAGATGGCAGTATACCAACAAACACAAGTAAATATTTAAAAAGGGGCATAGCCTTAAATTTACCAAAATGGATTAAAGAAAATTGCACACAATGTGGTTTTTGTTCTCTATCTTGCCCACACTCTGCAATTAGAAGCATCTTGTTTAAAGATGACGGCAATATAAAACCAGAATTTGAATGTCTTGACGCAATAGGAATGAAAGGCTATAAATTTAAAATACAAGTAAGTCCACAAGACTGTACTGGTTGTGGTGTTTGTGCAAACACCTGTCCTGCA
>CASFMG010000081.1 GCA_949295755.1 uncultured Christensenella sp.
GTAATCATACCTGCTCTTGTTGTTGCACCTATCAATGTAAATGGTTGAATTTTAAGTCGCATATTTTTTGCTGATGGACCTTTGCCAACAATAAAATCAAGTGCAAAATCTTCCATTGCAGGATATAATATTTCTTCAACTGATTTGTTTAATCTGTGAATTTCATCAATAAACAACACATCGCCTTTGTTAAGATTTGTAACAATTGCCGCAAGGTCAGCAGCGTGTTCAATAGCAGGTCCACTCGTAATTTTTAATTGTGAACCCATTTCATTTGCAATTATATGAGAAAGCGTTGTTTTACCAAGTCCAGGTGGACCATACAAAAGAACGTGGTCCAGTGTATCGTTTCTCTTTTTTGCTGCTTTTATATACACTTCGAGAGTGTTTTTTATTTTTTCTTGTCCAACATACTCATTTAATGACCTTGGTCGAAGTGAGTTTTCAATTTCTAGGTCGCTTGCGTTTTTAGTACTTGTAATAAATCTATTATCTTCTGCCATTAACTTCCCATTCCTCTTAATACTTTTGTTATTATTTCTTCAACAGAAGTTGAATTTGATGCGTTTTCTTTTGCTAATCTATATGCTTCATTTTTACCAACTCCTAAACTGATTAGTGCATCAGTTGCCTGACTTACATAATCTTCGTTTATACTTTCTTCAACATAGTGTTCTAATGTTGGCATTGATTGGTCTTTAAGTTCAACAAGCAATCTTTCGGCAGTTTTTTTGCCTAATCCTTTTATTGTGCAAAGCATTTTGACATCTTGTCTTAAAATTGCACTAACAAGGTCATTGACAGTTACACCAGACAAAATCCCAATAGCCATTTTAGGACCGATTCCACTAACCGAAATTAGTTTTAAAAACATATTTTTTTCTTCTCTTGAAATAAAACCATACAAAGTTATTCCATCTTCTCTAACTTGCATATAAGTTAAAATTTTAACCATTTCATTTAAATATTCAATAGAGTTTAGCGTATGCTCACTGACTTGAATTTCGTAACCTATATTGTTGCAATCAACAACAATATATCCGTCTTGCTTTTCAACTATTTTACCTTCTATATAATTAAACATAAAATCTCCTTAAACTTCATTAACATTCAAATTTGGATTTATTTGACTGTGGCAAAGTGCAACTGCTAGTGCATCAGCAGCATCATCAGGTTTTGGAACTTTGTCTAGTCCTAATATAGTTTTTACCATAAATTGAACTTGTGCTTTTTCGGCTCTACCTACTCCCGTTAATGCTTGTTTAATTTGAAGTGGTGTATATTCAAACACTTTAACATTGTTTTTTTTGCAAGCAAGCAAAATTACTCCCCTTGCCTCTGCTACAGGTATAATTGTTGTTTGATTTCTAAAATAAAAAAGTTCTTCAACTGCAACAACATCAGGTTTATACGAACATATTAAAGAACAAAGCGAACTATAAATAATTTCTAACCTTTCAGGAAGACTTAGTTCTTTTGGTGTAGAAATAACACCATAATCTATAACACTTGTTTGATTATTACATTCAACAACCCCAAAGCCAACAATTCCATAACCCGGGTCAATACCTAAAATACGCATAAATCACCACCAATATATTTTAAATAATAATCAAGTTATAGTCAATAAAAAACCTGCTAAAAGCAGGCATTTTTTATTCTTCACAGTTATTTACATTATGATAGACTTCTTGAACATCGTCTAAATCATTTAGTGCGTCAAGCATTTTTTGGAATTGTTCCAACTTAGAATTGTCCAAATCAATATAATTATCTGGCAAAAGAGCAACTTCGCTTGAAATAAGTGCATAACCTTTTGCTTCCATCAACGATTTTACTTGATTTAAAGTTTCTGGTTTTGTGTAAATTTCAATAACGTCATCATCTTCAACAACATCATCAGCACCACAATCTAAACTATCCATCATAACCATATCAACATCGGTTGCAGAATTTTTTTCAATAATTATTTGACCTTTTCTGTTAAAAAGATAATTAACACAACCTGTTGAACCTAAACTGCCCCCGTGTTTATCAAAAGCGTGTCTAACATCTCCTGCTGTTCTATTTTTATTGTCAGTTAAACATTCAACAATAACAGCAGAACCACCTGCACCATAGCCTTCATATGTTATTGCTTCATAATTAACACCCGACAATTCACCTGCGGCTTTTTTTATCGACCTTTCAATAGAATCGTTTGGCATATTGTTTTGCTTTGCTTTTGCAATGACATCTTTAAGTTTACTATTTACATTAGGGTCGCTTCCCCCTTGTTTAACAATAACGGCGATTTCCCGACCAATTTTAGTAAAAATTTTACCTCTTTGAGCATCTGATTTTTCTTTTGTTCTTTTAATATTATTCCACTTACTATGACCTGACATTTTTCCCTCCACTTCCATAAGTTATTTGATATATTATTATACTTCCACTTACACCTGCATTCAAACTTTCTAAATTATTTTGCATAGGTATTGAAATTTTATCGGTTGCAATGTTTTTTAAATCTTCGCAAACTCCGTGTCCCTCATTACCTATAACAACTCCGATATTGTTTAAAAAAACACTTTTATATATATCTTTTCCGTTCATATCTGCAATGTATAGTTTTTTATTCCACGATTTTAAAACTTTAATAAACGATTTATCAGTTTCGTAAACATTACATTTAAAAAGTGCGCCCATTGTACTTCTTATTGTCTTATCAAGAGTAACACTTGCACAATCAATTAAATAAATATCTAAAAAATTTGCACCAACTGCACTTCGTATAAGTGTTCCAACATTTCCAGGGTCTTGAATATTATCTAGCACTAAAAAATTTTGATTTGGTGGTTTTAAAATTTGTTTTTTTAATTTTACAAATGCTATAACCTGTTGAGATGATTTGGTATTAGAAAAAACTTTCAAAACATTGTTAGAAACAACGACATCGTTTGAAGTGTATTTTTTGCAAATCTGTTCTGTTTTAATTAAATGCACAATTTCCCATTTATTTTTAATTGCTTCATCAATAAGTTTTCGATTATCCAAACAAAGTATGTCTTTTTGTTGTTTTAATTTTTTTAATTGCTTAATGTATTCATTTTTAACTGATGTAATCATAAAAACATTATACACAAAATATAAAAAAAATCAAATCAATCATTGCACAAAAAAACAAATCGAGTAGATTTGATATTTTATTAAATTAAATTGCTTTTTTTGCTGTTGCAACAAGTGTAGCAAAACCTTGTGCATCATTTACAGCTATATCTGCTAAAATTTTTCTATTTAAAGTTACATTCGCAACTTTTAAACCGTGCATAAATTGACTATATGAAATATCATTCAATCTGCAAGCAGCATTTATTCTTGTAATCCACAAAGAACGGAAATTTCTTTTCTTTAATCTTCTGCCAATATAAGCATATTGACCGCTTTTCATAACCGCTTCACGAGCAACACGATAAAGTTTAGATTTTGCACCTCTATAACCTTTTGCTTGTTTTAAAATTGCTCTTCTTTTCTTTAATGCATTAACTGATCTTTTAATTCTCATAGTTACTCTCCTTATGCATTGATCATCTTTCTAACATTTGCTGCTTGTTTTCCTGAAAGATAACCACCTTTTCTTAATTTTCTTTTTCTTCCTTGTGCTTTTTTAGCAAGGAAATGTCCACGATTTGGTTTTGCAAACTTAACATTTCCAGATTTGTTTACTTTAAATCTTTTCTTTGCACCGCTGTGTGATTTTAATTTTGGCATTTTATTTCTCCTTTATAATTTTCTATTTTTTAGGCGATATAATCATAATAACATTTCTTCCAACAACCTCTGGCTCTTTGTCGTAAGTTCCAATACTTGAAAGCATATTATAAAAAGATTTCACAACTTCAACAGCATTTTTTGCATATGCTTGCTGACGACCTTTCATTCTTAAAACAACCTTAACTTTATCGCCATCGTTTAAAAATCTTAAACCGTGTTTTGCCTTAACTTCCATATCGTGCGTGTCTATTGTAAGCGAAAGTTGAATTTCTTTTAAATTTGAGATTTTTTGATTTTTTTTGAGTTCTTTTTCTTTTTTGATTGCATCAAATTTATATTTGCCATAGTCCATTATTTTACAAACATATGGTGTAGATGAAGAAGACATCAAAACTAAATCTAATCCTTCGTTTGAAGCAATATCCATCGCCGTTTTTAAACTTACAATGCCGTGTTGTTCTCCATTTTGACCAATTAACCTTACTTCATTTGTGTTTATTTGGTCGTTTATAAGAAGTTCCTTAAAAATTGTTATATCCTCCTTAAATAAAAATGAGTGAAAACAGAATAGTTCTCACTCAAAATAAAACAAATTAAAATAAAAATGTTTTACTCAACCTAAGTAAACTTGGTTGGTGAGAAGTCTAACCTTCTGCTTTGCCCTAACATACTACCACATATAATTTTATATGTCAACACTTTTTATGGTTATATGTAACTTTTTTCTGAAAATTTATTAACTTCACTTCTTGCTTGCATTTTGCCGTATAACCTAGTTAAAAAATTCGCAGTATCATTGTCAAGACCAAGTCCCCTTATTAAACTTGCTCTAAGTGAACGCAAATCTTTTAGTTGTTTTTCTTCAACATATCCAACAAGTGCTTTTACTCTAAGTTTATTTATAGTTTTTTCTGTTGGATAAACTGTTGGATTTTGTCGGTTGTATTTTGGGAATTGTTTATAAGTATCTCTATCACTATATAAAATACCACCTTCAATTAAAACAACATTATTTTCTCTCCAAATAGCAAACAACCTTCTTAATTTCAACAAATTGTATTTCATAACATTTCTTGGTTTCCAAGAATTCACTTCTTTAACCTGATAATGAACTTGTTTGTATTTTAACGCAAATTTATTTTGCAATTCTTCTGTGCTTGCAGTAAGAACAGTATCAAAACCAATAATGTCCATTAAGTTGTTGTAATTATCCCATAAAATATCAAGTTCTTCTTCATATATATTTCTCATAACAACCTCTTTTATTTACTTTTTGAGTATATCATACTTTTCCTAAAATGTCAATATACACTTTTTTTCTTTTTTCTTAAAATTATTAAACTAACCACAATACAAAGTGTTAAAACAAAAAAGCAAACACCAAATGTAATAGACATAATATACATTCCCATAAAATTAGTGGTTGTTTCGCCATATATTTTTGGCGTGTTGTTCCCCAAAATATAATATCCGATCGTTGAATACAATAACCATAAATCAATTAAAATTAAAACACTATACAGCGTGTATAATATCGATTTTTTACGCATAAACATCTCCTTCAAGATTAAAACTAACATAATTTGCTTCGTTAAAATAACCAAATTTGTAATTAGTTTTTATACTCTTGTTAATTTGATAATTTTTAAATTCTTTTAACTGAGAACTCAACTTACTTGGACTATATATTAAATATGTATCTAATCTTTCAGTTTCTTTTGCAACACTGTTCCACAAATTTATTGCAAAATAACTGCAATTATAAATCGGACTCCAATAGTCGTGCATAGCAATAAAATTACAAATTGTTTCAATATCATAACTATCTAAATATTTTGTTATTGATACTCTTCCAAGATATTTTTCATAAAGTCTTATATAATTTGACTCAACATTATACCAAACACCAAAGTGTTCAAGTATACTCCAAGTTCCAATACAAACTGTTTCATCTGGTTTTAATGTGTAATTTCCAATAACAACATCGTCTTTTGAAGCATTTGAAATAGATAAGAAACTATGGCCCAAATTCATTAATCCAAATTGGCTTTCACTTTTTCCATCAAATGTAAAAATGGACAATGTCGCTATATGATTTTTTATGTATTCAATTTCTCTAGTTTTTAATTCGTTTTTGCACGAAAAAAAACACATACTAGCAACAAAAATAAAAATCGCAATAGAAAATAATTTTAATAATTTCATATTTAAAATATATCAAATATATTCTCATATTGCAATACTTTTAATTTATTTTTGAAATAAATCTAACTCTTTTTTCAAACAATTTACAAATTAAATTTTTTAAATTATTAGGCAAAATATCACTACAATAAATATTTATATTTTTAGGGCAAAGTGCAATTAAAAGAGAAACTAATTTTTTGTCTTTCTCTTCTGTTATTTCAGTACTGTCTATTTTATCAAATTTGGAATCAAAAACATCATAACTATCGTTTATCGACATAATATTTATAACATCACTCTTAACTTCAATGTTATCAACCAAAAACTTAATAAGTTCCATAAATGTTTCATTTGAATATAAATATATTTCATTTTGATTTGCTATTTCAATAAGTTCTTTCCACTTATTTTTTAAAGTTTGAAGTTTAAAATTAAAAAAACCCTCTAAATTTAGTTTATTGTTTATGTTTAAATATTTATTTACAATATACCTATCCGTTTCTCTATCAAAAAATAAAAGTGCAGAAATAAATGCCTGTTTTGACATTTCATCACCAATATTTATATGCAAATTAGACACTAAAAAATCTTTTTTATAAAAATAACATACACATTCACTTATTATATCTTGCAAATTTAAAATTAGTCTATTTTTTTCATATTCATTACAAGCGACAAGAATGTCTATATTTAACTGTTTTTCGTGTTTAGTAACTAATCCTTCATATTTTTTTGTATATTCCTGCAATTTATCAAAAACATAATTGCACAAAAGATGTTTATTCTTATTTATTGAAATGCAAAACTCCCACATTTTTACTCCTCATCTGTCAATGTATTCTATGCAACCTTAAAAATTTTACTCACAAATAATTTTTAATAATTTGTAATATATTGCAATATTTATGCAAACATTATTTGACACAAAAAGTTTATAATGATAAATTTATTTTAGGAGAAAAAATGAAAAATAAATTAAAAATATTTTTAAGCGTAGTTTTACTGCTTTGTGCCTGCATTTCAATGTCGGCTTGTAATGAAACGCCAAAAAAATATAATATATATGTAAATGTTTGGTATGCAAATTATGGATATGTTGAAGGTGGTGGAACATACGAAGAAAATACTGACTGCACAATAACAGCAACACCAAAAGGTGATTCAAAATTCTTAGCGTGGATGAACGAAAATGTTGTTGTTTCATATGAACCAACATACACATTTAAAGTTTCAAATCAAACAAGTGGAACATATACTGCAATATTCACTTGCCCTAACCTTGAACTTGTAAGTCCAACAAAAGTAATTTTTAATGACACATATAATCAAAACAATACAATTACAAATATTGTAGCGAATGTAAAACTTGGAAGTTCATATGAAACATTAAAAGAAGTTTTAAACAATGAAATAAATGCAACAAAAACTTTTGACATAGACACAATTACACTCGCACTAAATAAAATAACAAAAATATATGCCGAAATAAATTTAACTTATACCTATGAAACTGTAATAGATGGCGAAAGTTCTCTTATAGATGTAAAAACGCAAACATATTTAGAGATAAATCTTAACGGTTCATTTTTAACCCAAGAATATAAATTAAATATACCAACAAATGTAAACGGCGAAGCATATATAAGTTTTGAGTTTACTAATTTCTCTGTTCCAACAGAAGACGATGGAGAAAATTAAAAAAGTTCACAAAATGTGAACTTTTTTTAAAAATATTTTAATAATTTTTAAAACAAACCTTCAATTTTATAATTGCAATCTATTTGCATATTTACTGCATTAGGTGTTTTGCTAAGCCCAGGCATTAAAAGCATCTTACCAGCAAGAACAATAATAAACCCTGCACCTGTTTTAACTTCTAAATCTCTCACATTGATATAAAAATCTTTTGGTCTGTTTATAAGTTTTGCATCATCACTTAAACTATACTGAGTTTTTGCAATAACAATAGGTAATTTATTTAAGTGCAATTTATTTAACCTTTTTATTGTTTCTTCTGCTTTATTACTAAATTTTACACCTTTTGCTCCATAAACATTTACTGCAACTTCTTTTATTTTTGTTTTTATTGAACTTTCGGCATCATAAATAAACTCAAATGCTTCATTATTCCAAGTGCAAACTTTTACTACTTCTTTTGCTAATTGTATTGCTCCATCGCCACCTTTTCCCCAAACATCGTTAATGATACACTTTATATCAATTTTGTCTAATTCATTTATTACGGTATCAATTTCATCTTTGGTATCACTATAATATTTGTTTAATGTTACAACAGGTGGTAAATGGAATTTGTTGTATATTGTGTCAATATGTGCAAGCAAATTTTCCATACCTTTTTTAACTGCTTCAATATTTTCTTTATCCAATTCAGCATCAACAATGCCACCGTGCAATTTAAGTGCTTTAATTGTTGCAACAATAACAACTGCATTTGGTTTTAAATTGGCCACTCTACACTTAACATCAAAAAACTTTTCTGCACCAAGGTCAGCACCAAATCCTGCTTCTGTAACAACATAATCTGCATATGATAGTGCCATTTTTGTTGCAATTATGCTATTGCAACCGTGTGCAATATTTGCAAAAGGTCCCAAATGCACCATAGCAGGAGTATGATTTAATGTTTGTACCAAATTTGGCATAAGTGCATCTTTAAGTATAATTGCCATACTTTCTTGTGCTTTTAAATCTCTTGCATAAACAATTTTTCCGTCTTTGTTTAGTGCAACAGAAATGTTGCCAAGTCGTGTTTTTAAATCTTCAAAATCTTTTGCTAGGCACATAATTGCCATAATTTCACTCGCTGCCGTTATTGTGAATTGGTCTTTTCTTTCAACTCCATTTCCCTTCCCTTGTGCAACCGTAACTTCACGCAATGCTCTATCGTTTAAATCTAAACACCTATGAAATAAAATATTTTCAGGGTCAATGTTTAATTCATTGCCTTGATAAATATGGTTATCAATCAAACTGCAAAGCAAATTGTTTGCAGAAGTAATTGCGTGAAAATCGCCATTAAAATGCAAATTTATATCTTCCATTGGAGCAACTTGACTATATCCACCCCCTGTTGCACCACCTTTAATTCCAAAAACGGGGCCAAGCGAAGGTTCCCGTAGTGCTAAACAAGTATTTTTGCCAATCTTTTTTAATGCATCAGCAAGTCCAATAGCAACTGTTGTCTTTCCTATTCCGTATTTTGTAGGATTGATTGCAGTAACTAGAATTAACTTACCATTTTTTTTGCCATATTTTATTGGTAATTTTGCTTTATAATTGCCGTATAAAATAATATTACCTTTATATTTTAATTTTTTTGCAATCTTTTTTATGTCTTTTAATTTTGTATTTCTTGCAATTTCAATATCTGTCATACTCACCTCTTTGTGAAATTATACACAATTAATTTTTTTTTGTCTACAATTAAAAAATTTAAAAAACATTTTTAATTATGGTATATTGCAAAATATTGAAATAATAATTTGAATAATGTAAAAAAGTCGCAAACAAATGTTTTACTTGTAAAGCATTTTCGTTTGGTCGCGAGAGAAGAAAAAAACCAAGCACCAAAGCACTATGTTTTGCCGCTTACGGCACAAAACTGTGCCTAAGCGCAGTAAAAATTTAAGTATATTTTATTCATATCACTTTATCTACCCAATACTTTTGTTACATTGTTAAATAAATATTTCTAATTAACCTTTTTAAGTCGCGACAAAATGCTTTTTTATAAAAAGCATTTTCGTTTGGTCGCGAGAGAAGAGAAAAAACAAGCGCCAAAGCACTATGTTTTGCCGTTTATGGTAAAACTGTGCCTAAGCGCAGTTTTTTCTCTGTTTTGCGGTCTGGCTCCGACAGGAGTTAAGTCCAAGGGACTTAAAATCCCTTGAAATAAAAAAGAACCTGTTTAGGTTCTTCTTGGTGCCGGGGACCGGACTTGAACCGGTACGAAGTTTCCCCCGAGGGGGCGACGCGTTAAGAAAATAGTCCTGTGGACTATTTTTAGCCAAA
>CASFMG010000082.1 GCA_949295755.1 uncultured Christensenella sp.
AACAACTAAATCTGATGGCGAATCACAAAAAAATGAAACAAAAGAGTTGTACTCGTCTTTAAAACAAGAAGCATCAAACGATGCTGTAAAAAGGGGACTAAGTCGTTCATCAATCGTAATAAATATATTAGATGCCTTTGACCAAAATATGATTAAAGAATACAACAAAATAAATGACGAAATAACTTCTAAAATAGATTCATTAAACAATCAAAAAAATTTGTTAAACGAGCAAAGAGAAAACGCACTAAATGCGTTTGACATAACATATGCTGTTAAACTCTCAAATAAAATTGATGAAATAAATCAAAATTTATTAGAAGAAGAACAAAAAGTATTGGAATACAACAACCAAATTGCTCAAAAAGAAGCCGAATATGAAGCTAAGCGCAAGCAAAATGCTCTTGAATATGCCGAATATGTTGAAAAATATGGCTATGAAGGAATTGAAAAGATGAAGCAAGAAGAAAAATATCAACTTGCAAAAGATTATTTAATGTCAATGTCAAAAGAAGAAGCATTAAACGAACTCAATTCAAACAAGTTGTTTAATTCCGAACTTGGTTCAATAAACTTTAACAAATTGAAAGTACTGCTCACTCAAAGAAAAGATTAGTGCTTTATGTGGAATGAGGTTTTTTCTGTTGCCTTGACAAACGGCATATTTGCCTGTCTTTTTGTTGCCTTACTTGTATACGAATTAAAAGATAGCAGGGCAAGAGAAAAGAAATATCAAAAAACAATAGATGTACTTTCACTAAGGTTGTCTAGTGTTGAAACTATAAAAGAAGATGTTGGCGAAATAAAAAAAGTTGTAGTTTATAAAAAGGGGAAAAAATCTAATGAAAACATTTAAAAACAAAATAAAAAAATATAGTTTTTGGACGGGACTATCTGCTGCTGTTGTTATGCTTTGTAATGCTATTGCAAAATGTTTTGGATTTTCAATAAACGACCAAATAATAGAAGATGTTATAATGTCAATTTGTGGGGTTTTGGTTGCTTTTGGAGTTGTGTGTATGCCAATTAAAAAAGATATCGAAGAAACACAAGAAGAAAATGAAATTGACACAATAGATGTTGAAAATCAAAGTGAAACAAAAGATGATATGCAAAACATAGAAGAACAACAATTAGAGAAAAAAGAACAAGATAAGTAAAAAAAACACCGATTTTATAAATTTGTTACATTCAAGTTTATAAGTCGGTGTTTTTTTATTTTTATGTAAATTGTTAAAAAAACAGTTGATATTTTTATGGTTATATAATATACTATGTTAACTAATAAATTTTTAAGTTAATATGGTGATTTGTTTATGATGTTTAAAAATTCGCTTAAATTGTTTATTGCAAATTTTTCAGTTTTTTGGAAATTGCTTTTGTATAAAATTGTTGCAGTAGTTATTTGTGCATTGTTTTTAATTCCAACTTTTTCTGCTTGGTCGCATTGTTTAGGCACAGTTAATTTTTCTACAATTTTAACAAATTTTGCAACAAATACTGTATTTTTAAACACTTCATCGCTTTTAAATAATTTGTTTTTATTAGTTCAAGCATTTTTAGACGCACTAATTGTTATGTTTAATGTTTTTCCTTTTGCATTTTTCTATTCTATTTTTGTTGTGTTAATACTCTTACCATTTTTGTTTGGGTTAAGTAGTATACCAACAGGCGAAGGACTTTATTCCTATATGGCAAGTTTGTCAAAATCTAGTTTTATGGCAACGTTTGTAAGCAAATTAGGTGTGTCAAGTGTGTATTCAATTTTTAGAACACTTATCACATTGCCATTTATAGTAATTTTTGGTGCAGGATTTTATGGGCTTTTGTACCTTACAACATTTAATGGGTTAATTCAAATATTTTTGCCTATTATTATAATTTTATATTTTGTGTTTATGATAAGTATGTTAGTTACAACATTTTGTGGTTGGATGCCAGCAACAGTAGTTTTTGATATTTCACCATCGAAATCATTTAAAAAAGGAATAAAAGCAGTTTCAAGACGCTATTTTAGAGTGTTTTCAAGTGTTTTTGTAATTATATTTTTTGCAACAATGTTTTCTATGATGTTTACATCATTTTCGCTTATTGCACTTGTTCCACTTGCATCAGTTTCTATTATTATGCTTGAAATGGTGATGTTTTTTGAAAGTCAAGGTATGAGATATTATGTTGACCTTGATTCAATTATATCGCCAAAAAAACTTGAACAATGCGACAAATTTAACAAAGTTAAAAACATAATTTAATAAAAAAACAAAATTCAAAAGATAAAAACAAGAAAAAAATTCTTGTATATTTTTCGTGAATAAAAGGAGTAAAAAATGTACGAAAAAACAAGTGATGATAAAATTATAGAGCAGCTAAAATCGCTTATAAACAATGAAAATGCAAACACTTCCATAAATAAAATGGTTGGTTTGCAATCTCAAAGTTCAAAACAGAAAAAACAACACGCAAACAATGTTAACAATCTTGATAAAAAACAATTTGATAAAATTGAAAACAAACAAAAGACACAACAAAAAGAAACAGTTATAAAAAAACACGATAAATCATCAAAAGTAAAAATAACATTTTTAGGTGGTGTTGGTGAAATTGGAAAAAATATGACAGCAATCGAATATGAAAATGAAATGATTGTTGTTGATTGTGGAATGACATTCCCAGACGAAGACTTGCCGGGTGTTGATGTTGTTGTGCCAGACATAACATATTTAATTCAAAACAAAAACAAACTAAAAGCATTTATTATAACTCACGGACACGAGGACCACATTGGAAGTATACCTTTTGTATTGAGCGATGTTAATGTTCCAATTTATGGTTCAAGGCTTACACTTGGACTAATTGAAAATAAATTAAAAGAATATCCAAAACAAAAGTATAAACTAATAGCCGTAAAACCAAAGCAAGTTTTAAAAATAGGCAATTTCGCTATTGAATTTATAAATGTAAACCACTCTATTGCAGGTGCACTTGCGCTTTGTATAAATACACCTTGTGGAAACATAATTCACACAGGTGATTTTAAAATCGACTTTGAGCCTGTAACAGGAGAAACAACCGATTTAACCAGATTTGGCGAACTTGGTAAAAAAGGAGTAAACTTGCTTTTGTGTGAAAGCACAAATGTTTGCAGACCGGGTTATTCTATGAGTGAGTCAAATGTTGGCAGAGTTATGGATTCTATATTTGAAAAGCATCCAGAAAAAAGATTGTTTGTTGCAACTTTTGCTTCAAACATTCAAAGAATGCAACAAATACTTGATTTAGCAGAAAAATATAAAAGAAAAG
>CASFMG010000083.1 GCA_949295755.1 uncultured Christensenella sp.
AAGGCTCGGCAAAGTCGTCAAAACTGTCGCTTTTATCTTTAATTTGCTTTCGCAAATTTTTGTTTTTCGCTCCGTTTTTCCTCTCCCCAAAAAGTTTCCGTTGTTACTTTTTGGGGTCCTCATACTCTCGCAGGAGTTTGCTTTCGCAAATAACCGTGTGGCAAAGTTCGCCAGAAACAAAGAAATTGTGAATTGTTTTAATTTTGAAATTACTTATTAAGTTTAAAAAAATAACAAAAAAAGAGCCATTATAGCGAGGCTCGCACAATGGACACTCGCAGGAGTGTAGTTACCTACATAACTGTGAGTGTCTGTTGTGCAGTAAACGAAGTTAGAATGATCTCTTTTTTTGTTATTTTCTAGGGTTTTTGATGTTCGCTTGCGCAGCAGCCAACCTTGCGATTGGTACACGATATGGTGAACAAGAAACATAGGTCAAACCAACTCTATGACAAAATTCTATTGATTGAGGATCACCGCCGTGTTCTCCACATATTCCAAGTTTAATATCTTGGCGTGTACTTCTTCCAAGTTTGCAAGCCATATCAACAAGTTTACCAACGCCAACTTGGTCTAAGTGAGCAAATGGGTCGCTGTCGAACAATTTTTTATCATAGTATGCACCAAGGAATTTTCCTGCATCATCACGGCTAAATCCAAATGTCATTTGTGTTAAGTCGTTTGTTCCAAACGAGAAAAATTCAGCAGTTTTAGCAATTTCGTCAGCAGTAAGTGCTGCTCTTGGTATTTCTATCATTGTACCAATTTTGTATGTCAATTTTTCTCCACTTTCTTTAATAACCTCGTCAGCAGTTTCTTGAACAATGTTTCTTACATAGTTAAATTCTTTTGCTTCGCAAGTAAGTGGAATCATAATTTCTGGGTGAATATCATATCCATCTTCTTTTTTAACAGTTAGTGCTGCTTCAATAACTGCCCTTGTTTGCATTCTTGCTATTTCAGGATATGTTACAGCAAGTCTAAGCCCACGATGTCCCATCATTGGGTTAAATTCGTGCAAACTTTCAACTGTGTTTTTAAGTTTTTCAAATGTTAGTCCCATATCTTTTGCAAGTTCTCTAATTTCATCATCTGTGTGTGGTAAAAATTCGTGTAGTGGTGGGTCAAGGAAACGAATTGTAACAGGTTGACCTTTCATTGCTTTGTATAAACCAATAAAGTCTTTTCTTTGCATTGGAAGAAGTTTAGAAAGTGCTTTTTCTCTTTCTTCAACAGTGCTTGACACAATCATTTCTCTAACTGCTGGAATACGGTCAGCATCAAAAAACATATGCTCTGTTCTACATAATCCAATGCCTTGTGCTCCAAAATTGTATGCAACTTGTGCATCTTTTGGATTGTCAGCATTTGTTCTAACTTCAAGTGTTCTTCTCTTGTCTGCCCATTCCATAATAGTTGCAAAATCGCCCGAAACCGAAGCTGGTTCTGTTTTTACAAGATTTCCATAAACATTTCCTGTTGAACCATCAATGGATATTTCATCGCCTTCGTTAAATCTTTGTCCTGCGATTGTGCAATAGTGTTCTTCTTCATTGACAACGAGTGCACTGCAACCTGCAACGCACGCTGTTCCCATTCCTCTTGCAACAACAGCCGCGTGAGATGTCATTCCCCCACGAGCAGTGAGAACACCTTCGCTAACTGCCATACCTTCTATGTCTTCTGGTGATGTTTCAAGACGAACCAACACAACCTTATTTTTGTTTGATGCAAGTTCTTTTGCTCTTTGAGCAGTGAAAACAATTTTACCTGCTGCTGCACCAGGAGATGCAGGAAGACCATTTGCAATAACTTTGCTTGCTTTTAGGTCATCACTATTAAATTGTGGATGAAGAAGTGCATCTAATTGTTTTGGGTCAATCATAAGAAGTGCTTGTTCTTGTGAAATTCTACCTTCATTAACGAGATCAACGGCAATTTTAAGCGCAGCGTGTGCAGTTCTTTTTCCGTTTCTTGTTTGAAGCATATAAAGTTTACCTTTTTCTATTGTAAACTCCATATCTTGCATATCGTTGTAGTGGTCTTCAAGAGTTTTACAAATATTTGTAAATTGTTTATAAAGTTCTGGGTTTTGAGTTTCAAGAAGTGAAATTGGATTAGGAGTTCTAATTCCAGCAACAACATCTTCGCCTTGTGCGTTCATAAGATACTCGCCATAAAGTTTCTTTTCGCCCGTTGATGGGTTTCTTGTGAAAGCGACGCCTGTTCCACTTGTTTCGCCCATATTTCCAAACACCATTGTTTGAACATTTACAGCAGTACCCCAACTTGAAGGAATGTCGTTCATTCTTCTGTAATAATTTGCTCTTGGATTATCCCACGACCTAAACACTGCCTTAACTGCTTCAATAAGTTGATGAACAGGTTCTTGTGGAAATTCTTCGTGCATTTGTTCTTTGTAGAAATCTTTAAATTTTTGTGCCATAAGTTTTAAATCTTCTGCACTAAATTCAATATCAAGTTTAATTTTTCTTTCTTCTTTCATTTGGTCAATTATTCGTTCAAATTTAGATTTATCTAAACCCATAACAACATCACTGAACATTTGAATAAATCTTCTATAACTATCATAAGCAAATCTTGGGTTGTTTGTAAGAGTTGCAAGGCCTTCAACGACTTCATCATTTAATCCCAAGTTTAAAACAGTATCCATCATTCCTGGCATTGATGCTCTTGCTCCCGAACGAACAGAAACAAGAAGTGGATTGTTTTTGTCACCAAATTTTTTGTTGTCTAATTCTTCAATCTTTTTAAGACCTTCTAATATTTGGTCAATAACTTCTTGTGATAATTTTTTGCCATCATCATAATATTTTGTACACGCTTCTGTTGTAACAGTAAAGCCCTGTGGTACAGGCAAACCAATATTTGTCATTTCTGCTAGGTTTGCACCTTTGCCACCAAGAAGGTTGCGCATATTTGCGTTTCCTTCACTAAATAAATAAACATATTTATTTGACATAAATCCTCCTAAATTTTTCAACTTTGATAGTTTAAATCATTAAAAAAAAATAAGCAACTTTTTTTAATTGCCTATTAAAAATTTTTATAATAAATTTAATTTTTTATTAAATCTTCTTTCAAAATTGATATTTAGGACATTAAGTGCCTCGTCTTCACTTTTTGGTGCTAACTTTAAAGTGTTTAATTTTTCATAACTCGTTTCGCTTAGTATTTTAAAACAACTATGACATTTAGCAGAAATTTCCATACAATTACCACTTTTACAACCTGTGCACACAATTTCGCCAAAATCTAAATTTAGGTATCTTTTTCCAATAAATTTTTGCCCACAAGTTGAACACTTATCAAGAGCCAAACTATATCCCATATTTTGAAAAACCGAAAGTAAAAACTTAACCAAAACATATTTATCGTTGACGCCATTGTATGAAATACAACCAATGGCTTTTAGAGTTTCAATAAAAAGTTCCACATTTTTTTCGCCAGGTACAACAATAGTTCTAATTGTTTCTAAAATTGCACAACCAATATAAAATTTATCTATGTCTTTTGTGAGTTCAAAAAAACTATCTTCAATATTAGCACCTGTTATGACCTTTGATGGCAAACTGATTAAAAACTCGCCAAAGCAAAAAGGTTCTTTTGCAAATTTCATTTTTGCCTTTTGAGTTTTTACTGATTTCATTATAACTTGCATCAGTCCGTGTTCAATAGTAAAAAGAGTAACAAGCTTGTCCTTTTCTTTATAGTCGGCAGCAGAAAGCACAATGGCTTTAACTTTTATTGTATCCAATTACAACTCCATCGAATTTGTTTGTTTATCTGTTCCGTTTATTATTTTGTCAAGAGTTGAATCTTTGGTGTGTTGCACAGCAAAATAGAGCCTATAGATATTTATATTTCCTGTTTTAGTAAACAAATTCCATAATATTTGTGCTTGTGTTGATACAAAATTATCCACGCTATCCTCCGTACTGTAAATTTTTCTCTTGCTGTTTGCCGACATTTTATTGCAATATTATTATACAACTATTATATGCAAAAATAAAGAAAAAATTTACAAATCTTCTTTTTTGTAACCAAACTCTTTTAAGTAATTTTCACTATCTCGCCAATTTTTCTTTGTTTTTACAAAAAGTTTTAAAAGTACTTTTTTATCAACTAATTTCTCTATGTCAAATCTGGCTTTTTCGCCGATGGTTTTAAGCATACTTCCCTTTTTGCCTATTATAATGCTTTTATGCCTTTCCCTTTCGCAAACTATATCTGCTTCAATAACACAAATATTAGGTTTTTCTTCAAAATTAATAATATTTATGTTTATTCCGTGTGGAATTTCTTTCTCCAAATAATATAATGTTTTTTCCCTTATTATTTCTGCAACCAAAAATTTTAAAGATTTATCTGTGTAATAATCATCATCGAAAATAAAATTTTTATCTTTTTGTGCTGGTAAATAATTTAGTATTGTGTTTAATAATTCGGCTGTGTTTTTGTTTTTGTAACTCGAAATTGGCACAATGTCGTCTATTTCTTTAACACTAGATAGTTGTGAAATGGTTAGGAGTACATTTTCATTTTTAACAAGGTCAATTTTGCTTAAACATAAAATAAGTGGAACTTGATTTTTTTCTTTTAAATTTTTAATGTAATCAATTTCTTCTTCACTAATTTTTTTTGTTACATCTACCAAATACAAAATGACATTTGCTCCACCAATAGCACTTCTAACATTTTTCATCATAAACTTATCTAGTGCATTTTTGCTTTTGTGAATACCTGGTGTATCCATTAAAATTAGTTGATAATTTTGTGTTGTTATTATTCCCAAAATATTGTTTCTGGTGGTTTGAGGTTTTGCTGATACTATTGCCACTTTTTCTCCCACCAAACAATTAACCAAAGTGCTTTTACCTGCATTTGGTTTGCCAAGAATTGCCACATATCCACATTTATATTCCATTATCTCTCCACTTGTGCTTTTTTTAAAATTTTATCTTGCAAATCAAACATAATTACTTCATCTTCTTTTTTTATATGGTCATACCCCAAAACGTGCAAAAAACCGTGAAGTGCCAAAAAACAAATTTCTCTTTGAGTACTATGATTATATTCTTTTGCTTGCTCAATCGCCCTTGATTTACAAATGACAATGTCTCCAATGTCAGTGCAAATGTTTTCATCAAGCATCTCTCCACTTTTAAGTTCATAATTTTCTAAAAGTGGAAAACTTAAAACATCAGTAATTTTATCAATATTTCTAAATTCTTCATTTAGTTGTTTAATTTTTTCTTTTCCAACAATAGTAATATTAACCGAAATATTGTTTTTTGTGTTTGTTTGTTGTTGTGCAATACAAAAAATTTGCGTTATTTTTTGCTTTAATATTTCATCGCCTAAATTGTTAAAATTTATAATCATAAACCCTTCTATGTTACAAGTTTATTAAGAGTTATTGTGTAAATAATAGTGTTTACATCTTCGTGTTTATTTATCACATAACTCTCATCTTTTATTATGTCATATTCTTTAACATTTAGCAATGACATTTGTCTTGTTTTTTCAATATATTTGTCTTTGTTTTCTTCAAAATTTGTTTCAAATTCTTTAAAAACATATTCATAACAGTTTGTATACTTTATTTTTATTGGCAAAATACAATTTGATAAATAACACTCTTTTTCTTCGGTTTCATAATTTTCAAAATTTACTTCATTATTTGTTTTATATAAAGTTATACCTAAAAAAGAAATAGTATAGTTTGACACAACACTTTGCGTTTTTACTTTTTTTATTTCTTTATCCAAAACATCAAGCCTTGTTGTTATCCACACATCGCAAGTTATGTCTGCAAGTGGTTGGACACTCAGTGTTGTGCCATCATCATTTAAAACATATGGATAAACAAGCACATCACCAAGTTTAACAATGTCGCCCACTTTAACGGCACTTGTACCTTGAATAAGTTTTATTGAAGTTATTTTTCCATCATATTTTGACACAAGTGGTTGAAAAGAACCCATATTTACAATTTCATTATTTGTTAGTTGTTCTTTAATGTTTACAATTAGTGCATTTCCTTTTATGATAACACTAGCATAACTTACGTATTTTATTTCTTCCAATTCTTTTTGTAAATTTTCTATATCAATAGACGACTTTAATGACCACTTGTTTATGTTGTTGTTTTCAAGCACTTG
>CASFMG010000084.1 GCA_949295755.1 uncultured Christensenella sp.
TCATACACCAAAAGAATTTTTGGGTAAATTGTTCCTAACGGCTGAAATACTTTGCCACCAATAGTCGTGGTTTCCTCTGATAAAAATTTTATAACCTTTTAAATCTTCAAAATAATTTAGGTCTATTTTAGCGGTTTCTAATTTCATTGCCCAAGATATATCGCCACAAATAACCACAACATCTTCATCGCTAACTTTATTTTGCCAATCTTGTCTTATTTTTTCTTGGTAATCTGCCCAATCTCCACCAAATATTTCCATTGGCTTTTCACCACTATTGCAAAGATGAAAATCACTTATTGCATAAACTTTCATAATAAACTCTTTTAAATGTTTTTTAAAACTTCTTGTACTAATCGCATATCGCATTTACCAGCATAATTTGTTTTAAAATGTTTCATTACGTTTGGAATAGATTTATCATCTAATTGCAAAATAATATTTCTAATTTCTTCTCTGTCCATCATTTTTGGTAAATATTTATTTACAATTTCAACCTGCTTCGAAATATTATTGACTTCTTCATTATTGTTTACTTTTTTGTAATTTTCCAATTCATCAGAAAGTTCTTTAATTGTCTTTTGCAAAATTTGTACTGCATCAACATCAGTAAGTTCTAAATGTTGTTCTCTTTTTTTGATGTTTTCAAGCATAAATTTATTTAATAGAACACTGTATATACTTCTTGCCACAATGTCTTTTTCTTTTATAGCAATAATATTCGCCCTCTTTATTTCATCGTATATCATAATAATCTCCTTAATATCTATATAAGCATAACACAACAAAAAAAATAACACAACTTTTATAATAAATTTGTTTATGCGCAAAAACATAATAATAACTATATTTTACTAAATAATAATTGAATTGTTGTTCAATTATATAATTTGAAAATTGATTAAAGAATAAATCAACTTTATGGCGCAAATTTAGATTTCTGTGCAACAAAAATAATTGATATATAAAATACGATAATATATAATAAAATAGTTTACAAGGAGAAAAAATGTCAAAAGTAGCAATAGTAACGGATAGCAATTCGGGAATTTCAATAAATGAACAAAATGAAGACTTATATGTTCTACCAATGCCATTTATAATTGATGGCGAAGAATATTATGAAGAAGTTTCTCTTTCGCAAGAAGATTTTTATAAAAAATTAACATCAAACGCAAATATTTCAACATCGCAACCATCGCCATATAATGTAACTGAGTTATGGGAAAAAGCACTTAAAACACACGATGAAATTGTTTATATACCAATGTCAAGTAGTTTAAGTGAATCTTGTAATACAGCAAAATCACTTGCAAAAAATTATGATAACAAAGTTTTTGTTGTAAATAATCAAAGAATATCAGTAACACAAAAAGAAAGTGTTTATGAAGCACTTGAACTTGCTAAACAAGGAAAAAGTGCAAAAGAAATAAAAGATTATTTAAAACAAACAAAAATGGATTCAAGTATATACATAACAGTTGCAACGCTATCATATTTAAAAAAAGGTGGAAGAATTACACCTGCAGCGGCACTTCTTGGTTCTTTATTTAACATAAAGCCAATATTACAAATTCACGGTGGAAAACTTGATGCATATGCAAAAGTCTTAAGTTTTGGTCAAGCAAAAATTCGTATGATAAATGCAATAAAAAAAGATTTAGAAACAACATTTAACGAATACTATAAAAATGGAGAAATGGTTTTAGAAATTGCACACACAAACAATCTTGAAGAAGCCCAAAAATTTAAACAAGAAGTACAACGCATATTTCCAAATATGAAAATTACTTTTGTTGACCAATTATCTCTTAATGTTGCTTGTCATATTGGTCCGGGGTCATTAGCGATTGCAACAACAAGAATTTCAAAAAAACAATAAAAAACACACAAAAATGTGTGTGTTTTTTTATTTATCTATATTTTTATCAAATTTTTGTTTGACTTTAATAACAAAATTATCTAACCACCTATCTTCTTTTTTAAATGCAATACGTTCATATATTAGTAAACAAATAGTGTATAAAATAATAAATAAAAATCCAGTAAATAGCCAATTAAATATTGTACCTTCTATTAAAGGGTTATAAATTACCATAGCATCACTATTACCAATAATTGTTATACTAAAAATTCCATATGTCATATAACAACAAAGTCCTAGAACTAAACTATTCCAATTTTTCATACTTGGTTTATATCTACCAAACATACAAATCAAAATATAGTTATACACCAAAAAAACGTGATGCATAAGTCCAGAAATAGTTTTATCATAGAAAATTGATTTATCTTGTCCAATAAAATCTGGATAAATTAAAGTCAAAATCCCACCTAAAATTGCACAACTTGAAACAAATTGCAATACTTTAGAATCTTTTTTGCAAAAGACAATGCAAAATGGAAACACAAAACTTGTTGTTCCGCAAAAAGATGTTGGCAATAATTTTAAAATATTTAAATCATATTCTCTAACGGACAACCTATTCCACAAAACAAACGCAAAATGTATAATTGCACAAATAA
>CASFMG010000085.1 GCA_949295755.1 uncultured Christensenella sp.
GCGTTTACAGATGCGTAAGAAACTTCATTTGCAGGAATAGTGTAAGTTAAAGAGTCTGACCAATTAGAATTTTTATATTCTCCGGTTGAATCTAGTGCTTGAATTTTAAATTCAGTTGTTTGCTCTGTTGGAACATAAAATAATTCATTTTCCGTTAGAACTTGATTTTCACCATTTATCGCGACATTATATGAATCGGCGTGTTCTACCGTATCCCAAGAAAGTAAACAATTTTTATTGTCATAATCTACATTTACAACCTGACTGAGTTGTTGTGGTTCGCTGTTTTGCCCAAAGAAATTACCATTTAAAACACCGACTGTAACAGCCGCAGCGGCTGCGAGTGTACCAATCACTCCTAAAGAAACTAATATTTTTTTTGTTTTACTGCTTGCCATTTTTCACCTCAAGAATATTGTAACACATAAGTACATCTTTTGCAATACCAAAATTTTTAACAAAAAAAATATGTACATTACGATTATATACAATATTTTTGTACAATATTGAATATTTTTGAAAATTTTTGTACAAATATTGCGTTTTTTGTTGACTACAATTATTTAAATTGTTACAATACAGGTATATAAAAGGAAAAGTTTAAGAATATGAATCAAAATTCTGTAGTATATTATCATAACAATCAATGTAATTGTAAAGAAATTTTTGATATTTGTACAAAACTCAAATTACATATTTTTGAATGTGATAAACTTGACATACTTGCATATATAATGGAAAAAATATCTCCTATGTATGTTGTGTTTGACGGTAATGTTAATTTACACCAAACAATATTAGAAGATTTTGCTATGCACAACAAAAATTCATTTATATATTTAATGAATAAAAATTTTTTAACATTGAGCAACAATCATACATTTATTGTAGACAATTTTAGAAATTTAGAGATAGTTTTATCAAATCATTACAGATGTTTTTCTAATCATAGTTTAATGGATGAACAAAACCAAACACTCTGCTATAAAATTGTACACAATGAACTAGACAATTTATCCTTTCGTTCAAAACTAATAGGTTCAAAATATATGGCAGATTTAATCTATGAATTGTATGCAAACAGTTCAATTTCACATGGAAAATGTAATAGTACATATGACAAATTGGCGCTAAAATATAATACTTCATCATATAGTATTGAAAAATCTATAAGGTTTTGTATTTTAAGAGCATACCAGTCCTGCCAAAACAAAAATTTGTTTTATAATATTTCAAAAACAAATAAACCTCCGTCAATAAAAGAGGTTGCTAACTACATATTAGACAAAATATACATAAATATAAGTAACAATAAACAATTGTAATTTGCTGTTTAATAGATATAAACTCCCTTTCCGCCTTAATATATATTTACTTTTAATATAAATAACTTTTTAATAAAAATTTACAACACTTTTCAAAATTTATATGCTTAATTTATTAAATATATAAAATAAAACACAAAACAAAAATGCCAATATAACTGGCATTTTCTGGCAGGGGTGGAAGGAATCGAACCCTCCTCTGGAGTTTTGGAGACTCTTATTCTACCGATGAACTACACCCCTATATTCAACTTATTTGCTTTGATATGTTATCAAAACAAAATAAAGTTGTCAATAAATAAATCAATATTATTAGATTATTATAATTTTAAATTTACAATATATTTCACTGTTTTCCATTAAACTTAATGTAATATCAATTTCTCCTGTACCATGTATTTCAAAAATAACAGCATTCGAATAAGAAACATAACTACAATTTATTTCATTTGAACAAATCAAATCTATATCACAATCAATGTTAATATCGGGGTTATTATCCACAACACATATATAACTCATAGGAATAATAACATAATCACTATTATTATTTATTGTTAAAACATTGTCTATAAACGTTGCATTATTTTCAGTTAAAAATGATTCGTTTATTTGTATTTCAAAATAATATGATAAATGTTCTTTTACTTCTATTTCAAAACTTTTTATAAAGTTTGACAAAGTATCTTTCACATACAAAACACAACGTCCAGATTTTAACGGCATAATCACGTTGTCTTCAATGATAAAATTATTATTACTATATAGATACAAATCGCATATTGCATAAATAGGAGAAAACGCTAAATTTATTGTGACTTTATCTCCAACATAAATATCAATATTGTCAAAAATAATATCAACATTATCTACTTTTACAATGTCTACAACAATATTATATTCTTCATAATAGTTAGAGCCATCGTTCGCAATAATTTTTAAATTGCAACTCCCCTTATTTTTTGCAACAATTTTATTCTCAATAATTTCAGCCACTTCATCATTATCTACAACAACATAATAATCATTTATATTTGTATCTTTTAAATTTATAATAAATTCCAAAGAAGAATAATAATTATCATTATTTGCAAAATTTGTATAATTTTGATTAAACAAATACAAATTTATTTTATTATCACTAAAACTATTAGAAAAAACAATTTCAAAATCATTGATATACTCATAACAATCTATACATATTTTATTAGAATAATCTTTATAAACAAATTCAAATGTTGTTTCATTACACATTAACACATAAAAACTAAATGTCAATTTTTTATTTGTTTTTTCTTCAATTAAAAAATTTGAAATATTTTCAGATGTAAAAATGGAATATTTATCTTCAATTATTTCATTAGTTGTAATCTCTAAATAATAATATTCAGAAACGAAAACTTTATCAACTTCTTGTTTTAAATTATTTAATATTTTTAATGTTGCACTACTAAAAGATTTTATCACTTCAACATTTATTATTTTTAAAAATATGTTTGTATTTGTATAAACAAAAATACTTATTTCACTATATCC
>CASFMG010000086.1 GCA_949295755.1 uncultured Christensenella sp.
AAAAAATAAAAAATAATTTTATTATAAAAATAGCAATATTTATTTGCTATTTTTTATTTTAATTATTTTTTTTATTTTACAAATAATAATAATAAACTTTTAAACAAAGTTTATAATTATGTTGAATCCAAGTGAAAATTTAGTATTAAATTTTATTTTAAATGAATGTGGAGATGATTACAAAGTCCTTGAAATTACTGACTTTGAAGATTTTTTATTGCAAAAAAATATAAAAAGAAAAATAAATATAAAAAATATTTTAAAACATTTACAAACAAATAATTTTATAAATATTAGATATTTTGATGACGATAGATATTGTTTGTGTGCAACTCAACTTTCTAAACAAATTTTTGAAAAAGAAATAATTGAAAAAAATAAACTAAAAAAAATTAAAGTTGAGACTATTTTACTAATTCTTATATTTTTTATTTCTGCAATATTAGGCTCATTTTTGGGAACACTTTTATATTATTTAATTATGTAGGTAAAAATGTTAGACAAAAAAGAAAAACTCGTTATGCTTTATCTTTCATCGGTATGTTTAGATAAAAAAACATACTTAATTTTAACATCTGATTTGGCTGAATTTGTTTCTAAAAAATATGTTATCTCTATTGCAGAATTAAACGATATAATGATTTCGCTTTGCAAAGATAATTACCTTGATTTTGTTGTGTCTAATAGTAAAAAGGGGTATTATTATTGTGTAAACTTAAAAAATAAAGGACTCACATTTAAAAAAGACCAAAAAAAAGAAAAACAGGCATTTTGGGGAATGATTTTAAGAACATTACTTTTAACTGTTTTAAGTTTTGTTTTGGGATTGCTTTTGAAAATGATTTTTAAAGGATAATATGGAATATAGAAAATTTGAATTGGTTTCAAAGTATAAACCTGCTGGCGATCAAATGCAAGCAATAAATAAATTGTGTGAGAATTTAAACTACGGGTTAAAATCTCAAATCTTGTTAGGTGTTACAGGTAGTGGAAAAACTTTCACTATGGCAAATGTTATTGCTAAGTTAAACAGACCAACTCTTGTTATTGCGCATAATAAAACTCTCGCTGCACAACTGTGCAACGAGTTTAGAGAGTTTTTCCCAAACAATAGGGTGGAGTTTTTTGTTTCTTATTATGATTATTATCAGCCCGAAGCATATATTGTGTCTAGCGATACTTACATTGAAAAAGATATGGCTGTAAATGAAGAAATTGATAAACTTAGAAATAGTGCAACTGCTTCACTAATGGAAAGAAGTGATGTTATTGTTGTTGCGTCGGTTTCTTGTATTTATGGGTTGGGTTCGCCAGAAGAATATTTTAGAATGCAAGTTTCAATTAGAAAAGGCGATAATATTTCTCGTGATGAAATAATAAAAAAACTTGTTGATATTCAATACACACGAAGCGATATTGACTTTAAGCGCGCAACATTTAGGGCAAAAGGTGATGTGCTTGATATTTTTCCAGCAAACAATAGTGAACACGCTATAAAAGTTGAATTTTTTGGCGATGAAGTTGATAGAATAACCGAATTTGATGTTATTTCAGGCAATACAATTTGCGAACTCAGTCATATTGCAATTTTTCCAGCAACTCATTATGCGGTTGGTAGCGATAAACTTAAACTTGCACTTTCTAACATAGAAAAAGACCGTGATGATATGTATAAATATTTTATGGAGCAAGAAAAGTATATTGAAGCACAACGAATAAAAGAGCGTGTAAGTTACGATGTTGAAATGATGCGAGAAATTGGATACTGTAGTGGTATTGAAAATTATTCAAGATATTTTGATGGAAGAAATCCCGGAGAACCACCATTTACACTTATGGATTATTTTCCAAAGGGATTTTTAACTTTTATTGATGAAAGTCATATGACTATTCCACAAATTAGAGCAATGTATAATGGCGACAAGGCAAGAAAAACAAGTTTGGTTGAATATGGATTTAGATTGCCTTCTGCATTTGATAATAGACCACTAAAATTTGATGAATTTGAAAAAAGGTTAGGGCAAGTTACCTTTGTTTCGGCAACTCCTGCAACTTATGAAAAAAATTTATGTGATGATGTTGTTGAACAAATAATAAGACCAACAGGGCTACTTGACCCTATTGTTGAAGTTAGAAAAACACAAGGGCAAATTGAAGATATAATAAATGAGATTGTTAAAATTACAAATAAAAATCATAGAGTGCTTATCACAACTTTAACTAAAAAAATGGCAGAAAATTTAACTGAGTTTTTGGCTGAAAGACAGATAAAAGTAAAATATCTTCATTCAGAAATCGACACTATGGATAGAATTGATATAATAAATGGTTTAAGGCGTGGAGATTTTGATGTTTTGGTTGGCATAAATTTGCTTAGAGAGGGACTTGATTTGCCAGAAGTTGAACTCGTGTGTATTCTAGATGCCGACAAAGAAGGATTCTTGCGAAGCGAAGGTGCACTTATTCAAACAATAGGTAGGGCAAGCAGAAATAGTGAAGGTAAAGTGATTATGTATGCTGATACAATAACAGATTCTATGAAAAAAGCAATAGATGAAACTGCAAGAAGGCGACAAATTCAAGAAAATTATAATAAAGAACACAACATTGTTCCAAAAACAATTATAAAAGATATTAAAAACACACTGGAAATAAGCAAAAAAGTAACAGAAGAAAACAAAAAATCCAAGAAAGATATTTCAAAAGAAATTGAAAGGCTTAAAGGTCTTATGGATATTGCATCAAAACAACTTGATTTTGAAACTGCAATCAAACTTAGAGATGAAATCATAAAACTAAAAAAAGACATTAGGTAATGTCTTTTTATTTTATAATAGTTATCTTATTGGTTCATCGCTAACAAAATTATACATTTTCAATATCTATGTTTCTATATTTTGCCACAACAAGCCAACCTGGACGAATTTTGTCAAAGTACACATCTTTTTCATAACAAAAATTGTTGATAGTAGGTTTTTTAATTTCTTCTTTATCAATTAAAACCCTTATTAAAGTTGGGTCACTTATGTATGTTTTTCCTTGATTTTCAAACACAACAACTTCGTGATATCTATTTTTATCTTTGTTTTCAGGTGAAATAGTTTCGTGTGATGCTTCTACTCCTATTTTTTTTAGTAAATACACCATTGAACAAGCATATCCAGTACATATTGTTTTGTTTTCACAAAGACATCTATATATATCTTTAATAACTATTTCATTAAAAGATAAATGATTTTCAATATCCTTTCTTTTTTCTATGAAGGCGTTTTGGTCATATTTTACATTTGTAACCAAATATTTGAATATTTTAAACGCATCGTACATTTTTTCATCAACTTGCAAAAAATTTAAAATTTCTTGGTAGTTAGATTTTTGTTTTGGTTTTAAAACTTCTTTTTCTATTATGGTATTTGCTTTTTTTATAATTTCTTTTTTTAGTTCTGGCATTGTTGAAATTTTTAAAATTGGAACAGAAAAAGATTTTAAATTTTTATTTATGTGTTGATTGTTATTTATATTTTGCTTTTTTTGCTCGTTTTTATCGTTTTTGTTAAAAAAATAGAACATAATATTCCTTTTATAATTTTAATCGTTATTCATAAATTTCACTTATACAATTTATCATTTTTGCAACATCTTTTTCATTGTTGTATAAACATTGTATCGCATAATTATTAAACTCCACATTATTTTTATTGCATATTTCCTTTATTTTTTCTTCACTTAAATCATTATTAAAACAACTATAACCATAGTCAGTTAAATATGTGTCGCCGTCAATTTCTTTAATTGCAATTAATATTCGCTGTTGCTCATCATTATTTAGTTGCACATATATACCATAAACATCTAATGTTTGTTTAACTATATTGTGCTGTTTACTTAATTGTTTTAATGCTTCCAAAATTTTCATTTACAACTCCTTAACACTGTAAACTTGATTAATTTTTGAATAGTCATACAGTGGTTTATTAAAATCATAATGATAATCGTTTTCAATTTCTTTATTGATTTCAATATCTATGTTGGCATACTTTTTAAAATATTCAAAACAATTTTTTAATAATGTTTTGTCATCACTTCTAAAATTTTTAAAATTAAAATCAAGTTCTATTGCGGGTGAATAATCGATGATATTGTATGATAACACTTCATTTTCTTGAGAGTTGATGTGTAAATGAGGAGTTTTGGCATATATTATTTTACTTTCATCTTGACATACACTTTTGCCTTCAAAAAAGTTTGGATGTGAATCACCAGAAGAATCTAATCTTAACAATTGGAGCCACGTTTTTCCACCTATACAAACATCTAACTTAATAGAAAAATTTAGATAATCTTTATATGTTAAAAATCTGTTAACATTTAAAGCAAATAAAATAGGTTTATCATTATATTTCCCCACCAAATAGATTCCGGTTACATTATATCCCTTATTGTTAAAATTGTATACATCATTTATCGCTTTCTTAGGCATTTTTATTAATAATTCAAAAATTTTGTTTGAAAATGGTAATGCCATAGTTTGTAAATTTCGACGTTTAAATATACTGTCATCTAAGTTGTTTAAACTAAAATTAATTGGTAATTGAAAATCAGTAAAAATGTTGTTACCTAATTTTTGTTTTGCTTCTTCAATTAATTGATTGTACAGTTGATCATAATTTTTGCTATTATCTTTTATTAAATCTAAATTTTTCATATTTTTATAATAACACCTATTAAAGGTTTAGTCAATATTAAAGTTTTTTAAAAAATCTGTATTTAAATTTATTTATTGTTATTTTTGTGGTATAATATCATAGTTATGGAAGAAATAATAAAAATTCGTGGAGCACGCGAAAACAACTTAAAAAATATTGATTTAGATTTACCAAGAAACAAATTGATTGTGTTTACAGGGGTTAGTGGAAGTGGGAAAAGTACACTTGCATTTGACACTATTTTTGCAGAAGGACAAAGACGCTATATCGAGTCGTTGTCTTCTTATGCAAGGCAGTTTTTAGGTCAAAGTCAAAAACCGGATGTAGACTTGATAGAAGGTCTTTCTCCTGCAATCTCTATCGACCAAAAAACAACAAATCACAATCCAAGAAGTACTGTTGGAACTGTTACAGAAATTTATGATTATTTAAGGCTTTTATATTCAAGAATAGGTATTCCTTATTGTCCAAATTGCAATAAGCCAATAAAAAAACAAACAGTTGACCAAATTGTTGATAAAGTTTTATCATTTTCGCAAAACAGCAAAATTATGGTTATGTCGCCAATAGTTAGAGCAAAAAAAGGTGCACAAGAAAAATTATTTGAAAAGTTAAGGAAAAGTGGTTATGTAAGAGTTGAAGTCGATGGCAATATTTATACGTTAGACGAAACAATAGAATTAGATAAAAATAAAAAGCACGATGTAAATGTTATTGTTGACAGGCTTGTTTTAAATGACAACATTAAATCAAGACTTTTTGAAAGTGTTGAAACGGCTGTGAAACTAAGCGAAGGACTTTGTGTAATTGATTGTAATGGCGAAAAAACATTATTTAGCACATTGTTTGCGTGTCCTGATTGTGGTTGGACACTGGAAGAAATAACACCAAGAATGTTTTCGTTTAATAGTCCTTTTGGTGCTTGTCCAAATTGTACAGGCATTGGATATACAGAAGATATTGACGAGGGACTTGTTCTTAAAAATTCACATTTATCTATTAAACAAGGTGCTTTTTTGAATGTGGGTTGGAGTGGAGATACTAGCACTATGGCAGGAACATATTTTAATATGCTAAATAAACACTATGGACTAGATTTAGATTGTCCTGTTAAAGAATTATCAAAAGATAAATTGAATTTAGTACTGTATGGAAATAATGGTGAAAAAATAAAAATGGAGATGCACAGTGCAAGGTTTAGCGGTGAATTTAATGCGTCTTTTGAAGGAATTATAAACAATTTAAAGCGTAGATACAAAGAAACCAATAGTGAATTTGTTAAATATGAAATTGGAAAATATATGAAAGAAATGCCTTGTAAGGTTTGTTGTGGAAAAAGATTAAATCAATCTGCTCTAAGTGTAAAAATAAATGCCAAAGACATATATGAAATGAGCACAATGTGCGTTACTGATTTAATTAAATATGTTGATGAAATAAAATTTGACGAAACGGAAACAAAAATAAGCGAACCAATAATAAAAGAAATTAAAGCAAGACTAAACTTTCTAAATGATGTTGGACTTGGCTATTTAACACTTCACAGAAGTGCAAATTCACTTAGTGGTGGAGAAAGTCAAAGGATAAGACTTGCAACTCAAATAGGCAGTGGACTTGTTGGAGTTTTATATATTTTGGACGAACCAAGCATTGGACTTCATCAACGAGATAACGATAAACTTTTGAATACATTAAAGCATTTAAGGGATTTGGGAAACACTTTAATTGTTGTTGAGCACGATGAAGACACTATGAGAAATGCAGATTTTATTGTTGATGTTGGTCCTAAAGCAGGAGTGCACGGTGGCGAAATTGTTGTAAGTGGTACAGTTAGTGATGTTATGAATTGTGAAAAATCAATTACGGGAAGATATCTTAGTGGTAAAGAAAAAATTACAGTTCCACAAGAAAGAAGAAGACCAAAAGAATTTTTACAAATTATTGGAGCACAACAAAACAATTT
>CASFMG010000087.1 GCA_949295755.1 uncultured Christensenella sp.
ATTTTTGCTTCTTTAATTAAATGAAGCAAAAGATCTAACGGTCCTTCGAAATTTTCAAGTTTTACCTTATATATGTTTGTATCTTGAATTTCTTCCTGTTCTAAAATATTTTCCATTATACAAACAACCCCCAAAACCAAAAGAATCCACTAATAACTCCACTTGTTACATAAGAAAAAACAATATCGAAAAGTGGTGTTATTAAAAATATTAGAAGTATAATTGTTCCATATCTTTGCAAAAATGTAACAAAACCATTACCGGCTGGTGTTATTGCTTTTATAAAATTAAAGCCATCAAGCGGAAATATAGGAAGAAGATTAAACACAAATAGTGACAAGTTTAAAATAATCATATAAAACAAAAAGTAGTACAAAAAAATTAAAAATAAATTTGTTGATGCCAAAAGAAATTGGCCAACAAAAAAGTAAATACCACTAAAAACAAATGCTAAAATTAAATTTGCAGTAACACCTGCTAGTGAAACTAAAACAAGTCCTTTTCTATAGTGCTTAAAATGAAGTGGATTTATTTCAACAGGTTTTGCCCAACCAAAACCAAATAAAAACAAACACAAAAAGCCAATAGGATCAATGTGCTTAAAAGGATTTAGTGTCAATCTGCCAAGTGCTTTTGCAGTTGGGTCGCCCATTTTGTAAGCAACATATGCGTGAGAAAACTCGTGTGAGCAAAAAGCCAACATAAGTGCTAATACATATGCAACTAATAATGCTAAAATTTGAACAAAAGGTAAATTTGACCCAATTAAATCGTAAATCATACCTATGTATTATACATAATTAGTAAACATTTTGCAAGAGATAATAAAAGAAAGGTTGCCCTTTCTTTTATTACATATATTTACCAATTTTCAGCAATTATTTTAATTGAATCAAAGTATCCAACTTTTTCAATATCTTCCTTTACAATTAAATCAATTTCTTTGACAACATTTCCGTCTTTTGTAATGGTTAAAATTCCAACTTTTTCTCCACTATTTATAGGTGCTTTAAGTTTATCGTTAACTACATAAGATATGTCATATCCAGTGTTTGAACCTTTTTTACAAAGCCCATAATAACTTTCTTTTGCATATATGTTTGCAGTTTTGCATTTAGACTGCAAAATCTCATAGTTTTCTAAAACTGGAACATTACAATCTAGTACATTTTTGTTTTCGTAGTTGGCAAAACCATAATTGAATAGTTCTGTAACACCATTAAATCTTTCTTGTCCTGTTTTTGCTCCGACAACTACTGCAATAAGTCTAAAATCATTTTTTTGTGCAGAAGCAGTTAAACAATATCCCGCTTCTGATGTTGAGCCTGTTTTACCACTATCACAACCTTTGTAGTATCTAACAAGTTTGTTTGTGTTTACAAGTTCAGTTTCTCTACCTGATGGATGTGTCAATTTGTCCATCCATATTGTGCTTAAAGAGTGATAGTGTTCGTGTTTTAGTAATTCTTTTAAAAGTATAGCACAATCATTTGCACAAGAATATTGTTCAGGTGCTGGAAGACCTGTACAGTTAGCGTATAGTGTATTTTCCATATTAAGTTCTTTTGCTTTTTCGTTCATTTTTTGTACAAACGCACTTTCACTACCTGAAATTTGTTCTGCAAGAGCAACACTTGCATCGTTTGCCGACATCATTACAACACTTTTTATTAAATCTTCTGTTTTATATTCAACATATGGGTCAATAAAAACTTGTGAACCACCCATCTTTGATGCGTTTTCTGTTGTTGTAATCATTGTATCAAGTGTTAAACTTCCATTGTCTATTGCTTCGTATGTTAAAAGCAATGTCATTATTTTTACCATACTTGCAACTGGCAATCTTGCTTTTGAATTGTTTTCATAAATAATTGTATTAGTGTTATAATCCATCAAGAGTGATGCTTTTGAATTGATTTGTAAAATATCACTTTCTGCTTGTACAGTGTCATTAACTTTTATAGTACTACTACATATAGGTATTATCAATAAACATAATACACAAAATATTGCAAAAATTTTTTTCATAAAAAACTACTCCTTTTATAGAAGTAGTTTTTTCAAATTTGTTATTTTTATTCTTTAATTAAATTTAAAAGTATGATTTTAATTTTATCACACGCCTTTTTTGCATTGGTTAAAACTTCATTATGGCTTAAATTGTCGCTTTTATTATCAAAAACATTAACTACACTAGCAATTCCACAAACTTTAAATTTAAAATAGTTTGAAATAATACAATCAAATACTGTACTCATAGAAACCGTATCGGCACCCATATTTCTCAACATATCAACTTCTGCCATAGTTTCATAACTTGGCCCCAGAAGTTGAGCGTGTGTTCCCTGTCTAACATTGATATCATTTTCATTTGCTATTTTTTTCATCTGTTCAAACATTTCTTGATTGTAAGCATTTGTCATTGAAACAAATTCCAATGGTTTAACACTGACTAACGGATTTTGCCCTGTAAAATTTATGTGGTCATAAATAAGCATAATATCGCCAACTTTAAATGTTTTGTTTATTCCACCACAAGAAGTTAAAAGAATAACTTTTTTTGTTTTTAATAAACTTAATATTTTAAATGGCAAAATAACATTTTGCATATTACCACTTTCATAAAAATGAAGTCTTGAAACCAATACCACTTTTTTATTGTTTATTGTTCCAAAAATAAATTTTCCACTATGTCCTTTTACTTTTGATAAAGGCATTTTTAATTTTTTGTAATCTACAATAGTTACATTTTCCATACTAGGGATTGCTGCCATAAGTCCACTGCCCACCACTATTGCATAATCAACATTTTCTATATTATACTTGTTTTTTAATACTTTTACAATTTTATCTGCCTTTGTCATAATTCACCTTTAATATATAATTACATTTAAAATTACATATTGTCAACTTTAAATTACTAATATAATATTACTTCTGAAAATAAATAATAAAAATGTTTCAACAAGATTTACTATTGTTAGAGCAAGAGTTGCAATTAAAAATGGATACAACATATTAGAGAACTTTTTACATTTTAAATAATTATTGATTTTTATTTGTCGGCACATAAAAACAAAAAATGCTAATAAAATTGCAAGCATCATAAGTTGGCAAGGAAGTATAATCAATAATGATTTTATTATTCCATTAAAACTAAAAACCAAAATTATCATTATACAATTTATTGATATTAAAAATGCTCTATATGCAAGCAAACACCAACCAAACAAATATAAAAATGGATTTAGTGAAAATATTAGTAACAAAGCCATTACAATTTCATATGATAGCAACCTACCAAAAAAATTTTGTGAAAACTTTTCCAAGTCTTCTAACTGATATGTTAAATTAAAGTCTTCAAACACATCGCTTTCACCAAGATTAAATAATTTTATTGCCGTAAATATACCAGTTAAAAGACCAACAAAACAAAACAATAAACATATAATGATTTTAAGTTTATTTTGTGAAAAAAATTCTGCTCCTGTATATCGTAAAGAATATAAATTTTTTGCAATTCTTTTTGATTTCATATAATATAATTATTCACAAAAAAGTCAAATATTCGTCAAGAAACTTCATTTAACATCCAATCACTATAAACCCCATATCCTTTTGTTGGATCATATAAAAACACGTGAGTTACTGCACCGATAAGTTTTCCATCTTGAACGATTGGAGAACCACTCATTCCTTGAACAATTCCACCTGTTAAATCTAATAACCTTTTATCTTTTACTCTAAAAATAAAACTTTTATCAGACGAAGAATGTTGATTGTATGTTTTTATGATTTCGATATCATATTCTTCCCTTATTCCACTTACCGAACTAATAATCTTTGCCTTACCTACTCTAACTAATAGTCTTGAAGCGATTGGACAAGATAAATTTTTGTCAACAATATTATCATCATTAGTAATTTCTCCAAAAACACCACAACTAGTATTTTTGTCTATATCTCCATTCGACATAGAACCTTGAACAAATAAGCATCTTAGTTCTCCAGCCTTGCCCTTTGTTCCTTTTGTTATGCCAAGCATCGTGCAAGGATAAATATTGCCATCATTCACAGGTATTTCAACACCAGTTTCAAAATCGGTTATTGCGTGTCCTAGAGCACCAAATTCATTTTCTTCTGTAACAAAAGTCAATGTCCCTATGCCTTGAGCATCATTTCTTATCCAAATGCCCAGTTTATATTCATTTGTTTGAGAATCTAGTATTGGTGTTAGAGTTGTTGTTTGTTCTTTGTTATCTCTAATAAAAGTAACATTTACATCTTCGCCTTTACTTTCACTTAATTGTTTTTTTATATCTTCAACATTAAAAATATCTATACCATTTATTTTTGTTACAATATCTCCACTTGTAAGTTTTGTATTATTTTTTTGTTGAGAATTAGAAACCACACTATTTGTTCCAACAACTATAACACCTTTTGTTGTAACACTAAAACCAAGTGGAACACCTCCTAAATAAACAGATTTATCATCACAAACAACAACTGTTGTTTTTTTAATTGGAATAAAACCAAATAATTTTATAACTAGTGATGTTTTCTTTTCTTTAACGCCACCTGTTGTCCATATATCTTCTGTAAGTTTTGTTTCAACAAAATCTCCAAGTAAATTTTTGTCATTTAATTGCTCTAAATTTGAAAGTGTTATTGGCGTGTTTTCATTTAAAGAGTAAATTGTTTTAAAATCAACATTTTGCAATGTTATAACAAAACAACTTGCAAACACAACACCTAAAATTTTTAATATAACTTTTTTAAACATAAAAAAACCACCTTATAAGTCTATAAGGTAGTTTATATTTTTTTTTGTTATTTATTCAAAGATTGTTTGTACTCGGTTGCCATATTTAAAAGTTCTTTTGAGTGCATAAGTCCTATTTCACTTGATTTGCTACCAAACAATATTGATAAGTATTCTAATAACTGATTTTCATTTAAATATGTTGCTACACTTTTTGTTTGGTTGTTTGAAACAACTTTACTAATGAAAATGTGTTTATCAGCAAGTGCAGTAACTTGAGCAAGATGTGTGATGCAAATTATTTGATAGTTTTTAGATAGTGTTGCTAATTTTTGTCCAACCTTGTATCCAATCTCCCCACTTACACCACTATCAATTTCGTCAAAAACTAAAATTGAAACATCGTTTTCTTGTGCAAAAACATTTTTAATTGCCAGCATAAATCTGCTCATTTCTCCACCAGAAATAGTTTTTGTTAAACTTTTTTGTTGTTCACCAATATTCGCTGAAAATAAAAATTCTACATCGTCAATGCCACTATTAGTAAAATTGCATTCTTGCTCCGACTTTAAATCTTTAAAACTTATTTCAAATTTTGTATTTTTCATACCGAGAGAGTTTAGTTCTTCTTTAACTTTTTTTTCTATTTCTGTTTTTAGTTTTATTCTTAAATTATGAAGATTTAAACATTCATTATACAAGTTATGTCTAATTTCATTTTGTTTAAAAATAAGATTTTTTAAAATTTCTTCACTATTTAAAATGTTATCATAATCTTCTTTTATTTTTGTTAAATAATTTTCAACATCTTTTAGTGTTGGTCCATACTTCTTTTTTAACACTTTTAAATGTTCTTGCCTTTCTGTTATGGTATCAAGTTCTGTTTCAGAAAATGACAAATTTGACAAATACTCTTTTATTGATGAACTTATATCTTCGATATCAATTAAACAACTATTTAATCTTTCATCATATTCTAATAATCTATTGTCATATACTTTTGCAATGTTTAAATTCATAAGTGCAGATTGGAGCTCATTGTTATTTAACGCACTATAACATTGGTTTAATGATGTTGAAATCTTTTCAAAGTTAGATAGAGTCTGTATTTTTTCTGCCAACTTTTCATCTTCATCTTTTTCTATGTGTGCATTTTCAATTTCTTTTATCTGATATGAAAGCAAGTCTAGTGTCCTTTCTCTATCTTCTTCTTTGCCACCAATGTTTTTAATTTGACTTTCTAATTCTTTGTAAGTAGTGATATATTTAGAAATTTTTTCTTTTGAAGAAATCAACAAAGTTGGTTTATACGTATCTAACATCTTTAAATGATTTTTTACATTTAAAATACTAACACTTTCATTTTGTCCATAAAAATCTAAAATCATATTTCCAATTTGTTTTAACATTGAAACCGTAACAGGTTCTCCATTTATCAAAGATGTTGACTTTCCTTCAACACTAAAACTTCTTGAAATTATGAGTATATCTTCACACTCAATTTGAAATTCGTTTAATTTTTCTTTTATATTATTTGAAACATTTTCAAAAACTGCTTTTACGCTTAATTCGTTGGAACCGTGTCTTATATTATCTTTTGATGGCTTGTCGCCAAGAACAAAATTTAATGCATCTAAAATAATACTTTTGCCTGCTCCTGTTTCTCCAATCAAAACATTAAAGCCTAAGTGAAAACTTAGACTTGTATTTTCTATAATTGCAAAATTTTTTATAGTTAACGTTTTTAACATTTGTTTTCCTTTATCTTATGAGTTGTTCGAGTGTTTCCGATGCTATTTGTGCCCCTTGATTATTTGGTAATATAACCATAACAGTGTCATCTCCATAAACAGAGCCCATAACATTTTCTAAATTTAATTTGTCTATCATAGAACATATTCCACAAGCAAGACCTTTAACCGTTTTAATAACACAAAGATTGTTTGCTGGTTTAACAGAAATAACAGATTCTCTAAATATAGATATGTTTTTGTTTGATACTGTTTGTTCTCCGTTATCCATTAAAGCATATTTGTATCTACCATCATTTGTCAAAATTTTAATGAGTCCAAGTTCTTTTATATCCCTTGAAATTGTAGCCTGAGTTATATCAAAATTTGCTGCTTTTAAGCACGCAACCAATTCATCTTGCGATGAAATATCCTGTGTTGATATGAGTTCAAGTATTTTTGATTGTCTTGATGACCTTGCCATTTTTGATTTCTCCTTAATTGCTACAACCCTTTAAACATAAGGGATTGAGCATATTTTGAATAAATATACGTGTATACTTATTCAAGTGATTTGGAATTATTATACAATGTAATTTATAATTATGCAAGTGTTTTTTGTATAATTATGCATACTATTTTTTATGATTATTTAACAAAATTAATTTTTATAAAATTGCTATTTATATTTATTCATATTTTGTATAGAAAAAAAGAATAGGCATCACCCATTCTTTGTAAAATAAAAATTATTTAATCTGTGTTTTAGTTTCTACATTTATACTTTCAGTATTTGTTAAAGTATTTTCCTGCTCTCCAATGTTTGAACTTATAATTTTTACACTTTCATTGTTATTTTTTTCATCTTTAATTTTTTGTTTTTTTGTATTGTTTTGGGGAGTAAATACACTCAATACTTTTCCAACAACCAATACAATTTTACTTGAATTGTCAATAGCATATTTTTTACAAACTGATTTTCCAAAAATTGTTAAACTTGCAACAATAGCACTAATTAAAGATGCAATAATTATGTTTAGTGCAGAATTTGACTCCAATGCAACTTTAACTGCAATGCTTGCACCAGCAGCACCAGACAAAATTCCACAAACATCTCCAATTACATCACAACAAATTGACGAAACTCTATCTGCTTTAAGAAGTAGTCTAATTGCTTCTTTTGCTCCCCTAACCTTTTTTGATGCCATTGCTCTAAATGGTTGTATATTTGCAGCGGTAGTTGCAACACCTATCATATCAGCAATAATCGAAATCGTAACAAAAACTATAATTATTAAGATAGCAATTATTATTCCCGTTCCACTTAATACCATTTCGCTTAAAATACCAAAGCAGATTGAAAGTGCAAAAGATAATACTAAAATCTTTATTGACCACATCATCTGTTTATTGTTTTTCTTTTTGACTATTTTGGGTTTGGGCTTGGATTTATTATCCACTTTTGTTCTCCTTTATTTTAAAAAGGCATATAAATGCCTTTTTATATGTATATTCAATAGATACTCTATTTATAAAACTAATTTATGAAGGTAACACTTTGAGTAAACCTTGTGGCATAGGTTCGGTAGGATTTCCCAAATTTTGCACTCACCGTCACCGTATGAGCAGTTTCCTTTTACGCAAAATCTTTTCACCGAATCGCCACTTAGACCACACTATAATCCCCAAAATGTTTGACGATGTCAACAGTCTAGAAGTTTTCCTTGACAACTTGAACTATTCTTAGCTTTTTTTGCAAGTTTCATTTCATATGCAAAACGAGAATTAAAACTGGCCGATTTTAAAACTTGCCTTACCACACAATCCCTGTAAACTCACTCAAAGCAGGCTACTCTGCACACAG
>CASFMG010000088.1 GCA_949295755.1 uncultured Christensenella sp.
ACCCACAAACATTTAGTGATGCTACACTAAAAAAAATTGGCAGAAGACATACAGTTAAAGATGTTATAGAAGCGTATAAAATGGCATTACCTTTTGAATTTATAATCAATATGGATTTGATTGCAGGATTGCCTAATGAAACATTAAGAAGTTTTAAAAAAAGTGTAGACACTGCAATAGAACTTGCTCCCGACAACATCACAATTCATACATTGTCAGTTAAAAATGGATCTATTTTTGCAAATTGTCAAGACAAAGAAATAAACACAACAACAGAAGATATGATAAGATATGCAAGCGAAACATTACACAAAAATGGTTATAAACCTTATTATTTATACCGTCAAAAAAATCAATCACAAGGGCAAGAGAATGTTGGATATTTTAAAGAAAGAGTATGCTTGTTTAATGTTGATAGTATGGAAGAAAGTTTGTCAATATTGGCGTGTGGTGCAAATGCAATTTCAAAAAGAGTATATAATATTGACAATAGAATTGAAAGATTTGCTAATGTAAAAGACGTAAGGGAATACATATCTCGAATTTACGAAATGATAGATAAAAAGAAAAATCTTTTTTCTTAAAAATACTAGACAGCAATATAACGGTGTGTTATACTCTACTTGTCCGTTGGCACAGGTATTCGATTTCCTCTAACGATATCCTTTGTTTACGGTGTAAAAATTTATAGGAGGAAAAAATGGAAAAAGCAAGAAAACAAGAAATTATCGCAAAGTTTGCTCAATCAAAAAATGATACAGGTTCAGTTCAAGTTCAAATTGCTCTTTTAACAGAAAGAATAAACGAACTTACAGAACATTTAAAAGCAAACAAAAAAGATAATCATTCAAGAAGAGGCCTTTTAAAAATGGTTGGAAAAAGAAAAGGTTTCTTATCATATCTTGAAAGCAAAGATATTGAAGCATATCGTGCTCTCAAAAAAGAATTAAATATAAGATAATTAAAGGGGCAAGTCCCCTTATTTTTTAATTAAAAAGAGGTAGTAATGAGTAATATAGCAAAAGTTTTTGAAACAGAAATCGGTGGTAAAAAAGTTATTGTCGAAACAGGAAAATATTGCGAACAATCGAATGGTTCGTGTATTGTAAGATGTGGTGAAACTGTTGTAATGGTAAATGTTACAATGGCAAAAGAAGCAAGAGAAGGAATAGACTTTTTCCCTCTTGGCGTTGATTTTGAAGAAAAAATGTATTCTGTTGGAAAAATCCCTGGCGGATACAAAAAAAGAGAAGGAAGACCTGCAGACAAAGCTATACTTGTGTCTAGACTAATTGATAGACCACTTAGACCACTTTTTCCAAAAGGTTTTTATAATGATGTTTCTGTTGTGGCAACTGCATTATCGGTTGACCCGGATGTTGCTATTGAACCACTTGCAATGCTTGGTTCTTCAATAGCACTTACAATTTCTGATATTCCTTTTCAAGGACCAACGGGTTCAGTTTTAGTATCTTGTGTTGATGGAAAGTTTATTGTAAATGCCACAGAAAAGGAAAGAGAACAAAGTTCTATGCACCTAACTGTTAGTGGAACAAGTGAAGCAATATTGATGGTTGAAGCAGGTGCAAACGAAGTTAGCGAAGAAATAATGTTAGATGCAATTATGTATGCACACGAAGAGATAAAAAAACAAGTTGCTTTTCAATTAACAATGAAAGCAGAAATTGGCAAAGAAGTTGCACCATATGTGAGTTATTTACCACACGAAGATATTGAAAATGCTGTGAGAAATTATGCTTATGATATGCTTGTAAAAGCACTTGACACTTTTGATAGAGAAACAAGGCAAAAAAATCAAGAAGAAGTTGATAGAGTTGTTAAAGAACATTTTGCAACAGAGTTTGTTGATAGAGAAAGTGAAATTGGCGATGTTTTGTATAAACTTACAAAAGAAATTGTAAGAAGTAAAATACTAAATGATGGCATTAGACCAGATGGAAGAAAATTGACTGAAATAAGACCTATTTGGTGTGAAGTGGGTGTTTTGCCAAGAGTTCACGGCACAGGTGTTTTTACAAGAGGACAAACACAAGTTTTAACAACTTGTACTCTTGGACCAATTTCTGATGCACAAAAAATGGAAATATTAGACGAAGATGAAGAAGTAAAAAGATATATTCATCACTATAATATGCCACCATATGCAACGGGTGAAGCAAGACCATTAAAATCTCCGGGCAGAAGAGAAATAGGACACGGCGCACTTGCTGAAAGAGCACTATTGCCTGTAATTCCAAGTGAAGAAGAGTTTCC
>CASFMG010000089.1 GCA_949295755.1 uncultured Christensenella sp.
ATATTTTATAACAATGAAACACCTTTAACATTTCAACAATTTTGCTTGTTTTATGCTTAAAATATAACAATTTTCAACTTTTTTATTTAATCCATATTCTATTGCTTTTTTGTATAGTGATATCTGTTTACTATATTTTTCAATAAGTTTGTTTTCGCTCAAATTACTAAATTTATAGTCAACTAAAACAGCACCATTTGGTTTTAAAATGATTAAGTCACAAACCCCCTGAATTAAAATTTTATCATCTATACAACTTTGTTGAACTTCACTATATGGCAAACTCATTATAAAACTGTGTTCTTTTAATGCTGTGTTTGTTCCTAAAAGATTTTTTAAAACTTGAATGTTTTGTTTTATTAAATTTACATCAAGTGCATTTAATACTTCTTTTTTAAACAACTGCATTTTTTCAAGTTTTTTTATTGTGCTTTTAATAGCATTTACACTACAATCGCCTTTAAAATCAATATCTTCTAACACCTTATGGTATGCCGAACCAATTTCGTTTTTATCAACTTCGCATAAATGTTCGCCAATGTCCAAATGTTTTGGTGCAGTGTTTAAACTAGCATAAGCATCATCTTGCATAATTTTTGACACCGAATTTTTTTGTGCTTTTTTTGTCGCTTCACTGTTAAAATACTGTTGGTTTATATAATCTTGTAACTCTCTTATTTGCGAACTCTTACCGTTTTTATTAAAAATATTGATTGGCTTTTGCTGTGTAATTTGTGCATAATCATTACCGTTTATTAAATTGCACAAATAACTTTTGTCGTTGTAAACATTAAAACTTTGTTTGCCATTTATTTTGTTTATGTCTTTTTCGTTTAATGATTTTACAATAAAATCTAAATACGATTGCGATGTTTTTATTTGTCGTTCATCGTCATATTTAAAAAAGTTAAGTTTTTCTTTTGTTCCAACTAATATGAGTCTGTTTTTTGCTCTTGTTAGTGCAACATACAAAAGTCTTATTTTTTCACTAAATTCACTTTCTCGATTTTGGTACTTAACCAAATCATAAAAAACGCTTTCGTGTTTTCTTCTTAAATTTTTATCATAATATTTTAAGCCAACCACAAGTTCTTCATTTAGTGCGATTTCAATTTCACTTGGCGTTTTGTTGAAATTTGCATTTAGATTTGGAATTATTATTATTGGCCATTCAAGTCCTTTGCTTGCGTGCATTGTTGTTAAAGTTACTACATTTTGATTGGTTGCCTGTGATGTTACCTTTTGTTCACGAGTGCTTTGTTTTAAAAAATTAAGATACTCGCTAACACTATAATTGAAATTCGAGTTATTAAACGAATTTATATAATCTTTAACATTTTTAATTCTTGCGTAACCATTTAAATAGTTAGACAATTTATACTCATAATTTTGCACCTTTACAATATACAATAAAGCCTTACTAATACCATTGAAAGTTAAAATATTAGTAAAATTTTCCAAAATTTGCAACATATTTATAATTTTTTGTTTAATTTTGTCATCTTTATCATAATTTATTACACATTCATAAAAATATTTGTAATTTGATGTTTTTATTTCTAACATTTGGTCGTCATCAAAGCCAAAAAAGTCTGACATCATTATGCTTGCAAGAGAATAATCATCATTAAAATTACAAGCAATTTTTAGTAAATTTATTAGAACCATAACATCATATGTTTGCTCTAAATCTTTGTTTGAATTTTCTTGTGTTGGAATGTTAAATTTATTTAGTGCCGTGATGAACTCATTTTGACTTGCTCTTGTTCTAAACAAAATAGCAATATCACTATATTTTACTTTTCTATATTTTTTTAATTTTATATCATATATTTCATCATCTAACAATTTTGTTATTTTTTCGGCAACAAAGTTTGCTTCTATTAAAGAGTCTTTTACTTCTTGATTATTTTCTTGATTTAATACACTATAAATTTTTGGCAGTTCTTTATTTTCATCTTCTTCTTTATATATAATATTTAATTCTACACACGGCGTTTTTTCATCTTCATATTTGGCTTGTGGAATCAACTTTGCTTTATCTTTATAATTTAGTCCTGCCGTTTCTTCAGTCATAATAACAGAAAATATTTCATTGATAAACAACAATATTTTTGATGTTGTTCTAAAATTGCAATTTAAAAACAGTGATTGCGAATTGCCATTTGTTTTATCATCATTTTCAAATTCTTTACAAATTCGCTCAAATATTTTTGAATTAGATTGCCTAAATCCGTAAATGGCTTGTTTTAAATCTCCCACAAAAAATAAATTGTTTCCATTTTTTAAACTTGTTATTATTTTTTCTTGCACAAGGTTTGCATCTTGAAATTCATCAATAAAAATATTTTTATATGCGTTTTTTACGGTGTTTAAAATATCTTGGTTTTCAAAGAGTTTAATGGTCAATCGTTCTATATCATTATAATCATAAACATTTTTTTGCTTTTTAATTTTGTTGTATTCATTTATAAACAAATCACAAATATCAAACAATGTTTTAGTTGTAAGTTCACACTCTTTTATAGAATTTAAATATACTTCTTTGCATTCATATTTTTTTATTTCATTTATTGTTTCAGTTAAATATTCTTTTATTTGTTTTATTTTTGGTTGTAACGAAACATCTCTATCATTTTTTTGTGGCACAGATTTTAATTCTATTGTTTGAGCACAATCAATTAAATCTCCAAAATTTGTTGCATTTTCTAATAGTTCGATTTGTGAAATGTTTTGCTGTAACTGTTCACAATATTTTTTAAAATCTAACTGCGATGACTGATTTAAAAATTTTTTGTATTTAGTATGGATGGAGTTTATAATTTGTATAAACTTTTTATAAAGTATGTTTCCTGCTTGTTCGTTTTTAAATAATTCAAGTGATTTAATTTTCCAATCTTCATAATCTAAAATTGAACAAGAATAGTTGTATAATTTCATAACAAGATTAGATATGTTTTTATCTGTTCTATTTTTTGCATAAATATCAAATAAATTAAAATATTTTTCACTATTTTGTGCCTTAAAAATATCTAACGCCTTTTTTAGTGCTTTTAATTGAATTTGTTTTTGCATACTGCCTTGAATGATATTAAATCCTGGGTCTATATCTATTGCATAAAAATATTTTTTAACAATTTTTTGACAAAAACTATCCACAGTTGAAATATCTGCAAGGCTTACATCTTCTATTTCGTCCAATAAATTCTTGTTGTGTTGCGCTTCTTGACTCATATAGTCTAAAAGTTTTTGTTTCATTTCACTTGCCGCTGCGTTTGTGTATGTTAAAACCAATAGTTCTTTTACGTGAACACCTTTGGCTATTAAATCCACAATTTTCCTAATCATTACAGAAGTTTTTCCACTACCAGCAGAAGCCGAAACAACAATATTTTTATTGTAAGATGACAAAACTGCATCTTGTTCTTCAATTTTTTCAAAAACTTCTTTACTCATCTTCTTCTCCCAAAAATGTTTTTGGACTTATTTTTGCATTTATTTTTCTTGGCATAATAGCACTCTCATCAATTCCACATATTGCCTTATACTCACAAAAATTACAATCACAAATTGGAGAGATTTGTGTATTGCCTTCTAAAATCTCTTTAATTGCCTGCTCCACTATTTTTATTGAATATTCTATCATTGCCTGCATTTCTTGTTTGGTTACATTTTTACTGTATACAAGTTTTTTGATATTACTATCTTTATACTTTTTATTTGGAGAATATTGCACTTCAAAAAATTTGCTTTTGTTGTTTTCAAAATTTAAACTTGTATCGGCTTTTTCAATTAAGTTTATATCGTCAATAAAATATCCTTGCAATTTGTATTCATCTTGTTTTAAATCTAAATATGCATTGTTTATTGGCAAATAAAACGCCCCAAATGGTTTTAATTTAAACCTATTTGCAATAGCCTTTAAATACACATATACTTGTATTTTGGTTCCGTTGTATAAATTTTCTATTTTGGAATTTGAACTTGCAAGCGAACCTGTTTTATAGTCGATTATTCTAAAATAATTATCGTATTTGTCTATTCTGTCAACAATTCCAACTATGCTATATTTTTCGTTATTTACATACACGCAAAGATCATCTGAATTATCGCCAAACTTAAATTCTGTTTTAAACATTTTAAAATTACTTATTTTTTGTTCAAAGCACATAAAAGTTGCAAATCGTTTTACTTCATTATATAAAATTTCTTTTGTATACAAATTTTCTTTATCGTTAAAATATGAATAATCTTTTTTGTTTGTAAGTTTACTAAAAACTTTGTCTACAATTTTTATAATTTGTTCATCGTTTTCAATGTTGTTTTCTTTAATATAATCAACAAAATATTTACAAAACTCGTGCAAAAAATTACCAAAATCGTTTGGTTTTATCGTTCCATCTTTTTTTTCTACAAGTTTTATGCCATATCTTACAAAATGTTTAAATGGACATTCATAATAACTTTCTATTTGACTTATTTTTGTTTTGTTTAAATTAAGCATTTTTTTGCCTAACGAAACTTTTTCTTTGTTTACAAAATTAAATTGTTTATACTCTCCCAAATTTTGCAAAGCATTTTTCAATATAAAACTTTTTTCAACATTTTTTGAAATGTTTTTAAGTGCCATATGTGGATATGGATTATTAAATTTTATTTTTTCTAGATAATTGTCATCGGCAAAATTTTCTTCAAAATATGATATGTCGAATTTATTTGCCCCCAAACTTAAAATATCGCCAACAAATTTTGCAGGTAGCATCTTTTGATTGTCTGCATCGGTTATTTTATAATAAACAAACAAGTTTTGTGTAGCATCACTTAAAAGGTCAAAAAGTTTAAATCTGTTGCGTCTATTTATCATCTTTACCGTAGGCGACATTTTTATTTTTTTGGATAAAAACTCTATTTCTTTATCACTAATAAGCCCCAAATCTTTTATTGTTGTTGGAAGTACATCTTGATTTGCACCTAAAACAAATACATATTTTTTTATTTCAAAAAAACTTGAAGCACTATCGCCAACATAAACACAATCTAAATTTAAAGGTATTTGAGATATATTTAAACTACTTAGTGCATTTAAGTACAAATCATAAAAATCATTTATCGAAATTGGTTCGTCATTTAAAATATTTACAAATTTTTCATTTAGAACTGTTATCTTGTCCAAAACTTGAACATAAATTTTTTCGTTTTTTAGGTCGTTATTTTGATTAAATTGACTGCACAAATCTTGTAATTGATTTTCTATATTAAAATATTCTAACAGTGTTTTAACTTGTTTAATGTAGTACGAAACAGTACCTGTATTTTTTAATTCGTCTACAAAGTTTTTAAGTTGATTGAGTTGTAAAAAGGAATAATTTTCTAAAAATTTATTGTATTTAGTGTATTCAATATTATTTTCTAAAATGTAATTTTCTATATTGTTTTTTTCGAGTTTATCAATATCACAAAAATTGTTATTTATAAAATTTATTATGCTTTCTTGACTATAATTTTCAATATATACATCAAAAGCATACTTTATAAAATTAAACAATGTAATTTGTGCAAAGTTCGTGTTTTTGTCTACAAAATACGAAATGTTGTACTCATCAAAAATATTTTCAATATCTTCAAAATAACTGCTGTTTGTAACTATATTTATATCACTATATTTACATTTTTTGTTTTTTATAAAATAACAAATATGTTTTGCAACATTTTCTATTTCGTTTTGTTTTGATGGCATTTCTATTACTTTTGCATAGTTAAAATTTTGTTGATTTTTAATGTTGTATCCAAACACATTTTTAAACACCATTTCCTGTTGTGATGTTAAATTTTGTGTTGCCTTTAAAATTTCAAAACCTATGTTGTTTTCTTTAAAAAACGATGTGAGTTCATCGTACATTTCATTATCAAAAATATGCGAGTTTGAATTATTTGTTTTATGCAAAACGCCAACAACCAAGTTTTTGCAATTTTTTGCAATTTTTTTAATTATTTCATAACCTTGTTTTGTAAAACTATCAAACCCACAAAAATAAATATTTGTGTTTTGTAGTTGTAATGAATTGTCAATTAAACTGCTAAAAGTTTTTAAAACATTTGTTGCATCAAGTCTACCATCTAAAAGTTTTTCATATTCTTCGTATACAGAGAGTAGATCTTGCATTTTTGCTCTTTGATTTTCGTCAACCAAAGCCAAACTTTGTCTTAATTCATTTGATGAAACATCACTTGACCTAATTAGTGAAAGTGCGTTTTTTATTTTTTCTAAAAGTCCTTGACTTATATTTTTTGAAAAACACACAAATTTGTTTTTTACCTTTTGAACTGCTCTATAC
>CASFMG010000090.1 GCA_949295755.1 uncultured Christensenella sp.
CCTTCAATTATTAAAACACTATTATCATCTATTGTTAGTTTAGTATATTTTTCTTCGCGTTTTCCTGTAATAAAATTATATTTGGGCATATGTGCACATTTATTCTTTGTTAAATCATTTAAAAATTCGTTTAAGCAATTTATGTCAAGTGCTCTCAAACTTTCAAAATCATAATTGCCATTTGGTAATTTTGGTGTTTTTGCTCGGTCTAAAAAGAAATCGTCTAGCGATACAAAAATACCTTTTTTGCCATAATTTTCTAGTTCTTTTGAAATTAGTTTGCTTGTTGTTGTCTTTCCTGATGAAGAAGGACCTGCAACAAGTATTATTTTTGCTTTTTTGTTTATTGTATCTAAAACAAGTTCTCTTATTTGTTCGTGATACATTTCTTCACTCATACTTACAAGAAGATTTGTATCATTTTTTGCTAAATTATTTATTTCATCTACAAAAAATATATTGGTTTCGGATAAATTTTGCATAATTCTCCCTTTTTCGTGCTTTTTTAGTATATCATTTATACAATTTTTTTTAAAATATTTTTCTTACATTTATTTTATTTTTGCAAAATATATTTTTTTTTGACTAATTTTGCCTATGTGGGCACAAAAAATTTATTTGCACTAATATATATGTATAAACAAAACAAACATTTTTATTATGTGTGTATTTTTGTTTTTTATAAAAGGTGGAAATATGAAACTAGATTTGCTTTTAAAAAATATTAAAGTTAAAAATGATATTTCAAAATTTAAAGATTTACAGATATCATCATTAAGTGTAAATGCACAAAACAAAATGGACAATGGACTGTTTTTTTGTTATAAAGGCAGTCATGACGGATATAGTTTTATTGATGAAGCAATTTCAAATGGTGCTTGTGCAGTTGTTGTAGATAAAATTATAGACAAAAATATAAATCAAATTTTGGTTGATGATGTAAGAGAATGTATTGGTCTTGTTGCAAAAGTTTTTTATGGTACAGAAAATGTTAAAGTTATTGGTGTAACGGGAACAAATGGTAAAACTTCCACAACTTTTATTATTAAAAGCATTTTAGAAACAGCAAACAAAAAAGTTGGGGTTATTGGTACAAATGGAATTTATTTTTGTGATAAGTTTTTACCAGCGAAATTAACGACACCTGACCCTATAGATTTACACGAAATTTTTTCTATTATGAAAAAAGGCAAGGTTGATTATATTGTAATGGAAGTGTCTGCTCACGCAATTTATTTAGAAAAAATTGTTGGAATTGATTTTATTTGTAAAATTTTAACAAATGTAACGCAAGACCATTTAGACTTTTTTAAAGATATGAAAGAATATAAACAAACAAAATTAAACTTTTTCAATAAAGATGATTTAATGATTATAAATGCAGATGATGAATGTGGACAAATTTTACTTAAAAAATATGAAAATGCAATATCTTATGGAATAAAAAATCCAAGTGATGCGTTTTGTATTGAAATCACAAGGGATTGCTTAAATTATGTTATGAATATAAGTGATAATGTTATACATTTAAAAACACATTTATATGGATTGTTTAATGTTTATAATGCACTCGCAAGTGCAGTGTGTTGTTATTTTTTGGGGATTGGCATTGACGACATTAAAAAGGGTATAGAAAACACAAAAGCCATTGAGGGAAGATTTAATGTTATAAAACATAACAATAAAAAAATTATAATTGATTTTGCACACACACCTGATGGGCTTGAAAATGTTTTAAAGTCAGCACGCAAAATAACTGATGGTAAACTTGTTTGCGTTTTTGGTTGTGGTGGAGATAGAGATAAAACAAAAAGGGCAGTTATGGGAGCAGTTGCCGAAAAGTATGCTGATTATTCATTTATTACAAGCGACAATCCACGATTTGAAGAACCTTCAAAAATTATAAAACAAATTCTTGATGGTTTTAACAAAACAAATTACTATGCAGTTGAAGACAGAACAACGGCAATTAAAATTGCAATAACTTCACTAAAAGAAAATGACACTCTTATAATTTGTGGAAAAGGTGGCGAAAATTATATGGACATAAAAGGTGAAAAATTGCCATATAGTGATTTTGAAGTTGTAAAAAATTGTATTAAGGAAAATTTATGTTAATTAGATATTTAATAGTTTTTTTAGTTGCATTTGGGGTGTCGGCTCTTTTGTCGCCTATTGTTGTCAGTTTTATAAAAAAATTAAAAGCAAAACAAACAATACTTCATTATGTTAAAGAGCACGAACAAAAAAATGGTACCCCAACTATGGGTGGAATTATCTTTGTTGTTTCTTGCACACTTGTGTGTTTATGTTTTGTGTGGGCAGATTTTTTGCTTGCAATAATCACTCTTGTGGTTATGCTTGCATATGGATTACTTGGATTTTTGGACGATTTTTTAAAAGTTCATTACAAACATAATTTGGGACTTAGGGCATATCAAAAAATAATTGGACAAGTTGGGATTGCAACTATTATCGCTGTTTTTGTTTATCAATCAAATCTTGTAGGTACAGAAATTTTTATCCCTTTTACAAAATCTACAATAGATTTGGGTGTTGGGATAATACCTTTTATAATTTTTGTATATTTGGCAGTGGTAAATAGTGTTAATTTAATTGATGGACTTGACGGACTTGCAAGCGGTGTCAGTTTTGTTTATATTGTCAGTTTTGCTTGTGTTATGCTTTTATATCAAGATAGTTTTAGTGGACAAACATTGGTTGAAATGCAAAATTTACAACAAATATGTTTTGCAATGGCAGGGTGTTTACTTGCGTATTTTATGATAAATTGCTTTCCTGCAAAAATATTTATGGGAGATACTGGTTCGCTTGCTCTTGGTGGACTTATTACCACACTTGCAGTCTTTTCAAAATTGACTTTATACATTCCATTTTTGGGACTTTGTTATGTTATAACTGCTCTATCAGACATCATTCAAGTTTTACACTATAAAAGAACAAAAAAGAGAATATTTTTAATGGCACCACTTCATCATCATTTTCAAATGAAAGGTGTGCATGAAAATAAGGTTGTTGCAATATATATAATATCGACAATGATTATTTGTTTACTTACAATAACATTGATTTTATATATTGGTGGCTAAAATGAATATTTTAACAAAAAATTTTTTAGTATATGGAACAGGCTTGTCAGGAACAAGTGCTGTTTCTTTTTTACTTTCTCGTGGTGCAAAAAATGTCTATACATATGATGATAAAAACACCACACAATTAAAAGATACAATAAAATTAGATAATTTAGATGATATTAAATATTTGGATTTAGAGTGTGTAATTTTGAGTCCGGGAGTAAAAGTTATAGGTAATGAAAACATACAAAAATTTGAGGATAACAACATACCATACATCAGTGAATTTAGTTTGGGATTTATGTTCTTGCAAGGCAAAAAAATTTGTGTAACCGGTACAAACGGAAAAACAACAACGGTTAATCTTATTTATGAAATGTGTAAAACAAAATACAAAAATGTGTTTTTGTGTGGAAACACCAATACACCGATAACAAAAATAGCAAATTTAACCTCTCTTGATAGCATTGTTATATGCGAAGTGAGTAGTTTTGCACTTGAAACTGCAAAAGATATAAAACCAGATATTTGTTCAATTTTAAATATAACAAGCGACCATATAAATAGACATCTAACAATGGAAAATTACATAAATGTAAAATCAAAAATAACTGCACTTCAAAACGATAATGATATTTTTGTTTGTAAGGATAGTTTTGATATAAAAACAAATGCAAAAATTGTTAATTATAGTTTAGTTGATAGATGTAGTGGAGCATATCTTAGTAACGGCTTTATTTGTTATAACAACAAAAAAATTGTAAGCAAAAAAGACATACATCTAATTGGAGAAAAAAATTTAGAAAATATACTTTGTGCAGTAACTATATGTAAACTTTTAAAAGTTAAAAATGGAAAAATTAAAAAGGTGTTAAAAACATTTAAGGGTTTAAAACACAGATTGCAAAAAGTTATGCTTAAAAACAATATAACATATGTTGACGATAGCAAAGCAACAAATCCAGATAGTACAATTTCTGCACTAGATAGTTTTAAATCAAGCATAGTTCTTTTGTTGGGTGGAAGTGATAAAGGGTATGTGTATGATGATATTTTTGAGCATTGCTATAATGTTAGACAAATAATTACATTTGGAGATATGTCTGAAAAAATAAAACAAAGTGCAATAGAAAACAATTTTGAAGCAGTAATTTCATTTCAGCATATGTATGATGCAGTAAAATACGCAATTAGTATTGCAAAAAACGGAGATGTTGTATTGTTTTCGCCTGCTTGTGCAAGTTTTGACGAATTTAAGTCATACGATGAGCGTGGAAATAAATTTATTGAAATAGTTAAGGAATTAAATGAAGAAAATTAAAATTGACAAAACTTGTTTAATCATAATTTTGTGTATGCTTACACTTTGCATTTTTGGGTGCATAATGGTTTATAGTGCAAGTTGTTATTCTTCGCAAAAAAATTTTGATAATCAGTGGTATTTTTTAGTTAAGCAAA
>CASFMG010000091.1 GCA_949295755.1 uncultured Christensenella sp.
ACAGTAGTTTAATTAGAAATTTTGCATTAAAGGTTTTAGATGAAATTGATATTGAAACTATTTCACTTAGTTTTAATGATGAAGTGGTTTTGCCTATAAATAAAGATGAAAATAGTTATATTGAAATAATTTCAAACGATGATGTTGATTTTAAAAAAACATATATTATGTCATACGATGCAACAAAAAACTATGATTTTGAATTTATATCAAAGGCAACAAATGAAATTTTTTCTAGTTCTAAATGGGAACTTGAAAACAAATATAGTATTGATATAATAAATCAAAATGAAAATCTTGTTGAAGATACACTAATCATTAGAGTATTTGATGCTAGTTATAGGCAATATTATAGAGATATTGAATACAAAATAAAATTTGTGTATATTCCTGAGTCTGTAAAAATAAATGGACAAACCACAGTAGAACAAGTTGATTTGTTTGATAATAATTTAGAATCTAGCGTAAAAAAAGCAAAAATTTCTATAAATCCAACCAAAGCAACATTTTCTAGTGTAACAATAGAATTTTATGTTGAAAATGCAAATACTGGCATTTTAACAAAAGTGTTATATAATGAAATTAAAGAATATTTATGTGTTAAATACAAAGGTATTGAAATTATAGACAATCAAATCATAAATGACTTGTCGGCGGAAATTGAATATTATGGAAGAAAGGTTTTGCCTAGTGATTTATATGGCGAAAATGTTTATATTAGATTTGTCTGCAATTCTCAATATTTAGAAACACCTATATATAACGAAATTTCTGTAATCATAAGAAAAAGTGCAACAGATTTCTATGTTAGTGAACAGTACACAAATTCAACAATTTATGTAAGCACAAATGACGATATTGTTACATTTGATGGATTTGTTGTTAAAGAAGAGGGGGCATTTATTGGCGAGATAATCGCAGTTGCTGATTATTTGAGTTCGGGATATGTTGAAGTAGCACAAACGCAAGACAATTTGGCTTCTATTGATATAAAACCATTAAAACAAGGTCAAGCAACTTATACACTAATTTTGTCTAGTGGTATTTCTACAAGATTGACCATAGTTGTTAAAGAAGAGTTTTCAATAGATGATTTTTGGCTTTATGTTTCTCCAAACAACACAGATAGTGTTGCAGAAGTAACATACAAAAACATTAGAGATAATTCAACACTTAGTTCAGTTGTATTAAGAGGTCTTGGCGAGTTTGAAATTATAACAAACATTGTGCCAAAAAATATTGATAAAGATATGTACACATTATCATATAGAAGTACAAATCCTGATTCCATTAGTATTGAAAACAACAAGGTTAAGGCAAAAAAGATTGATAATCAAACATATAAAATTATTGTTGATTTATCAATAATGCAAGTTGACCAATTTAAAATTGTTGAAAATCCTTTGTATCAAAACAATAATGAATATTCCTTTGAAGTTAAGTGTTTTCAACCTATATCGTCATTTAGTGTTGTTGGTTCAAATGCTGGGCAAAACAATCAATCTTATTCAAGCAAAACAGATGTTTATGTTGGAAATATTGGCGAAGTGGACAAACTTATGTCAGAAGTCAACATAAAACTACTTATAGACAACAACGAACCCGAAGACGATGATGCTAGATTAAATGACATTAGATGGAGTTTTTCAACAACTTCAATTTTAGTTGAGGACGGAATTTATGAACTCAGTGAATCGGGTTCGCAAATTGGATACTTTTATGCCAATGAAATGAGATTTGTTTGCAGAAGTTCCAATTCAAGTGGTTATATTAGAATAACGGCAGAAATTATGGAGTATGGTAAAGCCGTTTCTGCTTCTATACAAATTGATATACAATCATATGTGCAAGTAAACAACATTTGGCTAAATAACTATATTGAACAAATTTATTTAGATGCTGTTTACAATGAAATAACTTTGTACCCTTACATTGTTCCAAACGATGCAACAAACAAAAATTATGTTGTATGGTTTGAACCAAAAGAAGGTACTTCTAATGCTATTGTTCAACTTGAATATGATTCTTCTTATATTAAATTATCATATGCAGGTCGTGGTGGTGGACAAGGAACATTGCATATTGTTCCGAGTTCAAAATATAGTGGAGAAGCCTCCAAAGATGGGACTCTTTATGAATCTTCACTAAATCTTGATGTTTATATTGGCGAAGGAACAATTGATAATCCGTTGCATATAAGAACGTGGGAAGAATTTAAAAATATTGATTTATCAAAACATTATGTAATTGATACAATAATTGATGCACAAGGTGAAGAAATTACACCACTAGGAGAACTTTCTGGTGGAATTAAGGGATATGTTACAAATATTGTAAACAATAAAATAACTCGTGAAAATGTAGGTGGAATTGTAAATTTTGTAATAAAAAATCCTACAACGATTAGAGGTGTTGATTATTATGGTTTATTTACAAATATATCTTCAACAGGTTATTTAACTAATTTAACAATATCGGGTAAGATTGATATAAGTGAAACAACATCAAATAATTCATATATTGGCGCTGTCTGTGGAATAAATAATGGACTTATAAAAAATGTTTCAATTAATATATTAAAAAGTAATATTAGTTCAAACGGAACAAACAACTTATATGTTGGCGGTGTTTGTGGCGAAAACAACGGAAGTATCATAACTGATATAATAGACAAAGAAGCAGGATATATTGTTGAAAATATTGATAATGAAAAGCGAATAGGCGACAATACTCTATTTAATGGCTATGAAATAACAAATTCTGGAATTATAAATCCAAATTTTGAAACAATAGTGCCAAATTCAACAATAATGGTGCAAATGTATGATGTATTTAATGTGTTTGTAAACAAAGTAAACAATGAAACATTATATTTAGGTGGTGTTGTTGGAAACAATAACGGACTTATTGGATTTAGGAACAATAACGATTACATAAAATACAATTTATATGGCACATCAAGTGTTGTTAATATATTAGTTAATGGTGTAGATAATAATTCGTATATTGGTGGAATTGCAGGATATAACGATGGTGGAAACATTATAAATGTTTTGGCAAAAGGTATTTTGCAAGCCAACAATTTCTCTCATATCGCCGGAATAATTGGTGTACTTAATAAAGGTAAAATTTTAAATAATACAACAAAAGTTTTTGTTAGAGGCAAAAATTATGTCGCTGGACTTGTTGGACTTGTTTCACAAGATGCTGGTGAAAATGTAAATATTACGGGAAATATTGTAGAAGCCATTGATGAAGGAAAAACTGGAACCGATGTTTCACTCATTATAAGCAATAAAGGTGATGATGGTAGAGATTGTGCACATTTGTATTTTCTAGGAAGCACTGCCGTTAATAACGATGGAAAAAATATTTGTCAAACTTATGTAAATAGAAATATAATAACTGACGGCGAAAACGAAAATTTAACTAATTATTACGGAGATGTAATTAAAATATCAGCCGATGGTATAACAAAAAGAGAAACATTTAGTAAAGCATTAGATGTTGTAAATTTTAGTGAAATAATTGATACAACAAAATATCCAAATAACACCATAATTTTAATGTATTATAAAGCGATTGATGTATTAAATCAAAGTTTGTTAAAACAATTTAATACTCAAAAACTTCCAAACGACTTATTGTTAGAACAATATAGAAATCTAGAAATAAATATATCTTCAAGCGCAAGTTCAATTATTTCAATTTCAGCATCAGGCGAACTCATATTAAATTCAACAGGAATATGTGTTTTAACTTTGTCATCATCTAATAATTATAAAGATAAAGTTGAAATTAAGGTTATAGTAACAAACTATATTTCTGGTCTAGAAATGTATTTAACTTCTGATAGGGTAAGTAGTGCCATTACTTCTGTGAATGTACTTAATATAAATAATAGAAACATTCTTAGTTTGTATCCAAAATATGCTGGTCGAGTTAATACAATAAATGGTTATAGAATTGACACCATTGAAAATATGGAGGCACTTTTAGAAATTGATGCAGACGAAAATTATGTGATTGTTAAACAATCAGGCAAAACAGTTATGCTTCAAGGTAATGGAACAAACAACTCAACAACAAACCTGCCTCTTAATTTCTATGTTTATATTCCTGTTGTAACAAATGGCGTAGAAACAAGATATTATTTAATTAACAATCAAAATGATAATGTTTTTGTGGTGAATGGTAAAAACAATCCAAATTTGCAATTAAATATGAATTATACACAAGGTATATACAATATTGAATTAGATAAAACGAGTATGGAAATTGTTCCAAGTGATGTGATAAATGTTAAAGTTCAATATTTGACTGATGACGAAAACGATAGGTTAAACCTTTTGATGAAATATATAGAAACTGGTGTTTTTATTGAATATAGCAAAGAAAATGAAAGTGCATTTAATGAGTATTTCAAAACCGTTAAGATAAGCGAACCAAAACTTGATAACGGGAAATATTATGTTGATTATACCTTTGAAATCAATACAGAAAGCGAAGTTAAGTTAGGTAAATATGAATTTGTATTTTCAAGTTCCATTAGTGGAATTTCAAAAACATTAAGCGTAAAATATTCAAGTCAACCAATGGATAGTGTAATTATTAAAAATTATACTTTTGCAGACAACCAAAATATTGAACTTGGTACACTTGATGATGGAAGTATAATTTACAACACAAGTTATACAATGCAAGAAACAAACACTATAACAGCAGGTAAAACAAACATATTAAGAATAGTTGTCAATCCTTATTATGCCGATTATTCATATATTGAAGTTACAAATGATAATTCTAATATAAATAATGGTAAAGTTGTTTTGTTTGGATTATTAAAGCAATATAACAATCAACCATATCAAGCAGTTGTGTCAACAAATGGATATACTACGGCAAATGGAATAAGAGTGTATAAAAAAGATATACAAGGTGGAGACTTGCAAATTCTTTATAGGTTACATACTAATGTAATAGAAGGGGATACTGTAACATTAAAAGTCAATTTCTATAATGAAAACAATCAAATCGTTTATAGTGAGGAGCAAAAGGTTTTAACTATTGCTATAGACAAATCTATTGAAGTTGGAATTGTAGGAAAAGAAAATTCAAGTGGTAAATATTATCTCGCTAGGGGTATGTCATATGCACTTGATGTTAAAGCAGTTGGATATAACAATGATGAAATTTATATTACATCATCATCTCCTTACATAACAGTTAAACGTGATGGCAATTTATTTTATTTACAAGTGGCACAAAATATAAATTATATTGTTGGTCAAGAAGGCGCAGATGTCCTTATATCCTATTATGGCAAGCGTTTAGTCAATGGACAAATGGTTGAAAGCAGTAAAAATAGTTTTGTTTGCACGGTTGTTGAATATGTTTTTGATGATTTTAATGTTGATGATATGTTTGCAAATAATGAGATTTTGCTTGGTGTTGGAAATGCAGTAGATATTAGAGATAAAATAATTGACCAACTTGATATTGAATATTTTCAAAGTGCAACTGGTGCAGTGTCTTTACTTAAAGAAAGTATCAAACAAACGGGAACTTTTTATTATAAAAAAGGCGACATTTATTCTTGGCTTAATAGTGAAACAAATGATGAAATTCAAAAAGAATATAAAATTAATGGTTATGTTTATACACCACTAAAAGTTGGAGATAATGTATTTAGTTTTGGAATATACCTTGAATTATATTATTTGCAAGGCTATTTAGTTGTAAAAGAAGTGGAAAAACCAGAAGAAATTAGTCAATCTGACATCAAAACTTTTGATATTAGTGTAGTTCAAAGCAGTTTGGAAGATGCACCATTACCAATTTATAACGCAGAAGATTTAACAAGAATGATTGATGATAATTATTATAGATTGATGGCTGATATTGAACTTCCTTATGCGTTTAGTCCAATTACTGCAAAAATAAAGAGTTTAGATGGAAACGGAAAGAAAATAATAATAAATAGTGGTGTTTACAAAGATAATGAAGCATACACAAATGTAAGTAAATATGGACTATTTGAAACAATAGATGCCGAAACGGTTATTTCAAACTTAACAATAGAAATAAGTGGATTTGGAACTACTATGTTCTCATTTGATAATTCGTTGTCGACAAGTTCATTTAATTTTGGACTTTTGGCAGGTGAGAATAATGGTGTAATAACAAATTGTTCTGTTACAATGATAAACTCTTCATCATCTTTAATTGTTGCAAATAATTCATCCGTTTCAAACACAAATACTTCTTATATTGCGGGACTTGTTGCAGTAAATAATGGTTATATAACAAACAGCAGAGTTAATTTAAAAATTGAATCATCAGGTGCAAACCTTAGTGGACTTGTTGCAGTCAACAATGGGCATATTGCTTCTAGTTATGTAAAAGACAGTTTGATTAAAAATTCAAGTTCTAATGCAAACAACTCAACAGGTGGCTTGGTTGTGTTAAATAATGGAACAATCATAACAAGTTTTATTGAAGGCTCATACAACGAAGGAATTATAAAAATTTATGCTGAGAATACAATAAACATTGTTAGTGCTTCTTCAATAGCCGGCGCATTTGTTTATCAAAATTCAGGAACAATAGAAGATTGCTATGCAAACATACCTGTTATTGCTTCTTCAAGAAACTCGGGATTTGTGTTCGCAAACAACGGAACAATTAAAAGATGTTACACAACTTCAAAACTTGGAGACGGCGATTACGAAAACTATCCATTTATTGTAAATCAGGGCGATAATTCTTTAATTGAGAGTTGTTACTATTTAAGTGATGATTTGTTCAATGTCAATATAAATCAATCTAACAAAAATATAGATGGATTAAGACCAACTTCACTAAGTGAATTTGTAACAAGACATAAAGTTGAAAACAATGAGATACAAGAAGAAGAACTATTTACTGAATTTGTTGTAAATAAAAATAAAGAAATAAACAGTGGCGTGTGGTTCTTTGATCAAACTGACAATGCTCACAATTTTAATGTTGGTGATACAATTTCAACAATGGACCATCAAAAATACATACAAAATACAAGTTATGTAACTTATGCACAATATAGTTATAAAGGAACAGCACAAAAATTTGTAGCAAACAGATTGCAACTTGTTTCTGCAAATACTTTGGCATACAGTGAAAAAGAACTGACATCTTCATATGATGAAGAAACGGGTATATATACATATAACTATTTCACTTCAAGTATTTATGCTGAAGATGGTTCAAAATATAATCCAACAATAATTTATAGTGCTTCACAATTTGAAAAGCATATTCTTAATAATTCACTAAAAAATGTCAACACTTCAAATTATAGATTTGTTAAAGATATCAACTACACAGATGACAATTTGGTTGTTAGTTCATTATATAAAACAACTTTTGCTGGTTTTATAGAAGGCAATGGAATGGAAATTTCAGGATTTTCTATAAATACAAACGAAAGTTTGTTAAGTTCAGGGTATTTTGCACAAATTGGAAATGGACTTAATTATGCAACCATTCAAAATTTAGTGTTCGCCCCAAAATATCTAAACTTGCCAAATGCATATAATGTTGGTACAGTTGCAGGTACAGTCAATAGAGCATATATCTACAACATAAATGTTGATGCCTATATTCTAAATAGTCAAGGTATGGTAATTTTAGGAAGAAATATTGTTGGTGGAATATTTGGAAGAACAACATCTAGTTTTGATATAAATGGACTATATTCTTCAATTTCGGCAAACGCTTATTATACCAATTTGAGTGCTGATTACAATACGGAAAGTGTTCAACAAAAAATTCTTTATGAAGAAATGGGAACAAATACTGATGCTGTTTCTTATGCCGGTAGCATTGTTGGTTATGTGGCAGGAACAGGAACAATCAAAAATCCAAAAGTTACAAATGATGTTGCTTCAATTGGAATGATTTGTGGCTTTATGTTTGGTGGAATTGGTATAAATGCAACAGTTGAAAATGTAAACTTGGTTACATCATACGGACAACAAAACTTTATTAGAGCAAGTGCATATGCAGGTTTAATTGTTGGAGATTTAAAAGGTACACTAAAAGATGTTTTAGTAACAAAACCAGAGAATCAAGAAAAACTTTATGATTTGTTTAGACTAGAACCAAGAGTTCCTTTGGCTGTTGGTGGTGTTAGTGGTATAGTTCGAGGTGGAACAATTGAAAATGTGAACATTCATGAAGATATTACATTTGAAAATACAAAATCACTTTTGCCAAATGCAGTTGGTGGACTTAGTGGAAAAGTTTTACAATCTGTTACTGTAAATAATTTCAACTATTACGGACAAAACATTGTGGGGAGAAGTGTTGTTGGTGGAGTTATTGGTGAACTTAAACTTGATGCAAATAAAAATGTAAATGTAAATCTTACAAATATAAATATTGGTGTAGATAACAAAACAACAATAAAAATGCAAAAACCAGCAAGTGATGAAAATACAATTGAGATGTATATAGGTGGTGTTGTTGGAAAAATTACAAGTGACTATGCAAATAATGAAGATATGTCAAAAACAATAACATTAGACCAAATTGAATTAAATGCAATAATAGAAACAGATGTAAAAGTTTATGGTTCAATCTTGACAGGCGAAAATATTTCAACAAGTTTCTATCTAAATGCTGGATATTTATTTGGTGGTTATGATGGAAATGGCATAAATGGGAATGTAAATTTTGATGCATGGAAATTTAATATATCAGAACCAACTGTAAACATTGAAACAAAAATAAATGTTCAAAATATACGAAATGGAAACAACTCAAATGGTATTCCAAAAGAATTTCAAATTAGTTTTGGTTATATAATCGGATTTGAAAGCAACTTAAATGAAAACAATACAATAACTGTTGTTATTAATTCTAAAAGTTTTAATGTTAAAGGTTATGAAGTAAATTGGATAACACAAGATTAAACAATTAAAAAATATATTCCTTAGGAAAAACAATGTATAAAAAACACTTTTATTGTCAAAAACTTAACAAAAAATAAAAAATGTTTTTACAATTGTGTTGACAAAAATATTACAAGTGTTTATAATTTCCTAAGGAATATTATTCGAATAGTGACAAAATTAAAAATATTCTAATTTAATAGTTGGAAAATACAGGCATATAACACGGGGATAACTGTGTGATTTTGCTTGTTATTTTCACGTAAAGAGAAAGTAAATTTAACATAACATTAATGTTTGTAAACGCAATGTTATGATTTTACTAATTTTAAGTACAAGGAGAACGTAGAAATGCAACAAACACTACCATCACTTAAAAAAATTAAATGTGGTAAAAATGAAAGGTACAGTTTTGCAAAACTTGAAGATATTGCAACACTTCCAAACCTTCTTGAAATTCAAAAAGACGCATACAAAGAATTTTTGGAACACGGAATTTATGATATTTTACAAGAGTTGTCGCCAATAACTGATTACAGTGGAAAAGCAAAGTTATATTTTCTTGATGTTGATATGACAGAGAAACCAAAGTATGACCTTAGAGAATGTAGAAGAAGGGGACTTTCTTATTCATTTCCACTAAAAGTAAAAACAAGACTTGTTATTGAAGACAGTGGAGAGGCAATAGACCAAGATGTTTATCTTGGAGATATTCCACTTATGACCGAACAAGGCTCTTTCTTGTTTAATGGTATTGAAAGGGTTGTTGTAAGTCAGGTTACTCGTTCTCCTAGTGTGTATTTCACAAGAGATAAAGATGATAATTCAACATTAAAGGGTCAAATCTATCCAAATCACGGTATGTGGCTTGAAATAGAACAAGGTGCAAATGAAGTTTTAAAAATGGTTTTAGACCGTTCACACAAAATTACACTTGGACTATTTTTAAAGTGTTTTGGTTATACAAATGATGAAATTTTACAAATGTATGGAAATCATCGACTAATTAAGCAAATAATTGAAAAAGAACCACAAACAACACAAGAAGAAGCACTTATAGAATTTGCAAGAAAAACAAGACCTGCCGATGTTCCTTCTGCTGAAAGCACAAGAAACTACATCAATTTGTTGTTCTTCTCTGACGCATATTATAATGTAAACAGAGTTGGAAGATACAAAATAAACAAAAAACTTTCACTTGCAACAAGAATAACAGGGTTAGTAAGTGCTCAAAACATTGTTATTGATGACGAAGTTGTTGTAAAAGCAGGCGAAAAAATAAATGGCGAAGTTGCAAGACAAATTCAGGATAGTGGAATAAATGAAGTTTATGTTGAATTAAATGGTAGACATCATTTAATAAGAGGAAATAATCGTGTTAAATTAAGCAAAATTTTCCCTTGTGACGAAAAAGCACTTGGCATACTTGAAGATGTTTACTATCCAAAACTAATGCAAATTTTAAAAGAAAACAAAACAAAAGAAAAACGAATTGAAGCCATTAAGCAAAACGCCAAAGAACTTATGATTACAACTCTTACAATGGACGATATACTCGCAACAATAAGTTATTATCTTGATTTAATCGAAGGTGTTGGCGAAGTTGATAACATTGACCATCTTTCAAATAAAAGAGTTGCATCAGTTGGCGAACTTATTGGAAACGCATTTAGAGCAGGTGTTAAAAAACTTGGTGCAAATATAAAAGAAACACTTCAAGGAAAAGAACTTAGTGAAGTTACACCAACTCAAATCGTAAACCCAAGACCAGTGAATAAAGCACTAAAAGACTTTATTGCTCAATCACAACTTTCACAACTTATGGACCAAATCAACTCACTGAGTGGACTAACACAAAAGAGAAAATTTTCAGCAGTTGGACCTGGTGGTGTTAAAAAAGAGAGAGCATCAGCCGAAGTTCGTGATATTCACTACACACATTACGGAAGAATATGTGCTATTGAAACACCAGAAGGACAAAGCATTGGTCTAATAAACACACTTGCATCATATGCAAAAATAAATGAATACGGATTTATGGAAACACCATATAGAAAAGTTGATAAAACAACAGGTGTTGTTTCTAAGTCTTATGAATATTATATGGCAGATGTTGAAGACACTTCATATATTGCACAAGCCGTTGAACCACTTGACGAAAACGGAACATTTATAAATACTCGTGTACTTTGCAGACACAAAAATTCAATAATGGAAGTTCCAAAAGAAAGAGTTGACTATATGGACGTATCTCCAAGACAATTCATTTCTGCTGCAACGGCACTTATTCCACTCCTTGAAAACGATGACTCTGCTCGTGCACTTATGGGTTCAAATATGCAACGTCAAGCAGTTCCAATTTTAAGACCAGAAGCACCTATTGTTGGAACAGGTATGGAAAGACCTGTAGCACAAGATTGTGGTGATATGATAATAGCAAAAAGAGACGGAACGGTTTCATATGTTAGCGCTGACCATATTATTGTTACAGCAGATAATGGCGAAGAAGATGTATATAAACTAATTAAATTCCAAAAAACAAACGCTGATACTTGTAATAACCAAAAACCAAACTGCACAAAAGGTCAAAAAGTTAAAAAGGGAGACCTTCTTGCTGATGGTTATGCAACTCAAAACGGTGAACTTGCTCTTGGTAAAAATGTTTTAGTTGGTTATATGAACTGGGAAGGATACAACTACGAAGATGCTATTTTAATCAGTGAAAGAATTGTAAAAGAAGATGTCTACACATCAATCACATTAAAAGTTGAAGAAATGCCTTGTAGAGCAACAAAACTTGGTGATGAAGAAATAACAAGAGATATTCCAAACCTTGGCGAAGATGCACTTAAAAATCTTGATGAAAATGGTATAGTAAGAGTTGGTGCCGAAGTTAAACCGGGCGATATTTTGGTTGGAAAGGTTACTCCAAAAGGAGAAACAGAACTTACACCAGAAGAAAGATTGCTGCGAGCAATATTTGGCGACAAGGCAAGAGAAGTAAGAGATACATCACTTAGAGTAAAACACGGCGCAGGTGGTGTAGTTACTCACGTTGAAGTATTTTCAAGAAAAAATAAAGACGAACTTGAACCTGGTGTAAATATGCTTGTTAAAGTTTATGTTGCACAAAGAAGAAAACTTTCTGTCGGCGACAAAATGTCTGGTCGTCACGGAAACAAAGGTGTTGTTTCAAGAGTACTTCCAGAAGCAGATATGCCATTTATGGCAAATGGTCAACCACTTGATATTGTTTTGAATCCGCTTGGTATTCCATCTCGTATGAATGTTGGTCAGGTGCTTGAAGTTCATCTTGGACTTGTTGCGGGAACACTTGGTTGGAAAGTTGCAACTCCTGTATTTGATGGTGCAGATGCTGACCAAATTAAACAACTTTTAAAAGCAAACAATTTCCCAGAAGACGGAAAAATTCAGTTGTATGATGGCAGAACAGGGGAACCTTTTGACCACCCAGCAACTGTTGGTTATAAATATATGTTAAAACTTGACCATATGGTTGATAGTAAAATGCACGCCCGTGCAACAGGACCATACTCTCTTGTAACACAACAACCTCTTGGTGGTAAAGCAATGTTTGGTGGACAAAGATTTGGTGAAATGGAAGTTTGGGCTCTCGAAGCATATGGAGCATCAAGCGTATTACAAGAAATTCTTACAGTTAAGTCAGATGATGTTGTTGGAAGAACAAAAACATATGAAGCAATTGTAAAAGGTCAACCAATAGCAGAACCTGGAATACCAGAGAGTTTTAAAGTTTTAATTAAAGAATTACAATCACTTGGTCTTGATGTTAAAATTTTAACAGAAGACAATAAAGAAGTTTCAATTCAAGAACTTTCAAACGATGAATTGGATACTCCATCGCTTGGACACGAAGTTGAAGAAGAACTAAAAGATATAAGTCTTGATTTTGATAATGAAGAAAAACACGGCGATATTGTATCGCAAGAAGAAGTTAAACAAGAACTTGATGTAGACAACTTGTTCGATGAGTTTGATGACTTTGATGAATAGTTATTATTTGACAATAGTCAATGATATAAACATTTAATATTAGGAGAAAAATAATGTTTGAACTTAATAACTTTGATTCCATAAGAATTGGTATTGCTTCACCAGAAAAGATTAGAGAATGGTCTTATGGTGAAGTAACAAAACCAGAAACAATAAATTACAGAACACAAAAACCAGAAAAAGACGGTTTATTTTGTGAAAAGATTTTTGGACCAAGAAAAGACTGGGAATGTCATTGTGGAAAATATAAAAGAATTAGATATAAAGGTGTAGTGTGCGACAAATGTGGTGTTGAAGTTACTCGTGCAAAAGTTCGTCGTGAAAGAATGGGACATATTGAACTTGCTGCTCCTGTTACTCACATTTGGTTTTTTAGAAGTGTTCCATCAAGGATAGGAACAATTTTAGACATTTCACCAAAAGCCTTAGAGCAAGTTGTATATTATGTAAATTGGATTGTTTTGGATCCTAAAAATACAAATTTTATATATAAACAAATCATAAGCGATAAAGAGTATCGTGAAGCACAAGAAACATATGGTCCAAATAGTTTTGTTGCAGGTATGGGTGCAGAAGCAATAAAAACTCTTTTAAGCGAACTTGACCTTGAAAAAGAAAGCAAAGAACTTAAAGAAATTCTAGAGACTGCAAAAGGTCAAAAAAGATTAAAGGCTATTAAAAAACTTGATGTTGTTGAAGCATTTTTAACAAGTGGGAACAAACCACAATGGATGGTTATGGATGTGTTGCCTGTGCTTCCACCAGAACTTAGACCAATGGTTCAACTTGATGGTGGTAGATTTGCAACAAGCTACCTTAACGATTTGTATAGAAGAGTAATCAATAGAAATAATAGACTTAAAAAACTGATGGAACTCGGTGCTCCTGATGTTATTATTAGAAACGAAAAAAGAATGTTGCAAGAAGCCGTTGACTCTTTGATTGATAACGGTAAGAGAGGAAAAGCAGTTCAAGGTGCAAAACAAAAAGATTTAAAATCTTTAACAGCGATTCTTACAGGTAAACAAGGAAGATTTAGACAAAACCTTCTTGGAAAAAGAGTTGACTATTCGGGTCGTTCGGTTATTACCGTTGGTCCAGACCTTAAAATGTACCAATGTGGACTTCCAAAAGAAATGGCTCTTGAATTATTTAAACCATTTATTATTAAAAGATTAGTTGAATTAAATCAATCAAGCAACATAAAAAGTGCTAAAAAACTTATTGAAAAAGAAAAACCTGTTGTTTGGGATGTTTTGAGTGAAGTCATCAAAGACCACCCAGTACTTTTAAACCGTGCTCCAACACTTCATAGACTCAGTATTCAAGCATTTGAGCCGGTACTTGTTGAAGGTAGAGCAATTAGACTTCACCCATCAGTATGTACAGGATTTAATGCTGACTTTGACGGTGACCAAATGCCTGTCCACGTTCCATTAAGCATTGATGCAAGAACAGAAGCAAGAACACTTATGCTTGCATCAAATAATATATTAAAACTAAGCGATGGTGCTCCAATTATCACACCAGGACTTGATATGGTTATTGGTTGTTACTATTTAACACAAGATAAAAAAGGCGTAAAGGGCGAAGGCAGTATATTTGCAAGCGAAGATGAAGCAATAATTGCATATCAAACAAAAGCAATAGATGTTCAAGCCGAAATTCTTGTTAGAAGAACAGCGTGCGTTAATGGTGTAAACTATTCAAAAAGAATAAAAACAACTGTTGGTAGAATTATATTCAATAGAGCCGTACCACAAAATTTAGGCTTTACAAAAAGAGTAAAACCAGAAGATTTCTGTGAGTTGGAAATAAATTATCCTGTTATGAAAGGCGATTTAAAGAAAATCACAGTTGCTTGTTTTGAACAACTCGGAACAACAGAATGTTCAAAAATGGTTGATAGATTTAAGGAACTTGGATATAAATATTCAACACTTGCATCACTTACCATAAATGTTTATGATATGGAAGAACCACCAAAGAAAAAAGAAATAATTGAAGAAGCGCAAAAGAAAGTGCTTGAAAATGAAAAACTTTTGGCAAGGGGACTTGTTACACTTGATGAAAAACTTACTGCAAATATGAATGTTTGGTTTGAAACAACAAACAAAGTTCAAGATGCAGTTATAGAACATTTGGACGATTATAACCCACTTAAAATGATGGTTATATCTGGTGCCCGTGGTAACAACGTTCAGTTAAATGGTATTTGTGGAATGAGAGGAATTATGGCAAACGCATCAGGTCAAAAAGTTGATATTCCTGTTAAATCATCATTCCGTGGTGGACTCACTCCACTTGAATACTTCTTGTCATCTCGTGGTGGTAGAAAAGGTCTTGCTGATACAGCACTTAAAACAGCAGACTCCGGATATTTAACAAGAAGACTAGTTGATATAAGTCAAGATGTTGTTGTAACAGAAGAAGATTGTTTTGAAACGCTTGGCAAAAATGTTAAAGGTGTAAAAGTATCTGCTCTCGTGCAAGACAAAACAGTGCTTGAATCACTTGCTGATAGAATTTCAGGAAGATTTGCGGTAAATGATGTTGTAAATCCAAAAACAAACGAAGTTATTGTAAAAGCAAACACAATGATTTCAAAAGAACAAGCAAAACAAATTGAAAATGCAGGTATTGAATCTGTTGAAATAAGGACACTTCTAACTTGTTGCTCTCGCCACGGCGTTTGTGCAAAATGCTATGGTAGAAATATGGCAAACTTAAACGAAGTTTCAGTTGGTGAAGCAGTTGGTGTAATTGCAGCACAAAGTATTGGTGAACCGGGAACACAACTTACAATGAGAACTTTCCACACCGGTGGTGCTGCCGTTGCTGCCGATATAACAAAAGGTCTTCCTCGTGTTGAAGAAATATTCGAAGCAAGACGACCAAAGGGCGAAAGCCGATTAAGCGAAATCGCTGGAACAGTTACAGTAAAAGAAGAACCAAAATTCTATATATTAACAGTTAAAAATAGCGAAGAAGAAGCAGTTTACGAAATTAAAAAACCTGTATATCTAAAAGTTAAAACGGGCGACAAAGTTGAAGCAGGTGCACAACTTAACGAAGGTTCAATAAATCCAACCGACCTTCTTAGAATAAAAGGTCTAAAAGGACTTCAAGATTATCTACTTAGCGAAGTTATATCTGTTTATAGAGCGCAAGATGTTTCAATAAACGATAAACATATTGAAGTTATAATAAGACAAATGCTTAAAAAGGTAAAAATAGAAAACGCAGGAGATACAACACTTCTTCCTGGCGAAATTGTTGATGTTTTTGTATACGAAGATGAAAACGAAAGAGTACTTGCCGAAGGTGGAGTTCCTGCCACAGCCAAAAGAGTACTTCTTGGATTAACAAAAGCAGCACTTGCAACCGAAAGTTTCTTGTCTGCTGCATCATTTGAACAAACATCAAGAGTTTTAACAGATGCTGCCATAAAAGGCAAAATTGACCACTTGCGTGGACTTAAAGAAAATGTAATCATTGGAAAACTTATTCCAGCAGGAACAGGACTTAAACAATATAGAGAACTTTTACCTGTTGAAGTTGAAAACTAATAAAAAATAACGGATTATCCGTTATTTTTTATATTTTTAAATAAACTCAAATTTAATAAGTTTTATTTTGTCTACTATTTTTGATTTTTTGTTATTTTTATTCAATAATGTTAAATATTTTTTGTTATCATCGGCAAAAACTGTTGTGGCATTATTTATATTACTTAGCACACAACCTAAAAAGTTTGCTCCACTTGAAATTCCAACTCCAAGTCCTAAATCGCTTGAAAGTTTTTTTGACATTGCTATTGCATCGGTTGAAGATATTTGTATAATTTGGTCAACTATATCTTTTTTATATATTTTTGGTATAATTTCATCACTTATTCCTTGAATTTGATGTTTGCCCATACTTTTACCTTGTGTTAGAAGTTGACTTTCTTTTGGGTCAATTGCAACAACTTTTGTGTTGCATTTTTCTTTTAGGTGTGTTCCAATTCCAATTAGTGTTCCACCTGTTCCAACACCACTAACAAAACAAGGAACTTTATCAAGTTTTTTTAGTATCTCGGTTGCAGTTGTTTTGTAATGCGAAAGGGTGTTGTTTTTGTTTTCAAACTGATATGGTAAAAAAGCACCTTGTTTTTTGTATTCTTCGGCTTTTTTAAATGCTTGTTTAAAGTCTTCCACAAGTTCTAGTTTTGCACCATAAAGTTTTAACAGTTGTTTTCGCTCACTACTCATTGATTTTGGCATACATATAACAACAGGATTGTTTGTCAGTTTGCTTATTGCACAAATAGAAATACCCATATTTCCTGATGTAACTTCGCATATTGTTTGATTTTCTTTTAATTTTTTTTGTTTGTATGCGTTTTTGATTATATAATATGCAGGTCTATCCTTTATACTTCCAGAAAGGTTATACCATTCTAGTTTTGCATGCATATCACGAATTTCATTATTGTATTTATATGTAATTTTAATTAGGGGAGTGTTTCCAATTAGTTTTTTAATACTTTTTAATTTTTGTAATGTTTTCATATATCATTTTATATATTTATTATTTTAATTGTTAATTATTTTAATACATTTTCTATTTTTAAAATATCATAAAGTTTATGTGTTGGAAGTCCAATAACAGTTGAATAATTACCGTTTATTTTTTGTATATGCATTGTAAATTTGCCTTGAATTGCATAACTTCCCGCTTTGCCAATATATTCATTTGTGTCTAGATATGCATTTATTGCACTTTTTGAAAGTATATTAAATTTAACTTTTGCAGAGTCGTGTGTTAAATACAATCTTGTTTTGTCTTTATTTTGCACCATAACGCAAAGACCAGTTACAACTTTATGCCATTTGCCCGAAAGCATAGAAAGTGTTTTATATGCTTCTTCTCTGTTATGTGCTTTTCCAATTTTTTTGTTTTTATAGTACACCATACAATCAGAGCCAATCACAATTCTATCGCCTTGGGTGTTATCAAAAACTTCTTGTGCTTTTTGAAGTGATAAACACTCACTTAATTTTTCTATTGACATTTTTTGTGTCATATCTTCTTCTTTTGTTGGGATTATACATTCAAATTCAACTCCCATAGCGTTTAATAGTTCTCTTCTTCTTGGGGAAGATGATGCAAGTATAATTTTCATATTTTTCTCCTAAATTTATTTAAAAACAAATAAAAAATTTTGTCAAGTTTTAAAATATATTCATAATACTAACTTGTATAAAAGTTTGTATAATATAAAAATTGTGATATAATACATATACATAAGTTTTTATAATTAGGAGTTTGTATGGAAATTATAAAAGCAGAAAATTTAACAAAAGACTATGGACACAACAGAGGTATTTTTGATGTGTCTTTTTTGGTTGAAAAAGGCGAAGTGTTTGGTTTTTTGGGGCCTAATGGAGCAGGAAAATCTACAACAATAAGACATATTATGGGATTTAGCAAGCCACAAAGTGGAAATATTTTTGTATTTGGAAAAGAATCGTTTAAAAATTATAATGAAATTATGAATAGTGTTGGATATTTGCCAGGTGAAATAGCACTTCCAAACTCAGATAATGGTCAAGATTTTATAAATGTAATGAAAAGATTAAGACATCTTAAAGACGACAAAATGCTTAATTATTTAATTGACAAGTTTAAGTTTAACACTATGCTTGAAACAAAAAAAATGAGTTTGGGCGACAAAAGAAAGTTAGCAATAATTGTTGCATTTATGCACGACCCAGATGTACTTGTGTTAGATGAACCAACCAGTGGACTTGACCCAATTATGCAACAGGTGTTTATTGACTTTATTAAAGAAGAAAAAACGCGTGGCAAAACAATATTTCTATCTTCGCACATTTTCAACGAAGTTGAAGAAACTTGTGATAGAATTGCAATAATAAAAGATGGAAGAATTGTTTCAACATTTAAAACAACAAACTTAAAACACAATCAAAACAAAACTTTTGATATTGTTTTTAAAAAGCAAGACGATTTTAATAATTTTGTTGCACAAGTGAAAAAAGAGAAAAAAATTATTGAACTTAAAGAGCACGATAAAAAAACTTTAATTGTTAAAGTTCTTATAAATGATGAAAATATCAATAAGTTGATTGAAATTGTTAGTCAATACAATGTTGTTGAATTTAATGAAGATAAACTTACATTACAAGAGTATTTTATGAATTTTTATAAAGAAGATAAAGATTTTGGAGGTGTGCTTGATGAACGAGATAATAAAAGTAGAAAATCTCACAAAAGACTACAAAAATAATCGTGGGATTTTTGATTTAAATTTTTCAATTAGGCGTGGTGAAGTTTTTGGATTTGTTGGAACAAACGGAAGTGGAAAAACAACAACAATAAGGCACATAATGGGATTTAGTAAACCAGATAAAGGCAATTGTTATGTTGAAGAATTAAACACTTGGCAAAATGCTAGTGAGATAAAAAAATATGTTGAGTACATACCCGGTGAAATTGCATTTCCAGATTTGCCAACGGGAACTCAGTTTTTAAAAAATCAAGCAGAACTTTTGGGACTAAAAGATATGACTTATGCAAACGAGTTAATAAAAAAATTACAATTAGACCCTTCTGCTAACCTTAAACGAATGAGCAAAGGTATGAAACAAAAAACTGCAATAGTTGCAGGGCTTATGGCAGATAAAGAAATTTTGATATTAGATGAGCCAACAACTGGACTTGACCCACTTATGCGAAATGTTTTTCTAGAAATTATTGAAAATGAAAAGAAAAAGGGAAAAACAATTTTAATGAGTAGTCAAATGTTTGACGAACTTGAAACAACTTGTGATAGAGTGGCACTAATATTAAATGGTAGAATTATTGACATTGCAGTTATTGATGAAATCAAAAACTCAAAATTTATAAACTACAAAATTGAATTTAACAACGAAGATGATTATAAAAGTTTTAAAAAACTTAAATATAACATTATAAGAGACCAAGAAAAATATAATCAAGTTACAATTAAAATTGAAAAAAATAAAGCACAAAAACTTTTTAAGGCGTTGACCAAATATGATGTAAAATTTATTTCGGAAATAAAAAATAGTTTGGAAAAATATTTTAAAGAAAAATTAAAAAAAGGAGAAGAAAACAATGTTTAGTAAAGCACTTTTTAAACAATCGGCAAAAGCAAATTTCACAAAATGGATATTTGTAACAATTCCAACTTGCGTAATGCTTGCAATTGTAATTATTGTTTTGGGAAATTTGGGAATAAACGACATAAGAGATTCACTTAAAAATGTTTTTGTGCAAGCCGACCAAGAATCATATCTAAAAGAAAATTCTGTTGATAGTTATGAACTTTATTTAACAACTTTAACAAATTACAACGATGTTTCAAGTTTTGGTGCATTTTTAAACATACTTACCAACAATTATGACGGGAAAGTAACACAATATGAAGCAGAAAACGGTGTTGCGCCAGACGATGAAGCAAAACAAAAAATCATTGCACAAGTTGCACAAGATTTTAAAGTATATGCGGGATTTATTGGTAAAACACCAGAAGAATTAGAAGTTTTGGTAACACAAATTTTAAATTTTTACATAAAAGATACAAGCGTTAAGGGTCAAAACTTACTCGATGCGTATTTTTTAGACCAAGTGTATGTAAACGCATACCAAACTGAACTTGCAAAAGAAGATGTAACCGAACAGGAAGCATTAGATAAAGCAAAGCAAGCAAAGGTTATTGCACAAGATGCAATAAACAAATATAAAGAAGATTCTAGCGAGTCAGGTTATGTGTATAGTAGGGATAATTATCTTATTATTGCAAGAAATTATATAAATACATTTATGTACGACACAATTTATGATATGCAAATAGAACAAGGCAAAAACGAACAAAGCGCAAGAGAATTTGCTGTTTCTGTTAAAGTTATTTCAAACTCGGCAATTTCCACATATCAACTATGGCTCAACGAATATGAAAATGATGACCCTGATAATGCAATAACAGACGAACAAATTGCACAGGCAAGAACTTATGCTTGTCAAAGTATATCTGACCAAATTCCAGAAAAAGTTGCAGTTGCACTTGAAGAACTTGGAAATATGGACATATATGGACTTATAATTGGTTCGATATTTTATAGAATTGCAGGATTATTGCTTCCTATGGTGTTTGTTATTATGACGGCAAATGGATTACTCGCTGGGCAAGTTGATTCGGGGTCTATGGCTTATGTGCTTTCCACTTCAACAAAACGAAGAACTGTTACAGTAACTCAAATGGTTTATTTGTTGTTTGCACTGTTTAGTATGTTTGCACTTTTAACTTGCGTTAGTGTTGTTGCCGTTTGGATTGTTGGTGGAAACAACTTTGCAATAAATTATGCAGAAATTTTGTTATTTAACTTGGGTGCTTTTTTAACAATGTTTGCAATAGCAGGATACTGCTTTATGTGCTCTGCAATATTCAACCGAACAAAGTATTCGTTAAGCATTGGTGGGGGACTTACAATATTTTCTCTTGTTTGCACAATTTTGGGACTTTTTGGTTCGGCAGTTGTGCCTTCAGCAATGCGAATTTCGGCAATGAATGTGTTTAATTACATTTCTCTTATTACTCTTTTTGATACGGTTTCAATTTTAAATGGTTCACTTAATTATTTATGGCAATTTGGTATACTTTTTGCAGTGGGTGTAATCACATTTATTATTGGTATATTTAGATTTGATAAAAAAGATTTGCCGTTATAATTTAAAAACAAAATCACCACATTTGTGGTGATTTTTTTATGCTAACTTTTAATATTTTTGGAATACTAAGTTTATGGGATATTTTTCATATCATAACAAAGCAATGTCAAAAATTAAAAACGGAGAACTTGAAAAGTTTGAAATTGTTGACCAATATCACGGAATTGCGCCTTGTTTAAAACTTTATTTTAAAGATGGTAAAATTTATCCAATCAGAGAGCATATGTTTGATGAATATTTTAAACTTTTACAAATATTTTAAATTTATTGTTGAAATATAAGTATTACAAATGTTATACTTTCTATATGGGAAAAAAGAAATTACAAAACAACAATATTTTTAGATACACAATTATTGGTATTTCAATTTTTATTATAATTTTATTTAGGTTCATTCCAGCACCAAGTAGTTTAACTCAAAGTGCTATGGCTGTTATTGGAACATTTATTGGCGTTTTAATTTTGTGGCTTACTATTTCTATTGATTGGCCTAGCATACTTTGTATTTTGGCATTGGGAACAATAGAGGGGTTAAGTTTTAAATCACTTTTTATGTCTAGTTTTGGCAGTGATACTTTTGTGTTTTTGCTTTGTACTTTTATTTGTACATATGCACTTAGTCAAACTAACATAATTAAAAAGGTTGCTTTGTGGTTCATTTCAAACAAACTCGCAAAAAAAGGGCCTTGGTTCTTTTCGAGTATGTTCTTTTTTAGTGTTATTTTTTTAGGTATGTTTATTTCTCCATCGGTTTTATTTGTTATGCTTTTGCCAATTTTGGAAGAAATTTACAAAGTTGCAAATATTGAAAAAGGTTCAAAACTTTCTAGTATGCTGATGATGGGACTGGCATTTTGTGTTTCTATATCATCGGGAATGACACCTATTGCTCACGTCTTTCCTATTATTAGTTTAAGCGCATATGAACAGGCGACTGGTGTTGCCATAAATTATGGACAGTATATGGCTATTGGTATTCCTGTTGGAGTTTTGTTAACTATTTTTATGATAATAATTTTTAAAATCATTCTTAGACCAGATATGTCGCAATTAAAAAATGTAGATGTTACTGAAATGAAAAATAATATAGAAAAGACAACAAAAAAAGATATTATTATTTTATGTGTTTTTATTTTTGTTGTTTTGTTATGGGTTTTGCCAAGTATTTTTCAAAATGTTTTTCCTGATTTTTACAATTTAATAAATGGATACACTACTGCATTTCCTGCAATGATTGGTGTAATCGTTTTGTGCATAATTAAAATTGATAACAAGCCTTTGGTGTCTATTAAAGAAGCTTGTGAAAAGGGAGTTCCTTTTTCTAGTTTAATAATGTGTGCAGGAACATTGTGTCTAGGCAGTGCAATGACAAGCGATACTATTGGAATTAAAGCATATCTAGTAAACAATTTGTCCATTTCTTTAAGTGGACTAGCACCATTTGTTTTGCTTTTAATTTTTTCTATTTGGACTATTTTCCAAACTAATGTTTCTTCTAATATGGTAACTGCAACAGTTGTGTCAATGGTTGCTGTACAAATATTTTCTGCTTTTTTTGGTGGCGTTATATTTCCAATAAGCATTGTTGCAATAGGAATGCTATCGTCTTTTGCTTTTGCAACTCCACCAAGTATGCCACATATTGCTATCGCTTCGGGTAGTGAGTGGTCAAATACTAAACATTTTGCTTTGTATGGTACAATTTTGGCAGTTGTTTCGGTTTTACTAATAATTAGTTTGGGATATTTTATTGGAATTTTTATATTTTAAGGAGATTTTATGAATTTAGAAAATTATAGAA
>CASFMG010000092.1 GCA_949295755.1 uncultured Christensenella sp.
CAGCAAGTTGATAGTGGTGTAAAAACCAAATAATACGCTAAAACTTTTAACATCGCTATTGGTATGTTATTTGCTGATTTAAAAGTAAATTTTCTATTTAGTGTAAAATTCCATATAATTGAACATAAAAGTGCAGTGAGATATGCTGGCCAGTAAGGAATTTTTGCAAGTTCATTTAATAGTGTGAAAACCAATATTTGAATTAGTCCTGCTGATATTGAAAAAAAAGTAAATTTTATGACTTGCATTAAGTTTTTATATTTTTCTGAAAATTTAATCTTTTGAATTGCCACTTCTTGACTTGTTGTTTCTTGAGTATTATTCTCTTGCTTTTGTTGTTCCATATTCTTTTAATTTCCTATTTTTAAAATTTTCATTTTGTTTTGTTGAAAATTTATTATTTTTCATTTTTTCTATTCTTTCAAAGTAATTTTGTATTTGTATAAGCAATTTTAAGTTTTCAGTAGGTTCTAAAACATTATTATCAATAAGTTTTTGTATTTGACTTGAATTGCCTTTTAAATAATTTTGTGTTGTCAAATTATTTTGTTGTATGTATTTTGACCTTTTTAAATTATCATTATTTTTGCTTTTTAGTATTAGTATATGTTTTATTTCATCTATTTCATTTTTTATGTTTTCAAAAATATTACAATCAACACCCATCAATGTATTTAATGATAATTCGCCAATTCTATTTCTTAAATATTCTTTTAATAAATCTGTTTGTAATTTTATAACTTTACTCAATGCTAAGCGCATATTTTTATTAACTTTAATGTTTTTACATATTGTTTCAACAGAGTTTACAAGTCCTTCAAAATATTCCAAACAAGAATTTTTTGTTTTGTATAAATTTATTGTTTGTCCATAATTTTTTGCATAGTTATTATAAATTTTTTCAGAGTTTAATGAATTTACAATATATCCTTTAACAATGTTTATATTGGGTATAGAATTTAATAAAACTGCAATTCCGTGTCCCCAAGAATATCCAGACCTACAATTTGAGTTTATTATATAAAAACAGTTATCATCACCTTGCACACAAATGTTTAAGTGCATTTTGTTTAAACCCAATATTTTAATCGCTATATCATCTGTTATTAGTTCATTCAACTTGTGTTTATTATTAAATATAAAACTTGCTGTTTTGTCATCACTTATGGCGTGCAAAAGTTCGTGCACAATAGAAGATAATGATATTTTTTCCATTAAATTTTTGTTTTTTAATTGTTCGCTTGATAGTTGTTTTACTGCCTGTTTTATGTTTTCATCATCTCGTTCAAAATTTAACACAATTTGCTTAGAATTTCTATCATAAAACGCTATAGATTTGGAATTTTGAAAATGTTTGTTATTTGCATCAACATTTATAGTTTTCACATTTGCATATAATCGATTAAATATGACTTCTTCAATTTTGTATTCATTTTTATGAAATTTGTAAAATTTTATATTGCCTAATATGTTTTTATTCAATTTTTCATTTTTAAATATATTTGAATAAAATTTCACAATGCAATAAACCGACTTTATAACTGCCTCGCTACTATAACTAGGCAAATCTTCAAAATATTCATAGTATTTTTTTAAAAAATTATTAGGAATATTCATTTGCTTCGTAAATATTGTACCTAAGAAACAACCAAAAGTCAATTTAAAAAAAAGTATTTCAATTCGAAATACTTTTTTATATTATTCAGCAATTACGCTAACTATTTTTTTGTCACCACTTTTTGAAAATTTCACTTTGCCATCACAAGTAGCAAACACTGTATAATCTTTTCCTAATCCACAATTTGCACCTGGATAAACCTTTGTTCCTCTTTGGCGAACTATGATTGAACCAGCGAGAACACTCTGTCCATCATATCTTTTAACACCAAGACGCTTTGAATTACTATCTCTACCATTCTTTGTGCTTCCACCACCTTTTTTGTGGGCAAAAAGTTGAATATTAATAAATTTCATCTCTAACCTCCATTTTAATATAATCGCCATAATCAAATAATAAATCTTGTAAACTTAACTGCATTGTTTTTAAAATTATTTGTGCTTTTTCTAAATCATCATTTTTAATGTTTTTTGGCAACTGTAGTTTTAAATAACCTTTACTATCATTTTTATTAACTACGGCATTGATATTTAAAACTTTTGTTATTCCCAAGCAAGCACTTTGACTTATTGCAGAAATAGCAGAACATACTATATCTTTTCCACTATTTGCAAAACCTGTGTGCCCCGAAATTTCAAAAGAAACAATATTATTGTTTTTTGTAAAAATTTTGATATTTGTCATATTACTTAATCTCTAAGATTTTTACTGTTGTAAATGGTTGTCTGTGTCCTTGTTTTCTTCTAACATTCTTTTTAGCTTTGTATTTGTAAACAACAACTTTTTCGCCTTTACCTTGTGCAACAACTTCTGCACTACAAACAACTTTATTTAAAACTGGTGTTCCACAATCTACTTTTCCATCGTTTGAAGTAAGAAGAACATTAAATTCAACTTTGTCACCAACATTTTTATCAAGTTTTTCAACATTTAAAACATCGCCAACTTGAACTTTATATTGTTTTCCTCCTGTCTCAATAACTGCAAACATTTTATTTCCTCCTCTTTAAATCTCACTACGAAAGGTGGCTTAAAGCACTTAAACCTTTAATATGTGGCATACTGTTTCAATATATCACACAAAAAAAAACTTGTCAATAATTTTAAACATTTTTAATGACATAAAAAAGACAGAAGTATCTTCTGCCCTTTACTATTGCATATGTTTTTTTATTGCAGATAAAGCATTTTTTTCCAGTCTACTAACTTGTGCTTGACTTATGCCTATTTCATCGCTAACTTCCATTTGTGTTTTTCCAATATAATATCTCATTAGAAGAATTTCCTTCTCTCTTCTACTTAATTTTGACACTGCATCTTTTAGTGCAATTTGTTCTATTAAAGATTCATCACTGTTTTTCAAATCGGAGATTTGGTCCATAATCCTAACTGCTTCGTTGCCATCATTATAAACAGGTTCATTTAATGACACAGTTTCACTAATTGCATCAAGTGCAAAATTTACATCTTTTACATCAATTTCAATTTCTCGTGCAATTTCTTCTGGTGTTGGTTCTCTGCCCAATTTTTTTGAAAGTAATTCTCTTGCCTGAAGTGCTTTATATGCGATATCTCTTAAACTTCTTGAAACACGAATTGAATTATTATCACGCAAAAATCTTCTTATTTCTCCAATAATCATTGGTACAGCATAAGTTGAAAATCTCACATTTAATGAAATGTCAAAATTATCTATGGCTTTCATAAGTCCTACACAACCAACTTGAAACATATCATCAGACTTTTCTTTTTTACCAGAAAACCTTTGAACAACACTGAGTACCAATCTTAAATTTGCCACAACAAATTGTTCCCTTGCAAACTCATCTCCCTTTTTTACCTTTTTCATAAGTTCCATAAGTTCTTCATTTTTAAGTTTAGGAAGTGTTGAAGTATCAACTCCACAAATTGCAACTCTATTTGCCATAGAAAAACATTCTCCTTTCTATTGCAAATATGCTTTCCTATTTTATAAATAAATATACACAAAATTTTAATTATTTTTTTATTAAATAATACATTTTTAATAATATTTTTTTATTTTTTTTGTTTTTATTTTTTATTTAAAACGTTTTATTATTTTTATATTATATTTAATTAAAAAATATATTTTAAATAACTTTTTCAAGGTCTTTTTTCATTTTTCCTAATATTTTCTTCTCAATTCTCGAAATATAACTTTGACTAATTCCCATAAGGTCAGCAACTTCTTTTTGTGTTTTTTCTTCTTTGCCCATAAGTCCAAATCTTAATATCATAATTTCTCTTTCTCTTTCATTTAATTTATTTATTATGTTCCATAATATTTGCCTTTCGGCAGACTTATCCATTTCTTTTGAAACGCTTTCTCCATCGGTATACAATATATCTTCAAGTAATAGTTCATTTCCATCGCTATCAGCATTTAATGGTTCATCTAAACTTATTTCATTTTTTAATTTATTTGTTTTTCGCAATTGCATTAAAATTTCATTTTCTATACATCTTGAAGCATATGTTGCAAGTTTTATTTTTTTGTCAAAATTATAAGTTTGAACAGCCTTAATTAGTCCAATAGCACCAATAGAAAACAAATCTTCAACATTCATTCCTGTGTTATCAAACTTTTTTGCAATATAAACCACTAAACGCAAATTGTGTTCAATTAGTTTTTCCTTTGCTTGCTTATTATTGTTTGCAAGTTCTTCCAAAAGCACTTGCTCCTCTTCTGGTTCTAATGGTTGTGGTAAAGTTTCATTGCCACAAATATACATTACAATACTATCAACTTCATTAAATAAATTTAATTTTAAAAGTTGTTTAATTTTGATAAATAATTTTGAAAACATTTAACCCTCCATAATATGCTTTGGATTTAACACAACATCACAATCAAGTCCTGATATTTTAACCTTTGTTAATGCAAAAGTAGGATTTAAAATCGTGATTATTTCATCTTTTTTTTTAATTTGTAAACTATCAACACAAAAGGCAAGTAAACTATCATTACTAGTTGCAGTTTTAACATTTATGTAATGACCATTTTTTAAACCATTGGTATTTTTAGTTATTAAATTTTGTATCGCAAAATCTTTATTTATTTTTGAAAACATTTTAAAATTTACAAGTACAACAGGCTGTTTTGTAGTTGTATCGCATAAAATATTTCCACTATCTAAATAACCTTTTGTTTTAATTGTTGTTGAATTTAAACTTATTTCAATATCATAAATAAAATTATTTATTGTTTTCTTTTGATAAATTGCTTTTTCGCATTGTTTAATAAAGTAAGTTACAACAAAAACACTAATCAAAATTAAAAGCGTTGGCAATTTTTTACTGCTTTCAAAATCTCCATATAAACAAAAATACAACATTAAGTTTATTCCACCATACAATGCAGTTATAAACATAAACATAACAAAAAAGAAAATTTGTTTTCTTAAACTTTCATTTTTAAAAGCGATAAGCGTAATTATATATCCCATACACATTTTTAATATAAAAATAAAAAAAGAATTCAAATTTATTATTGGGTACAAAAGCGAAATAAGTGCACCAAATACACTTGCAAAAAACATTCTGTATTTATTTTTTTCTTCTTTTATAAAACCAAAAATTATGTATAAAATGATATATGTAATAAGGAAATTTTCGATTAAAGTATCTTCAATGTATACTATCATATAAATCCCTTGTATGATTATATATTAAAGCATAAAAAAATAGCACAGAGAATAATAAATAAAAAGCACTTATTTTGACATAAAAAAACACCAACTTAATTTTTAAGTTGGTATTTTTATTTATTTATTATCTCTATATTTTCTTAAAAATGGTGGAACATAGGCATCGTCTACATGAAGTCTTGAAGATTCCGTTCCGTCTGGTCTTTTTACAAAATCGGCTTTTGGTTCAACTGGTCTTGGCTGTGGTTGTGCTAGTGGTTCTTTTTTAGGGAACAAACTTTTTGTTGTTGGAAATCCTTCATATCTTCTATCACCAAAATTGTTTGCTGCTTCTACATTTTGTTTAACTTTTGACAAATCCTTTGTTTCGCCTGTAAGTTTGTTTTGGAAGCCTGTTGCAATTATTGTGATTTCAACTTCATCATTCATTCCTTCATCAATTCCTGAACCAAATATAATATTGCACGATGGGTCAACAACTTCACGAACAAGATTTGCTGCTTCGTATACTTCGTCAAGTGGAAGGTCTAAGCCACCTTTAACATTTAATATAACACCTGTTGCACCTTCTATTGTTGTTTCAAGAAGTGGAGAAGAAACTGCTTGTCTAACTGCTTCAATAGTTTTGTTTTCTCCCTTTGCGTGTCCAATGCCCATATGTGCAAGTCCTGTGTTTTTCATAACAGAACGAACATCTGCAAAGTCCAAATTAATTAAACTTGGTGTAACAATCAAATCGCTTATTCCTTGTATACCTTGTCTTAAAACATCATCAGCATATAAAAATGCATCAATTATTGGTGTTTTTTCTGGCACCAATGTTAAAAGTTTGTCGTTTGGAATTATAACTAATGTATCAACATATTTTCTTAAATTCTCAAGACCTTTTTCGGCATTTTCTTGTCTTTTTCTTCCTTCAAAGCCAAAAGGTTTTGTAACAACGGCAATGGTAAGAATTCCCATTTCTTTTGCAATTTGAGCAACAACAGGTGCTGCACCTGTTCCTGTTCCTCCACCCATTCCTGCTGTGATAAACACAAGATCGCAATCTTTTAAAATTTCGCTTATACTTGATTTGCTCTCTTCTGCGGCTTTTTGACCAACATCAGGGTCAGCCCCTGCACCAAGTCCACGAGTTAATTTTTCGCCAATTTGCAATCTGTGGTCTGCTTTACTTAAAAGTAGTGCTTGTTTATCTGTGTTTATTGCAATAAATTGTGCACTTGTGATGTTTGCATCTATCATTCTGTTTACTGCATTGTTTCCACCTCCACCAACACCAATGACTTTTATGTTTGCAACTGGTCCTACATTTATATTGTTATACATTTTTCCTTCTCCTTACCTTTTTATTATTTTTTCTATTATAATTGTCCAAAAACTTTTATTTTTTGTCTCTTGACTTATTGCCTTATCTAAAATTCCAAGTAAACTTGAATAGTGTGGTTTTGCCATATGTACATCGTTTGGGCACAGCACCGTCAAATTTACTCCCATATAATTTGAAAGAACATCTTTTCCACCTTTTATATAACTTATACCACCACCTGTTAAGTAGTATGGCATAGGTGGAATTGTTTCAAAATCTTTTTGCAAGCATTTTTTTATAAGCATTGCGATCATTTCAATTCTAGCACTTGTAATTTCATTTGCTTGTTTCATTGAAACAGGAATAAGTGTTCCATTTTTGGATATTTCATAATCATCACTTTCACTTGGCACAACACTTAATACAAGTTGTTTTCTAAGTTGTTCTGCTTCGTCAAATGTAATGTGCAAACATTCCATCAAATCGGCAGATATGTGACCCCCACCAACCGAAAATGATTTTAATGAAACAAGTCCTTGCCCTTTTACGACTGCAACAGATGTTTCTATGTATCCACAATCAACAACTACTGCCATTTCTTCTCTTCTTTCTTGTGGAAGCAGATATAATGCTTCACAAAGTGGCAATGAAAGATATTCAACAGTTGTTATACCAATGCTTTTTAGCAAATTGTTTATTTTTTCGATAAAAGTTTTTTCTGCATAAATTAAACTTAATGTTGCTGTTATTTTTGTTGTTTTTTGACCTATTGGTTTAAGTGTTTTTCTTCCATCATCTAAAATAAATGATATTGGCGTACAACTGATTAAAACATAGTCTTTCATATTATCAAAATCGTCTGCTCGTTGATACATTTCAAACAAATCTTGTTCGTTTACTTTCACTCTCTGTCCAAAAGTTTGAGTAAGTGTTTTTGTTTTACAATATGAAAAATCGGCAGGAACACCAACAAAAAGTTTGTCAATAGTAACACTGGCAGAACTTTGTGCATCGCTTATTGTTTTTGAAATAACATCTTTTAGTTTTTCTTCTTCTAAAAATTCGCCTTCATAATATCCAGCGTATTCTCTTTCCCCATAACCGTGTATAACAAAAGTGTCATTAACACCTTTATTACCTATTAAAACGCTTATACTCCTTGAACCAATATCTAAAACCGTCACAGCAATTTTTGGCACAATTTTCTCCTTTTTAAAATGTATATTTATAACATTTTTTTATAATTATAAACTTTTAGAAAAATTATGTCAACACAAAAATAGAAGTTAAAGCATAAATTATTTAATTATTTCTAATCTTATTAAAATTTGACCTTGCAAGTTTTCTCTAATCTGCAAAATGTAATCAAGATAATAATTTTCGTTTATTTGGTCCATTGTTAGAGTTCCTTCTTCAAGTTCATCGGCATAAAAAACCGATGGATTATAAACCACTTGTGAAATGGTAGCAAACATATATTGCATTTTTTCAGCAAGAAGTGTTTCTAGTCTATAAATATTTGTTTGAAACCCATTAAAATCTTTAATTATTAAATATGGCATATTTTTTGAAGTTACTGCATCAATGCCTGATGTTAGTTCAATGGACTGAATTAGCGCCCGTTGCTGTGCCACGTTTTTATTGTTTTTAAGTAGGCTTGTCCCAATATTTTTTAATATTTTTTCTTCACTAGAAAATTCCAAAAATTCACCTGCGTTTACTCTGTTTGTGTTTGATATTATATTTTCAAGACCAGTAAAAAGTATTGAATTGTATTGTTCATTATAGTATGTTGTCGTTATATTTAAAACCTTAAAATCAGCATCACAAATAAAGTATTTTGTCTCGCTTGCCTTTACTGCATAAGTTTCTTCTCTTTCTGCACAATGTATTATAATTTTATTTGGAAAAACTGTTTCTATATTTATTATTTTAAGATATGGATTATCTCTTTCAAGTTGGTTGGTTATCTCTTTTTTACTAAGCGCAAAAACTGAAGTACCTTTTTTTATTGCACTGTTGTTTGCGATACTTTCTTTTGATTCGTCTGTAAAAATCATTGCTTCATTTTTAAAATCGACTTCAACAGTTTGTAATGAAAATAAGGTAAAGTTTAAAATTACGCAAACCAAAACCACACCTAGAACAACACTAAGCGCAATTATAAGTTTTTTATATCTCTTTAATCCTTTCAATATTTGCTCCTAATTTTTGCAAATCTTTTTCCATTTCATAGTATCCACGGTCAATATGATGAATATCTCGAACCGTTGTATAACCTTTTGCCACAAGTCCCGCTAAAACCATCGCAGCCCCACCACGAAGGTCAAAACAAGTTACATTTGCACCATATAATTCATTTACACCTTTAATGATAGCAGCCTTATCATTTATAATTATGTCTGCTCCCATTTTAGTTAGTTCTGCAATATGTTTAAACCTTGACTCAAACAAATTTTCAACAACAACAGATGTACCTTTTGCTATTGAAAGAAATGCAGTCATTTGTGGTTGCAAATCGGTTGGGAAACCCGGATATGGCCTTGTATCTATTTTTGAAATACATTTTGGTCTTTTATCTGCAACTAGTGTTAGTTTATCACTTTTATATGTAATTTTGCAACAATTATTTTTGAGTTTGCTTATAAGTGCAAGCACATTTTCATAATTTACATTTGTAAGTTCAACATTACCTCCACACATACAAGTTGCCAAAATATATGTGCCTGTAATAATTCTATCTGATATTGGTGTGTATTCTACTCCGTTAAGGCTTTTAACACCTTCAATTTCAATTACACTAGAACCAGCCCCGTAAATTTTTGCACCTTGACTATTTAAAAAATTAGCAAGGTCAACAATTTCAGGTTCTCTTGCACAATTTATTATTTTTGTTGTTCCTTTTAAAAAAACAGAAGCGAGCATAATATTTTCGGTTGCGCCAACAGAAGGAAAATCAAGACTTACAACCCCACACTTCATATTTGTGCCATCGCAGTAAATGTATCCGTGTTTATCAACAATTTTAACACCCAAACATTTTAGTCCTTTAAGATGTAAATCTATTGGTCTTGCACCTATTGCACAGCCACCCGGATATGCAACTTTTGCTTTTTTAAATCTAGAAAGTATTGCTCCCAAACTAAAAAATGACGACCTTATTTTTGAAGCAAGTTCCATAGGGATTTCTCTTTTTGAAATTGGTTGGCAATCAATTATAACACTATCGCCTTGAAAAAAATATTTTGCTCCCAAACTTTGCAGAATATTAAGCATATTTTTTGTATCTTCATATTTAGGAAATTTATGTAAAACTATTTGTTTATCGCATAATATACAACCTGCTAAAATCGGCAAAACGGCATTTTTTGATGTTGAAATTTCTAGTGAGCCATCAAGTTTATTGCCACCACAAATAAAAAAATTCTCCATTGTAGTCTCCACACTAATCTATGCATAGAGATGTTTTTTTGTGATTTACTTGCTTTGTTTATTAACATTTAAACAAACACCTATTGCACTCATAAACACCATAAGTGATGTACTACCTGCACTTATAAATGGGAGTGGCAACCCTGTTGGCGGAATACTTCCTGTTACAACTGCGATGTTTAAAATAACTTGAACACTTATTACACAAGCAATTCCTGCAACGAGTAAACTTGCAAATCTATCTTTGGCATTCAATGACACTTTAACAAGTGCACCAACTAAAACTGCAAAAATAATAACAATTATTGATGCTCCAAAAAAACCCAATTCTTCGCATATTATTGAAAAAATAAAGTCGCTTTCTGCAAATGGCAAATATAAATATTTTTGTCTTGAACTAAAAAGTCCCACGCCAAAAAGTCCACCATTACCAAGCGAATACAAAGATTGAATTAGTTGAAATCCTTCGCCCTGTGGAGATGCCCAAGGATCTAAAAAAGCCATAAGTCTTAAAAGTCTATATGGTTCTATTATTATTAAAACAGGAACCATTACAAGTGCCAAACAGCCAAGTATTACAAAATATTTAAGATTTGTTCCACCGAAAAACATCATACAAACCATAATTATTGCAATGCACATCGTGATACTCATATTTGGTTCAAGTATAACAAGTAAACAAAACACGGCACCAACCATAAGTGGCAAAAGCATTGTTTTAAAACTTTTTGCGTTGTTTTTATTTTTTGCAAAATGACAAGCACAAAATAAAACTAAAGAAAATTTTGCTATTTCACTTGGTTGAAAAGAAAAGCCAAAAAGTCCAATCCATCTTCTTGCACCGTAGTTAGATATTCCTATTCCCGGAATAAAAACCAAAACCAATAAAACAATGG
>CASFMG010000093.1 GCA_949295755.1 uncultured Christensenella sp.
ATTTTCTGGTTGCAGCGGACTAACCGAAATCACAATACCAGCAGGTGTACAAAGTATAGGTGATTATGCATTTCGTGGTTGCAGCGGACTAACCGAAATCACAATACCAACGAGTGTAAATAGTATAGGAAATTATACATTTAATGGTTGCAGTGGACTAACCGAAATCACAATACCAACGAGTGTAACAAGTATAGGTGATTATGCATTTGATGGTTGCAGTGGACTAACCGAAATCACAATACCAGCAGGTGTACAAAGTATAGGAAATTATGCATTTGATAGTTGCAGTGGACTAACCGAAATCACAATATCAACGAGTGTAAATAGTATAGGAAGCACTGCATTTAAGGGTTGCAGTGGACTAGAACAAATAACAGTAGAAGAAGGAAACACTAATTATCGTAGTGAAAGCGATTGTATTATTGAGACAAGTACAAATACATTAATTTTAGGTTGTAAAAATTCAATAATACCAGCAGGTGTACAAAGTATAGGTGGTTCTGCATTTTCTGGTTGCAGTGGACTAACCGAAATCACAATACCAATGAGTGTAAATAGTATAGTATACAATGCATTTCGTGGTTGCAGTAATTTAAACAATGTTACAATAGATAGTTTGAGTATTGCTAATGGAATTTCATCTAATACAAGACAAGGATATTTGATATATAATGTTAAATCAGGTGGAACGGTAAAAGTAAAGTGTACTGATGTTAGTGCAGTATCGAGTTCATATTTAACAGGTTCAGCTTTTACACAGCCAACTAGTGTTGTTGACGGCTACGCAACATTTATAAAAATTTAATATTAAAACACAATACCAAATGGCAGTTTGGAGAAAACAGTGTGTGAAAAGGGTTTTGACATATTTGACCTTTTGTTTTCTCCAAACTGCCATTTGTGTTTTTTAATAAAAAGTATAAAATTGCAAACAATAATTTTGGAGGGAATATGGACAAAACAATTTGCAAAGTGTGTTGTGATGTTTGTGATTGTGTTCACAATGAAAATGGCTGTATTTGTCAAAAAGAAGAAATTAATGTTACAAATAACAGTGGCAAACATCATTTTTGTGGCAGTTATAAATGCAAAAATTAAAAAAACAAATGCTGCAGCATTTGTTTTTTTAATAAATTTTATTTATTTTGAAGCATTTTCTCTTTTTTGAAATTTGCCATCTTTCTTTTTTACTGTTAAGTTAAGGTCTTGACTTTCGGCAAGTTTTTCGGCAACTTCCATTGCTTCTTTTTTTGTTTTACATCTTTTTGAAGCACGAGTTGCTCCTGTTTTTTTAACAACCCATTGTTTTGCTTCTTTATCGTATGTTACCATATATTTTTGAGATATTTCTTTCTTTTCCATTTCTGCTTCTTCACTTTTTTCTTCTGTTTTTGTTTCTTTCATTTCGTTTTCATCAACTTCTTTGCTGACCTCGGTTTTAGATTCTTCTTGGTTAGTGTCATCTTCTAATTGTTCAGATTTTTTGTTTGTTTTTTCTTTTTTTACGGGCTCTGTTTTTGTGTCTACAACATTTCCATTATCTTTTTGTTCATCTGTATTCTTTGCTGTTGTATCAACCATTGTTTCATTTTTATCTCTAAAAACAAACAAAAGAACAACGGCAACGATAATTAAAACAACGCAAACAAGAAGTGGCCAATATTCTTTTAAAAATTCCATTTTAATCTCCTTTACTTTTTTAGTATACACTATAAATTGACAATTTTCAATATTTTTCTACACGATTTAATTAAATTTTTTTTGTATTTATTAAGCATTTGTAAAAATTAGTACACGTATGATATAATTACATAAAAATAAAAGGAGACATCAATATGAACAAATTAGTTAAAGTGGCTTTTATGTATGATTTTGATTTAACACTGTCGCCACGCAATATGCAGGAATTTTCTTTTCAAAATTTAATTGGCACAACAAAGGAAGAATGGTGGAATGACGTAAACAAATTTGGTAAAAAACACAACATGGACGGAGCACTGTCTATGATGTATAAACTAATAACAGTTACGAAACAAAAAGGAATTACACTCAAAAGGCAAGACATTGTAAATCTTGGTAAAGATATTGAGTTTTTTGAAGGTGTTGAAACATTTTTTACACGAATGACAGAATATGCAAAAACAAAAGGATTGGAACTTAAACATTACATTATTTCAAGTGGACTAAAAGAAATTATTGAAGGAACAAAAATTGCACATAATTTCGAAAGAATTTTTGCTTCTCAATTTGCTTATGATGATAACGATATTCCTTTTTGGCCATCACAAGCAGTAAATTATACAACAAAAACTCAATATATTTACAGAGTCAGAAAAAACGCAATGGACGATTTGTATAATGCAAGAAGCGTAAACGAATACATTGAATGCAAAGACGATTTAATTCCATATTCAAACTTTGTTTATTTTGGAGATGGTGAAACAGATATTCCTTGTATGAGAACGGTTAGTAAAAAGGGAGGAACATCGATTTGTGTTTATGCACCAAACAGTGAAAAATATAAAGAGTGTAGGAAATTGTATTTAGAGCATAGGTCGGATTATTTGGCGCTAGCAGATTATAGAGAAGGAACAGAACTTGATAAAATTTGCAAAATGATTTTAGATAAAATTGCTAGTTATATTGTTAAACCAGAAGAAGAATAATTACGTTGATTGTTTTTATTAAAATTTGCACACAATAGATTGTATGATATTTATGTATAAATACATAAATTGTTATGTACTTGCTTGACTTAATTTTTTATATTGTTTAAAATTACTAAAAAGGAGAATGTGGTGCCTTGAAAAAAGCAACAAAACTTGTTATTTCATTGTGTATGGTGGCTTTGTCACTAATTGTTTTGTCTTTTGGCGTTTGGGCTGCCACAAGCGTAAGTTATTCTATTACAGGAATGGTGGCTTATGACCCAGCAAATGTAGATATGCGCTTTCGCATTGAAGCGAGTATCACTGGTGCAAGCAGTAATCCTGATAGTGATGTCGCCGTTACAAAGTCAGAATTTAGGTACGATAATAGTAGTAATCTAAATTCAATTTTAGAAGATTGGAATATTGGAGAAATATATTTTAAAAAAACATATCAAAACAATGGTACTGTTGTTGTTGTTCCAGATATTGTAATAACAGTAAAAATCACAAATTTATCTAGTGTGCAACCTATGTATGTTAAAAATACTTGGGAAACAGATGATGAACAACAATTTGATACAGAAGCAACATCTAACGATAATGCAAACATAAGATTAAAATTTGAAAAAAGTGTTGGTTCAACGGGCACTTATGTAAATTCCAATTTGGGAGAATATACCGAACTTGCTAGTAAAAATGCAAATGTAACTTATAAATTAACATTTTCGCTAAAACAAAATCGTGAAAATATATCGCCTATTGGTTTTGTTTGGAATTATTATTTTGATGCTGTAAAAATGAATTAAAAGGAGAGTTGTAATGCGAAGACGGTTTATTATAGCGACAACAATTATATCGATAATTTTGTGTTTATCTCTTCTTGGTTATAGTGTTTATGCACACTTAAACCAATCTTTTTCTGTTTCAAACACTATTGGATTTAATCCATCTCAAAATGTTTATGTTAGTTTGGAATGTAGTGTAAAAGGAGCAAAACAATTGCAAATCACTGATATTCCTGATGGTTACACTTCTATAGAAGAATATTTTGAAGATATGGGTTTTATTCACACAGAAGAGTTTGATATTGAGGATAAAAAACTAAACCGAACGCAAGTACTACAAAATTGGCAAATTAAAGAAAGTTTAAAATTTATTGATTATGACACTCCAATTATTTACACTATAAAAGTATATAATTACTCTGATATGGCAATTAGAATAAGTGTGTCTGAATACGTTACATCAACAAAATTCTTCATAAACACGCCATCTAAATCTCTTGTAATAGAATGATTAAAA
>CASFMG010000094.1 GCA_949295755.1 uncultured Christensenella sp.
CTTTTTTGATTGTTCTTGTCCGCATTTGCTCTTCTCCTTCATTTTCCCTTCTCTTTCGAATATCAGTTTTATTATAGCATATTTTTTTTGTTTTTCAACACTGCCACATAAAAACAATCAAGTTTTTCGTGCGATTTTCTTCCGCTAACAGTCATGAAGAGAAAGTCCCTTTTAGAAGTTAATAATTCCCTTCGTGATTTTTTTCATTTCATCCAAGTTTTGCATCAAAATTCTGCGCATACATACACATTATAACATAAAATCCTCAATTAGAACTAAAATTTTAAAATATTTATCAACATACAACAAAATTTTTAAATAAAAGTTTTGTTAACAAAATAAGGCACAAGTAAAATCCTTGTGCCTTATCTCATTAATCATCTTCATTCTTTGGAGTTGTGTTTAAGAGTTTTTTATTTGTAGCATTTGCACTTGAAACAACTTTTGTGCCTGTCGCCCTTTCAAATTCATCTTTGGCATTCTTTGCTACTTTTCCACCGCGCCTTGCAACATCTTTACTTTTTGCAAAAGTTTCTGGCTTTTCTTGTTGAGAAAGAGTCTTTGTAGTAAGTTCTGCAAGTTGATTGATTGTCAGTTCGATATCAGTCATATTATCTCTTAAACTTTCTTTCTTTAAGTTTTTAAGTGCCTTATAGGATTTAACATCTCTGCCACTCCAAGCTTTTGTCAATTCGTTTGTAAGAATTGCATAGTCGCTTTCTTTTTCAATCCCTCTTTCTTTCCATTCGTCAGTAAGTTCTTTTCTAATTTTAATTGAAAGAAGTCTTTGTGTTATCCATTCTGGCGAATAACCTTTGGCACGATAAAAATCAGCACCTCTTTGCATTGCCTTTTCTGGATCAGCAATTTCATCAAGTCTATCCCCACCCACTTGCGCAAGCCAAAGTTTAAAAGGTTCTGCCTTTTTACTTGGAATAGACTGAACAAGACGCAACACTCCACGAGTGTTTGCCATTAAAATTTTTCTTCTCTTGCCGTCATTCCCAACACTTTCAACTAGGGGACAAATTGTCCCCCAGTTCAAATTCAGCTGTTCATCTCTCTTTCTCATTTTTTTGATATAGTCTCTAACATCTTTACAATCGCTTAGCACTTGCACCACGTCGTGGACTGAAAACCACCAATCTTCTTTTTCAGCATCCCACTCTGTTCTAATTTTCTTATCTTCAAAGACTTTAATATTTGCCATAACAATTTACCTCTCTTTCATTATAACATATCAATTTCAAAAAAGTGGCATATTTCAACCACTTTTTGAATTTTTTTGATACCAATAAAACCTCCTTCTATTATAGATTTTTTGTATTAGATATTCACGGCGGTATCACTCCGTTATGGTCCTATTATAGCCATTTTAGGTGCCATTGCAGCCCCCATATTATTTACATCATTTATTCCGTAATCGGTTACTTTCCCAAAGGTAGCACAAGTTATTCTTGGTCCGTGCCCTTTGCAAGATAAAATTGTTGAGCCTGAACCTGTTACTGTCCACTGAGATGTGGGAGGTCGTTGATTGCCAAGTTCAAGCGGAAATCTAAATTGCCTTTCTGCCGTAGAAAAATGACTTGATGTTGAACAAGCAACAGTGTCGAAATGTCCGCCGTCAATTAAGCAAGCACCAAGTGCTAAACTTTCTGCCATTGTTGAACAAGCGCCAAATACACCTACATATGGAATGTCAAAAGACCTTGCTGCATAACTTGAACTTATTATCTGATTTAATAAATCCCCTGATAAAAATAATCTTACATCGCCAAATTTTATACCCGCATTTTCGACAGCACCTCTAAGAGATTGTTCAATCATTGTTCTCTCTGCTTTTTCATAGGTTTTTTGTCCAAATAAATCATCATTTTCAATTTTACTAAAATAATCTCTAAGTGGTCCCTTACCTTCTTTAGGACCCACAAGGGAATAATGTCCAATAATTATTGGTTTGTTTTTAAAAAAAACAGTTTGTTGTCCACGTTTTCTTTCCATATTTCACCTAAATAAACAAATATATTAGTCCCACAATCATACTTGCAACTGTGCCACAAACAATAACTGGTCCTGCTATTATAAACATTTTTGCACACATTCCAAATATGATACCTTCATTTTTAAATTCAAGTGCAGGACTTGCAATAGAATTAGAAAAACCTGTTATAGGAACAATTGTTCCTGCACCTGCAAAAGCACCAATTTTATCAAATACTCCCAGTCCAGTCAAAAAAGATGCTAAAAATATTAAAAATATAAGTGTAAATGCCCAAGCACTTTGAGTAGACATATTTGGAAAACTTAAAAGCAAAACATCGTTAAATATTTGACCAATTGTGCATATAATACCACCAACCCAAAATGAATTAAACAAACTTGGCCAAGCGTGAGTTTTTGCAATTTTTGCTTCTACATAACTGTTGTATCTTTCATTTCTTTCTTTATCTTGCATTTTTCCTCCTATTTTTTTATTCCCTATTTTGTTTTTATTAAACAATTTACATAAAATTATGATGATAGTAAAAACTATTTATAGGAGGATATATGAAAAAATTTCTTATTTTAATTTTAATTATGTGTATGTCCTTTTGCATTGTCGGTTGTGATAACGACAATCAAAAAGCAATATCAACTATAAAAGAAACAATAAATAAAATAGACACTGTTATAAACAATATGTATCAACTATCATCTTTTGATGATGGATATAACACGAGTAAAATAAAAGAAAAAGGAACAATTTCCAAACAGGAAATTGTAACTTATACACCATCTGATAACTTTGAAGAACAAGGAACTGGATACAATGGCTCTACATTTACAAGTTTAAATGGCACATATACCAATCAACCTAATAAATTTACTCAAATAAAGCAAGAAATAAATTATTTAAGTGAAAACACAAATAGTTTAATAAAATATATAATGCTAAAATCTAACAATATAAAAGTTATTTGTACTCAATATGAAGAAAAAAATACTGTAATTGATGACGAAACTTGCAAAAAATCAAATACCCTATGCAGTAAACTTCTATTAAATACAAACCGTTTAGAAATTACAAAAAATGACGTCAAAAATTCATATGAAAAACTAAAAAAGAAACAGACTAATGATTATCAAAGTTATGAAATGTATAATGAATACACAAATTTGTCATCAAATCTTCAAACAAGAAACACATATCTAAACAATATTTGTTATGATATAGATGAACTTGAAACTATAATGGAAGAAACTTTGAACAACAACTTAGAAACAACAAAAAAAACGTGGTCTAATATTGACACTTACAAATCTAATAACTTAAATAATAAAAAAATAAATTCAAATAATTATAAAACAAATAACAATTATAATAATTTAAATGATAACAATATATATAACTATCCATACAACAATTATAATTATGGTGGATATGGCAACACAAATCCATATTATAGATATGGTGGATATGGCTCTTTTAGAGGTTTTGGTGCAAATGGTTATGGAATGTACCCATTTTCTCCATATACAAATTATAATCCATATATGCCGAATATAGACACTTTTGGAAGTTATAAAAATATAGACACATATAGACCTATTAATGATAATAATGAAATTTACAATGAAGATTATATTGATAAGAATGAAAATAATTCTAATAATGAATTAAATTGTATACATTGTCCATATTGCCATAGAAAAATATACTTATCTAAATACCAAAGTATAATGGATTATAAAGAAAGTAATAAAACAAATGACGAAGAAAATATAAATCAAATAAAAGAAAAAGTAGATAAAATTACAACAAAATTAAATGTTTTAAAGCCAAATAAACCACCAAAAATAGAAAAATTATAAATGTAATAGATAACAAAAAAAGTCCTTAA
>CASFMG010000095.1 GCA_949295755.1 uncultured Christensenella sp.
CAGGGAATGAAAAATCTGTGTATAATTTAATTAACACATTATATAAAAAAGGTGCAGATGTTATATATGATGAACTTGCAGATGTTCACGCATCGGGACACGCTTGCCAAGAAGAAATAAAAATAATACACAAACTTGTAAAGCCTGCACACTTTATGCCAATACACGGAGAATATAGACACTTAAAACAACACAAAGAACTTGCTGTTGCTCTTGGAATGGATCCAAGAAACATAATTTTGCCAGAACTTGGACTTCAAGTTGAAATGTCAAAAAATTCAATAAGGACTTGTGGTTATGTTCAAGCGGGATTACGTCTTGTTGATGGCTCTGGTGTTGGCGATTTGTCTAGTGCAGTATTAAGGGATAGAAAACAATTAAGTGAAGAAGGTGTTTGTGTTGCAGTTGTAAATATGACACAATCAACAAGTGAACTTATTTCCGACCCATTTATAATAACTCGTGGTGTTGTTTACAATGACGAGGCCGATGATTTTAATCAAGATGCAAGGCAATGTTTAAGTCAACTTTTAAAAAGTTATGACCTTAAAGGTATGGAACAAAACGAAATAAAGCAACTTGTAAAAAAGACGCTTTCAAACTTTATTTTTAGAAGAACAAAAAGAAGACCTGTTATTTTAACAGTAATTATTTTAGGATAATGGAATATTTAGAAAAAATAAAGAGAATAGCAAAAGAATATCACATTCCCATTATAAAAGATGATGGGTGTGATTTTTTAATTGAGTTTTGTAAACAACAAAAGCCTAAAAAAATTTTAGAGATAGGAACTGCTGTTGGTTATTCGGGTTCAATGATGCTTTTAAATTGTCCAGACAGCAATCTCACAACCATAGAAATAAATGAGCAATCGTTTAATATGGCAAAAAACACTTTTTCAATTTTAAATTTAACAAACAGAGTAAATCAAATTTTGGGCGATGCAAAAAAAGTTATTAAACAACTAAACGAAAAATATGACTTAATTTTTTTAGATGGACCAAAAGGGCAATACATTTTTTATTATGAAGATTTAAAAAAACTATTAAATAAAGGTGGTTATATTGTGGCCGACAATGTTTATTTTCACGGATTAGTAAAAGGTCCAGAATTTGTTAAACATAAACTTAGAACAATTGTTATAAATTTAAGAAAGTTTATTCAAATTATTCAAAACGACAACGAAGTGGAAACACAAATCTTAGATAAAGGCGACGGAATAGCAATAATAAAAAAGAAATAATAAATGATAAAAATAAATTGTATATAAAATTTAAAATAACTAAATTTATATTTTAATGTGCTACAATTTGATATTTCAAAAAGGAGAACATATGAAAAACATCATAGAAATAAAAAATTTATACAAAAGCTTTGGTAATGTAAAAGCAGTCAATGATTTAAGTATAAATGTTAGAAGTGGACAATTGTATGCTTTTTTGGGATTAAATGGTGCTGGAAAAAGTACAACAATATCAATAATGTGTGGTCATTTAAAAAAAGATAGTGGAGAAATCTTTATTGATGGGGTAAATATTGATAATAATTTAGAAAAGATTAAGTCAAAAATAGGCATAGTTTTTCAAAACTCTTCATTAGATAAAGTTTTAACTGTAAAAGATAATTTGTTTTCAAGAGCTGTTTTATACAATTTAACTAAAAAACAGTTTGAAACTAAACTTGTGGAATTGGATAATTTATTAAATATTAAGTACTTGTTAAATAAAATATATGGTAAACTTTCGGGTGGAGAAAAACGCAGAATAGATTTTGCAAGAGCTTTATTAAACAATCCTAAAATATTGATTTTAGATGAACCAACAACAGGTTTGGATCCTCAAACTAGGCAAACTGTGTGGTCAGTTATAAATCAATTAAGAAAAGACAATAACACTACAATTTTTTTAACGACTCATTATATGGAAGAAACAAAAGATGCAGATTATGTTGTTATTCTTGATAAAGGCAAAGTCGTTGGGGAAGGAACACCAATACAATTAAAAAATAAATATACGAACGATTTTATTTTATTGTATGATACAAAAGATGAAATTGTTGAAAAATTAGGGTATTCTTTTACAAAAATTGTTGGTGGTTATAAAATTTCTATTCCAAATACAAAATGTGCAACTGATTTAATTAAAAATAATCCTGATGTATTTTTAAATTACGAAATAATAAAAGGTAATATGGATGATGTGTTTTTAGCAGTTACAGGTAAAACATTAAAGGAGAAAGTTTTATGAAATTTTGGACTCTTGTAAAAAGGAATACAAAAATATATTTTAAAGATAAAGGTGTTTTCTTTACTTCTCTTATCACACCTTTAATCCTTTTGTTGTTGTTTATTACTTTTTTAACAAATGTTTACATAGACACTATAAAAATGCAATTACCACAAGATACACAATTATCATCTTCAATTTTTAATGGTTTTGCAGGGGGTTGGTTGATTTCGTC
>CASFMG010000096.1 GCA_949295755.1 uncultured Christensenella sp.
CCAAGTAAATGTGTTGAAAAAGGAGAGTTGCACCCACTTTATAAGGTGTTTGATAAACTTATTGATTGTTGTGTTGAAATGGGTTTTAAAGTTATAACAGGACCAGAAGTTGAGCAAGATTACTATAATTTTGAAGCTCTAAATGTTCCCAAAGACCATCCGGCAAGAGATATGCAAGATACCTTTTTTATAAATGAAAACATTTTACTTAGGTCGCAGACATCTTCTGTTCAAGTTAGGGCAATGGAAAATTTAAAACCACCTTTTAAAATTGTAAGCCCTGGAAGAACTTATAGAGCAGATAGTGACGCAACTCATAGCCCTGTATTCCATCAGTTTGAAGGTTTGGTTGTTGATGAAAATATTTCTATGATAGATTTAAAAAGTATGTTAACTAAACTCCTTTCTATGTTGTTTGGTGAAAATACAAAGATTAGATTTAGACCTTCATATTTCCCATTTACAGAGCCTAGTGTTGAAGTAGATGCTACTTGTCCTTCTTGTGGTGGAAAAGGTTGCAATCTTTGTAAAGGTACAGGGTTTATGGAATTATTAGGTGCTGGAATGGTAAACCCAAAAGTTTTAGAAATGAGTGGAATTGATAGCAAAAAATACACAGGCTTTGCTTTTGGCCCAGGTGTTGATAGACTTGCGATGGTTGTAAATAAAATACCTGACCTTAGAATGATGTTTGACAATGACATTAAATTTTTGGAGCAATTAAAATAATTAGGAGATAAAAATGAAAGTAACATTAAATTGGTTAAGAGATTTTGTAGATATAGATGTGTCGCCAGAAGTTTTAGCACAACTACTGACAAATTCAGGGAATGAAGTTGAAGAAATAATATATCAAGATAAATATTTAAAAAATGTTGTTGTTGGAAAAATTTTGGAAATAACAAAGCATCCTGATGCAGAAAGATTAGATGTTTGCAAAGTAGACATAGGTTCTAAAATAACACAAATTGTAACGGCTGCAAAAAATATAAAGTTAAACGACCTTGTTCCTGTATCTTTGGCAGGAGCAAATCTTGCAAATGGAATTCATATTGAAAATTCAAAACTCAGAGGTGTTGATTCTTTTGGTATGTTTTGTTCTATTGAAGAACTTGGAGTAACCGACTACGACGGAATTAAAGACGGAATAATGATTTTAGATAATGATGCTAAGGTTGGACAAGATATAAGCGAAGCACTTTTAATGAACGATGTTATATTTGACATAAATGTAACAGCAAATAGACCTGATTGTATGAGCATTATAGGAATAGCAAGAGAATTAAGTGCACTTTTAAACAAACCATTAAAACATCCTGTGCTTTATTATGAAACTTGCAAAGATGATAATGTTTCTAATTATATTAGTGTTGAAGTTGTAAATAAAACACTATGTCCAAGATATATGGCAACTGCTATTAAAAATATAAAAATACAAAAATCACCAAAATGGCTTAGAGCAAGGTTAGTAAGTGTTGATATTAAACCTATAAACAATATTGTCGATATAACAAACTATGTTTTGGTTGAGTATGGTCAACCTATGCACGCTTTTGACCAAAAATATTTAAATGATAAAAAAATTGTTGTTAGAACAGGTCAAAAAGGCGAAAGTATAAAAGTTTTAAATCAAAACACATATGATGTTGATGAAAATATGCTCTGCATATGCGATGCAAATAAACCTGTTGTTATAGCAGGTATCATTGGAGGATTAAACAGTTGTGTTAGTGATACAACAACAACATCGATTTTAGAATCGGCTTGTTTTGAGCGTGCCAGTGTAAG
>CASFMG010000097.1 GCA_949295755.1 uncultured Christensenella sp.
ATTTTCTGCTTTTTGTTGAATTTCGTCATCACTTAATTTTTCAAAAGTCTTTTTCTCCAAATTTAGTGAGCCATCATCTTGTGATGAAAACTTTTTATCAACATTTTCAAAACCTTGCAACAAATCTGAATAGTTTTTTGTTTTTTCGGTTAATTCTTCGGTATCCTTGTTACTAAAAGTGTATTGATACATCTTTATTCCCCCTACTTTTATAATTATTTTTTCTTTTTTCTAACTTGTTAAAGTATTTAATTAAATTTTCATCTATCACGATGTTACCCCAATGGTTATTTGTGGACACGATATTTCGGTTTCTTCGTTTGTTTGTGAAATAAAAGAAACTTCAACTTGTTCGCCAAAAATATTTGTTTTTAGTCTTTGAGTCTTTTTTGAACCTGCTATGTTATAGGTTTTTGAAGATTTTTCGGTTGTTATTTTTACCATACAAGGCGATTTTGTTTTTACCAAAACTTCTTTAATTCTTTTTACTTTTGTAGGATAAGATAAATTGCTTTTTGGAGTCGTCCAACACTTTTTAAGTGGTGTTCCAAACAATTTTCCATCTCTTGTCATTTGTCCAATCTTAAAACGATGTTCGCCGTTAAAACAAGCAGCAACTTTACAAAAGTAACCGTTGTCTATCATAATAATTGAACAAATATCAACTCCCCTTGTTACACTGATGTCGCCCGTTTTTAAATCTAGTTCAACGAGTGCATTGTTTATGTAACCATTTTCATAACTTTCACAACCAATTTTTTCACCGTCATTAAAATCTAATTTACACGCAAGATAATATTTGCCGTTATGATACATTGCCGAGCAATTTTCATTTGTTACATTGTTTAAAAGCGACTCTATTCCCAAAGTTAGTTTAGATGTTGTTGAGCCGTTGAAAGTGTGAAGTCCATCTCTTGCCAAAAATATTATTTGATCGCCACAAACACACACTGATTGTCCGTATATTTTTGAACTTGACACAAACAACTGACTTACACTAAAAGATGATTGGTCGCCATATGCAGAAAGTTTTGCAACACCAAAATCTCTAAAAACATAAACATAATCATTAAAACTAACAACACTGTTTAATGGTCCTCGTTCGTCTTGCATATCAATAAAACCACCTTCATCTAGTGATTCATTCCAATTTGTTGGGTCAAGGTTTGCAGAAAAACTAAGTCTGTTTCTTTCGCCGTTTTCAATTATTGCAAACAGTCTTTCATAGTGTAAACACATAGATACAATACTTGGACCATTTTCAACTTTTTGCGCCATTTTGCTTGAAGTATATTTCCACATACCATCAGTTGCCGACGAAAAAATCATATAATCAACGCCGTCCAAACGATAGTTTATTGCCTTTGGAACGCCTTGTGAATAGAGTATACTTGCAAGACCAAAAGTATATGGATATGTACTTATAAGTGATAACCAACGAATTGTACCATCAGAAATATAGTATAAAAGTCTATAATCTGCAATATTTTGTTTTTGATTAAAATATCTATAAACCCATAACGCTTTTACTTCTTGATTTTTTTCAAAAATTATTTTACGTTCGGTTTTTAGGTCGTCATAACTAACAGGAAGTGTTAATTCTTCAAATCCAATGCCGTCTTTAAGCGCACCATTTTCTATGCAATAGTTATAACAACTTTTTGCGTATTTATATGGCAAAATCCCTTCATCAACTTCTGTGTTCATACCACTTTGAAAGGCACTAAAAGTAACTTTGTAGTCGGTTACCTTTTTTGTTATTAAAGATTTGGGATAGAACATTAAAACCACCCCCGTTTTGGCATCACAACATTATGTTTCTTTTGAGATATAATTAGAAGTGCATTTTTATATCTTGATTCCCAAATGGTTGCGTCATCATAAAGCGAACTTACAAACGAATATTCCATTGCAGTGCCATATGCTAGTACCCTGTCGGCAACTTTTCCTGAAAAATTTTCAACATCGCCGTCAAGTTCACATTTTTCTGCAAAAGATGTATATGTAATTATTGCATTTTTAACATCTGCTTTAACTGTGTCATCATAAATTTTAAAGCGAACAGATGAACCATATTCGTTTTGTATTTTTACAATTTGATATATGTTTTCATCGACACTGTTTAGTTTTAGTTCTTTATTTACAAAACTCACATTTTTTTGTTTATAAATTGGTAAATAATCGGTGGAAATTTCGCTGACAATTAAATTTAAACATCTGTTTAAAATGTCTAACTCTTTTTGGTCTTCGGCAGAAATTTCGCCTTCATCACCTGTAAAATACGGACAATTTAAAAGGTCTTCTTTTCCTAAAAATGTTGCCGTTAAATATAATACTTGTTTTGTTGTCATCTATTTTTCCTCCAAATTTAACATTTGTTTTTGATTTTGTATATTTTGTTTTTCTAATTTTTCGTTTTCTTTATCTATTTCTTTTAAAAGTTCGTTTAAATTTTCTCGTCTTGTTTTTTTTGTCAGTTCAACAAGTCGTTCGTCAAGTGCATCATTTGGACAAGTTAAACAATATGAGCAACCCTTTTGTGCTCTAGAATGTATTTCGTATTTTCCTTTTATGGTGTTAAAAACCAAATAATAACTTTGGTCTATTTCTTTTAATCTTTCACCCACAAACAAGGCATCTTGTTTTAATTCAATTAACATTTGTCCCCCATTATTAAATTAAATGGCAGACTACAAAGTCTGCCACTTAATAAATTGATTAGTTAGAAATTACAGTTGTAAATGGATTTGTAACAGTTGCAGATATACCAGAAATTTTTGCTTGTCCGTTTGGTTTATCACAAACGAGTTCTGCATATTTTACAAGAGTTGCTGTGTATGTTGGGAAACCTGCATTTTGTTTTAATACTTTTCCGTCTTCACCTTCAAGCCACTTCCAATCGCAAAGTTGATGAAGTGTGAAATCATCTGTATTAAGTAAATACATTGCATCATCTTCAACAAATCTATCTGCAACAACCGGAATACCATTGTATGTAAGTGCTTTATAACCACCTGCAAGTTCCATAACATCAACATTTCTTCTATAAGCACCCAAGTATTCTTGATATGCTCTTCTTACTTTGCTTGAACAAGCGATATAGTTGATGCTACTGCCACTAACTTCTTCCAAAAAGTCTATTGCACTTTGAATCAAACTGTCAGAAATTTCTCCTGCACTTGTTTTTGTGTATGGACTAAGCCAAGGATATTCTGTTCTTGAAACACCATAGAGTGTGTCAGAATCTGAGAAAATTTTACCGAGTCCAGAAATTTCATAACCTTTTGAATTTTGAACATAAATTGTGTAATCTTTACTAATTGTTGTGCTAAAACTTGCTGGAAATGCAATGTGCACTTTTTTATTTACTCTATCTACATAAGTAATTCTGTGTCCACCTGTAACTTTTGTGTCTCCGTTATAAATATCTATAACCATACCTTCAATTAGGTTTCTAACACTGTCGCAAGTAATTACTTTTGCTTCGTCAATTGCTGATATTGTTGCAAGTAAGCCTGTGCCATCGCCAAACAACATTCTTCCAAAATTAAAACTTGATGCTTTTATCAATCCTTCCATTTCATCGTTTAAAAGGTTTACAAATGCACCAACATTGTTTTGTGATGCTCTAATTGCTTTGTCGCTTAATTCAATTTTTCCATATAAGTTTTTAAGGTCAGAAATAAATTGAACATAATTGTTGCCTGCGGCTTGTGGTAGTGCATCAGTTTCTGCACCTGCTCCAATACCACCATTTATTCCGTATGGAGCAAGTTTTCTAACTTCTTTTCCCCATACATCTTTACTTGTTTGCTTAATTTTTCCAAGAAGTGGATTTGCATTTGTATTTAATTGATTGCTAACCACTCCAAGATAAACTGTTTTTAGTGCATTTTCTGCACTTTGTAGTGTAACCATTTTAATCTCCTCTCTTATTTAAAATTGCTTCCACTAATTGTTTTGCTTCACTTAAAGTGCTTGCCTGTTTTGGAGTTTGAAAGGCAATATTCCCACCTTGTGAAGTTGAAACAAAAGGTGGAATTTTTTTGCTTTCTAAATTTTTAATGTAATTAGAAAGAATTTTTTGTTGAATTTGTTCGTTATTAAGTACAAAATCATTAACAAACTTGTCATCATTTAAAACTTCTTCGGGCTGTTTATATTTTTGACTAACAATTTTTGCCCAAGCAATATCAAGTGCTTTTTCTTCGTTTTTAAGTGATGGGTTAGTCAATATCTCTTGTGAAATTTCACTCGCAAATTTTTTAGCGCCTTGATTATTAGACAAAAAGTTTGAAACCTTATCTTGCCAATCATCTTTAAGATAAACCGGCGTTGACGCTTTTTCTTCTTCTTGTTGTTGTTTGTTTTCAAGTTCGCTTAATTTTTGACACTTTCTTGTAAACTCTGCCTGCAAATTGTTATAGGCAGAAAGTAAACTTTCGGCATCTTTAAATTTTCCATATTGGGAGCCGTTTTGATTAGACGAAGGCGTGCTATCATCAACTTTGGCATCTGCCACGGGCACATTATCTAATTCATTTGGTTGTTCCCAAATTTTTTCATCTTCCATATTTTACTCCTTGTTTTGATTGACATTTATTTGATTTTCCATTTGTTTCATTTGTTTATGCAATCTTATGTGTTTTAAAAAGTTTTCTTCTATTTTTGGATTTGTTTCTAGTTGTTTTTTATATTCGTTTCCAAGCATAAAGGCAATATGTTCGTTTATGTGCAAATCGTGATTATCAATTTCACACACTTTAACTTCTTTATTTCTGTTTAAGTCTATATTTTCTGTTGATGCTTTCTTTGTGTGCAATTCGTTTAAATCTTGTGAATTTTCCCAAATACCAAAGCCAAGCAAATCAAGTGCTTTTAGTCTCATTCTGTTTGAAAGTTTGCCGTTTTCATCTTGAAGCAATCCTGCATTTAAAAGGTCAAACACCATTGACCTTCTTTGTGCTAAACTTTCTGTAATTTCGGTATCGCTTTCAAATACTATGTCTTCGCTTGATATATCACTTGATACAAAATATAAAACTTCAAGTTCTCCATTATCTCCCATTACTTTTGTTAATCTTGGAAGTGTAGCAAATTGTTTATAAAGTCTTAAAATATGACCTCCCAACTCTTTTATACATTCCTTTATTCTGTCAGAAGTTGGAGAAATTCTTGAATCGTCTTGTTCAATTAAAAGTTGAAGTGCAACACCACTCAGATTTGTGTACGAGGAAGAATTTGATAATACATCTGACACTCCTGATATAACCATAAATTCAGCAAGAAGTGCTTCTTCTTCTCTTTCAAAATCAGTTGGAACAGATGTTGCAGTCATAAATCTTGGAGCAGACGAACCTTGCCTATACACTAGAATTTTACCGGGCGAAAGTCCTTCTTCTTCCAAGTTGTCTAAATCAACACTGCCGTCTTCGACAGTGAGAACTCCCATTGAAACTCGATTTAAAAACTCGTGTTTTCTATTTTTAACTGCATTGTATGCTCTTTG
>CASFMG010000098.1 GCA_949295755.1 uncultured Christensenella sp.
ATTATATTTTTTATCTAACATTTTAACCTCTTTAAATATTAAGCCTTGTAAGTTTATCAGTTTCTAAAAAAAAATGCAAGTCGATATCAATATTTATTGACAAATTACGACTAAACATTATTTTAATATCACTATTTTATTAAGTAAATACTTTTTTAAATTATTTCGCCATTTTTTATAGTTATTTTTTTACAATTTATATCAAAATCAAATTCTGTGCAAGTGATTAGCGTTTGCGTGTTTTTGCAATATTCAAGCAATCTTTTTTTTCTATTTTCATCGAGTTCGCTTAAAACATCATCTAAAAGTAAAACAGGTTTTGTTTTTGTTACATCTTCCAAAATGTTGAGTTCGGCAAGTTTTAGCGAAAGTGCACAAGTTCGTTGTTGCCCTTGTGAGCCAAATGTCCTAACATCAACATTGTTTATGCTAACTTTTATATCATCTCTATGTGGTCCATATGATGTGTAACCAAGCGACAAATCTTTGTTTAAATTTTGTTCTAACACATTTATTATTTCTTGCTTTGTGTTTTCTTTTATTCCAATATATTCAATATCTAGTTCTTCTTTGCCGTCGGTTAAAAAACTATGTGCTTTTTTTGCAAATGGTGCAAGCGACATAACAAAATTTTGTCTAAACCTTACTATCTTTAAAGCACATTCAGATAGTTGTTCGTTCCAAATTTTCATTATATTTTTTAAATCTTCTAACCCTATATTAGACTTTAATTGTTTGTTTCTGTTTTGCAATATTTGATTATACCTTGACAACAAATAAAAATATTGTTTACTTGTTTGCGAAATATCAATATCCATAAATCTTCGTCTATCTTCGGGACTTTCTTTTATTAGTTTAAGTTCGTCAGGCGAAAAAAACACACCATTGAACTCGCCTAATAGTTCACTTATTTTTTTTATTGGAATTGAGTTTATTTTAATTGTCTTTTTTTGCTTTTTTGAAAAAATTATTTCAACTGTGCTTTCTCCAATATCCTTTTTAATGTACACTTTTATTTTTGCAATATCACTATTATGCTTTATTACTTCTTTTTCCCTTGATGCTCTAAAACTTTTTCCAACAACACAAAAATAAACTGCTTCTAGTAAATTTGTTTTCCCCTGTGCATTTTCTCCACAAATTACATTTAAACCACTATCAAAATTTACCTCGCAAGCAAGGTAATTTCTATATGAATAAAGTTGTAATTTTGTTATCTCCATTTATATATTCCTAATATCTGTTTAATTACTTCTATAATTTTTAAATTGTTTCCGTGCACAATATAAATGACTTCGCCAACTATGTGTTCAAATTTCATTGCTCCATAATCAACACAATCTTCACTGTTTAACCTATTATCGCCCAAATAAAAAATTTCGTCATCTTCTATGTGTAAATATTTATTCCCATCTTCATCGGTTATAAAATTCTTATTTGCTAAATTTCCCTTATGGTAAAATTGGTCATATAAACTTCTATATGTTTTTTTATTTTCAATATAATTTTCTTCAAGTTCAATAAATTCTCCTTCGCCACCATATTGAATAAATATAGCATAATAATTGTTTGCTGAACCTTCTTGCCTTCTTCCCGTATCTTTTATCATTATGTTGTCGCCAGCCATTGCAATTACTCTTTTTATAACCAAAACATCACCCTTTTTTTGGTATATTATAACATCTCCATACGAAACATTTTCTTTGTTTGTTGTTATATAAACGTGGTCCTCGTCTTTTCCACTTGCGTTAAGTAGTGGTTGCATACTTGTTCCAGAAATTGGATAATATTCTAAAAACGCATTACAATAAAACATCACTCCCAAACTAAAAACAATGGGAATACATATTATTGTAAATATTATCCCCAAAATTATTTTTTTTGTTTTGTTTTCCTTTTTTTTGTATGGTTTATATTTCATTAATCTTCCTTTTTTATTGAAAATCTACAACCACAATAGTTTTGCCTATAAAGGTCTATTTGTTTTGAAAGATCAATACTTCTTTTATATCCGTTATGTTTTTTAAAATCCGAATACAGAAAATTGACCTTTGTTTCATCTTCTATTTCTTTTCCTATTTTATTTATGCTTTGCTCATTTTTGTGCGAACTGACTGTAAGTGTTGTGCCAAAAAAATCATAACCGTGTTGTTTTGCATAAAGTGCAGTTTGTTTAAGTCTTAACCTAAAACACTCATCGCACCTTTTCCCACCTTCTTTTTCGCCTTCAAGTCCTTTAATTGTTTTTAAATATTCGTGCTCGTCATATGTTGGTGAAACAATTTTAACACCATTAAAATAATTTATAACTTTTTGTTGATTGTATAATCTTTTTTCAAATTCTTCTTGTGGATATATGTTTGGATTGTAATAAAATATTGTAACATCAAAAAACTTATTTAATCTTTCAATGCACGCAGTAGAACACGGACCACAACAACTGTGTAACAGCAAAGTTTTTTTGCTAGTTAGTGCTGTTATTTGGTCTTGCATCAGTTTATCATAATTAGTTTTTTGAGATTGCATCGTAGCAGTATCCTATATGTGCATATTTGTTGCATAATTCTTTTAATGTTAAATTTTTTTCGTTTTTATCAATATTTATGTGAAAACTATAAAATTTTTTACCATATTGAAAAAATAAATCTACCATAATAAGTGAAGGGTTGTGAACAGGTTTTAAAACACTTAAAAATA
>CASFMG010000099.1 GCA_949295755.1 uncultured Christensenella sp.
TTGTTGTTTTTCTGTGTTTGCATTGTTATACCTATAAACATATGCATTTACTTCCAAATCTTGCAATCTATCCCTGTAACCGAGCCAAAGTTTTGCATTTTCTGCTTGTTTTTTAAGTGGTCCCATCTGTCTTTCAAGTTCGCCCAATATATCATTGGCTCTTTGCAAATTATCTCGTGTGCGTTCAAGTTTTCGTTCGGCATCGACCTTTCTTGATTTAAACTTTGCAATTCCTGCAGCATCTTCAAATATTGTTCTTCTGTTTTCTGGTTTTGATGAAATAATTTCTTCAACTTTTCCTTGTCCAATAATTGAATAACCATCTCTACCTATTCCAGAGTCATACAACAAATTTACAATATCTTTTAATCTAACAGGAGTTCTATTGATTAAATAAGCACTTTCACCACTTCTGTATAGTTTTCTTGTTATTGCAATTTCATCATTATCATAATTAAAGTATCTATCTGTGTTGTTGAATATTAAAGTAACTTCGCAATATGACAAACTTTTTCTTTTTTCTGTTCCATTAAAAATAACATCTTGCATACTCGAACCACGCAAAAGTTTGCTACTTTGTTCTCCTAACACCCATCTAATTGCGTCAGAAACGTTACTTTTTCCACAACCATTTGGTCCAACAATCGCTGTTATTCCTGAGTCGAATTTTATTTTAGTCCTATCTGCAAAAGATTTAAATCCTGAAAGTTCTATCTGCTTAAAATTCATTAGTTATTCTCCTTGCTTAAAATATCAAGTATTTTTTTCGCTGCCAACTGCTCGGCAATCTGTTTACTGCCACTTTCAGCAGTTGCACTATAAACTCCAACACTTGCTTTAATCAAAAATGTTGGTTTGTGCGACATTCCTTTTTGCTCTAACAATTCATAATGCACAACTTGTTTGTTCCCTTGTGCAATTTCTTGTAATTTTGATTTACTATCTAAAAGTTCAACATTTTTATAATCTTCTAAAAAAATATTATCTATTATAAACTTTTCACAAGTTTTCAAATTTGAATCAAGATATATACTTGCAATAACTGCTTCAAACATATCACACTTTATTGATTTTGTAAGTTCTTTACAACTTTTTCCAAGTTTAACATAATCGCCTAGTTTTAACTTATCAAAAACCTTGCATAAATTATCTTCAGAAACAAAGTGCGAACGCATTTTTGTAAGCAAACCTTCATTTAAAGTTGTTTTTTCATAAAAATATTTACCAACAATAAAATCTAATATGCTATCTCCCAAAAACTCTAATCTCTCATAATTATTATTGCTATATGATGAATGAGTTAGTGCTTTTTCAAATAAACCACAATTTTTAAACTCGTAGTCGCCAATTTTAGTCATTGTGTTCTCCCAAATCTAGTTCAGGCAATGCTTCAATTTTTTGCATTATCTTTTCATTGACCTTGTTGTTTTCAAGTTTTATAATTTGCTCAATAGCAGCACAAATAGTAACATCTTTACTTGAACCGTGTGATTTTATTATTGTTTTTTTGCAACCAACAAAGAAAGAACCACCGTATTTGTTGTAATCGAGTTTATCTTTAACTTTTTTTAAAGCACTTTTACAAAGTAGTGCACCAATTTTACTTTTAAGTGAACTCATCATTGCTTCTTTAATTACGCCCGTTGTGAACTTAACAGAACCTTCTACTGATTTTAAAAGGACATTTCCTGCAAATCCATCACACACAACAACATCATAATTGCCTGTCATAAAATATCTTGCTTCCATATTTCCAACAAAATTTATTGGGAGTTGTTTTAGAAGTGGAAACACGGTTTTAACAAGTTCGTTGCCCTTTTTATCTTCTACGCCATTAGACAAAAGTGCTACTCGTGGGTTTTCAACATTAAACATTGTTTTAAAATATTCAGAACCCATAAGTGCAAAATGACACAAATTTATTGGTTTGCAATCAACATTTGCACCACAGTCTATTAACACTACTTGTCCACCTGTTCTAGTTGGAAAAAGTGGAGCAAGTGCTGGACGAGAAACACCTTTCATTCTTCCAATTTTTAAAAATCCACCCGTAAGTACTGCACCTGTTGAACCTGCACTAATTAGTCCTTTGCAGTCGTCATTGTTTTTTAAATAATCAAGTGCGACAACAAGCGACGAATTTTTTTTGTGTCTGATTGCGTCGGTTGGGACATCATCGTTTGTAATCACTTCTGGTGCATCAATAATTTCAATACGACTTTTATCATATTTTTTGTTTTTTAACTTTTCAGTTAGCACTTTTTCGTCTCCTGTAAGTACAACTTGAATATCTTTAAATTTATTAAGTGCCATAATTGTTCCATCTATAACACACATAGGGGCATTATCGCCACCAAAAGCATCAATAACAATTTTCATTTTTCACTCCGTTTAGTTCTTATTAAACACTTTAACTTATATATTATAAGAAAAATAAATAAAAAAAGCAAGTATAAATATACTTGCTTTAAAATATTAAAAATTTTTACGCATAAATTACGAATTTTTTGTTTTTTTCTCAGTATCTAAAACTTTTTTGCCATTGTAATATCCACAACTTGGGCAAACCTTGTGTGGTTGCTTTTTTGCATGACATTCAGGACACTCAACAAGTGTTGGTACTGCTGATTTAAAGTTTGCTGAATTTCTTGTATTTCTTCTTGCTTTTGAAACTTTACATTTTGGAACTGCCATTTTTTCCTCCTATATATCAACGTGCCTAAAATAAGGCAGTCATTTAACTTTACATAGTATATATACATTTTGTTGTGTTGTCAACAAAAATTTTAATTATTTGCAAAGTCTTACACAATCTCTTGCAATAACTAATTCTTCATTTGTTGGAATTCTATAAACTTTTACTTTTGAAGATTTTGATGATATTTCTTCAACTGTTCCCCTTGGTAAATGATAATTTTTATCTTTATCAAGATCTATTCCCAAAAATTGAAGTCCATCAGTAGCATAATCTCTTACATCTTCTTGATTTTCGCCTACGCCACCCGTAAATGCAATACCGTCAAGACCACCCATTGCAGCAGCATATGAACCGATATATTTTTTTATCCTATAAGAAAGGATATCAATAACGAGTTTCGCACGCTTGTTACCTGCTTCAATTTGAGCATTGTTATCTCTCATATCGCTTGAAACTCCGTTTATTCCAAGTACTCCACTCTTTTTGTTTAAATAGTTCGTAATTTGATGAATATCCCAACCTGTTTTATCTGCAATATATTCAACAACTGATGCATCTAAATCTCCACATCTTGTTCCCATAACCATACCTTCAAGTGGTGTAAAGCCCATTGATGTATCAATACTTTTTCCATTTTTAACAGCACATAGGCTAGAACCGTTGCCTAGATGTATAGTTATTAGTTTCAATTCTTCTATTGGTTTTCCGATTACTTTTGCAAGTTCATTAGACACATATTTATGTGAAGTACCGTGAAATCCGTACTTTCTGATTTTCCAATTTTCGTATGCATCATATGGAAGTCCATATAAAAAGGCATAATCTGGCATAGTTTGATGAAATGCTGTGTCAAAAACTGCAACATTTGGTTTACCCTTGCATACTTCCATACAGGATTTTATACCTGCTATGTTTGCTGGCATATGAAGTGGTCCAAGTGGTTTTAATGTTTCAAGATTTTTTAATACTTCGTCATCAACAACAACTGAATCTTTATAAATTTCGCCACCGTGAAGAACTCTATGTCCAAAAGCCTCAACTTCATCAAGTGATTTTAATACGCCAATTTCTTTATCTATCAATACTTTTAAAACTTGTTGCATTGCTTCTTGATGAGTTGGCATAAAAACATCAATAACTTTTTCCATTCCATTTGCCTTATAAACAATAAATGAATCTTCTGCTCCTATCTTTTCACAATTACCTTTTGCAATTATTTTTTCGCCGTCCATATCAAAAAGTTGATATTTTAACGAACTGCTTCCTGCATTGATTACTAATACTTTCATTTCTTTCTCCTTGTTTAATCACACTGCAAAACTGTTATTGCAGTTAAATAAATTATGTCCTTAACAGTTGCACCCCTAGATAAATCATTAACAGGTTTTTCTAGTCCAACTGTTATTGGACCAATGGCATAAAGGTTTCCAAAATATGAAATAGCCTTGTAGCCTATATTAGCCGAATTTAATTCGGGAAATACCAAAACGTTTGCTTTGCCATAATATTTTGCATAATCACCAAGTTTTGTTTTTGCAACAGGCTCTATTAGTGCTGCATCTAACTGAATTTCTCCTTGACTTAAAATCTCCGGACACGATGATGAAAATTTATTGTATGCTTCTTTTACTTTTAACGTGGTTTCACTCTTTGCACTGCCATATGTTGAATAAGATAAAAATGCTACCTTTGGAGTGAGCTTTGTGAATGTTTTAAGTTCACCACAAACTCTTTCTGCCATAATTGCGAGTTCATTTGATGTTGGATTTTCACATAGTCCACAATCTGTTAAAAAGAAAGGATTATCTGTTATTTTATTATCGCCTACCATTATCATATACGAATTTACAAAATTATCTTTGCCATTTTTAAGAATTTGAAGTGCTGGTTTTAAGTTTCTTGCAGTTGACACTTCTGCTCCACCAACCATTCCGTCCGCATAACCTTTTTTAACTAACATCGTAGAAAAATAAAAAGGATCTAAAATAAATTGTTTACTGTCTTGAAGTGACATTCCTTTATCTTTTCTTAGTTGATATAATTCTTGTGCCAATTCTTCGGTGTGTGCAAATGTTTTTGGATTTATTATTTTAAAATTTTTAAGTTTTTTATTTTGCATAATATGTGAACTTTCATCGCCAATTAAAATTACATTTGCAATTTTATGCTTTTGTATATACAAAACTGCTTTTATTATTCTATCACTAAATGCCGATTCAGGAAAAACAATGGATTTTTGTTTTTGTTTTGCTAGTTTTACAAGATTTTTTATAAATTTCATTATGTTTCTTCTATACTCCCAATTATTTTCATATAGTACAATATAATGCAAATTTTGTCAAAAATTTTTTTTAAAAAAAAGATGTTTTTATCAATTATAGTTTTTTTTGTATTACTTTTGATAATTATTTCTCCACAAAAATATATTAGTGTTTCTCTTAATGCCATTGAAGTTTGGTACAAAGTGCTTCTACCTAGTTTATTCCCTTTTTTTGTTTTTTCCAAACTCTTAACATCACTTGGATATGTGAAAAACATGTCTTCGTCTTTTGAAAAAATAACATACAAACTATACAAAACTCCACCAATTAGTTCTTATGTGTTTTTGATGAGTATTCTAACGGGGTACCCCGTTGGAAGTAAATTATGTAGTGATTTATATAAAGATGGCTACCTTAGTAAAATTGATGCAAAAAAATGTATTACTTATACTTCTAATAGTGGTCCAATGTTTATTGTTGGAAGTGTTGGAATTGGTATGCTAATAAGCAAAAAAGCAGGATATATCATTTTAATTTCACATATTGTTGGAGCACTTTTAAATGGTTTATTATACCGAAATATAAAAAATGATAGTTCACAAAAAAACAAAGAAATTTATAAAAATAATATAGAAAGCAGTTTGTCATCTTGCGTTATGGATTCAATTTTTTCAATTCTTTTAATTGGTGGAATAATTGTAGTTGCATTTATTTTTATTGAAGTTTTAAATAGCATTGGTATATTTAGTCCTATAATTTACATATTTTCAAAGTTAGGTGTAGATGAAAACTTAACAAAGGCATTTGTAAATGGTTTTTTTGAAATAACAAAAGGTTGTTTAAATATTTCTTCTTTAAACCTTAATTTATCCACTAAAACAATTTTGTCTTGTGCCATAATCTCTTTTGGTGGAATATCAACAACTATGCAAGCGATGGCTTTCATTAAAGATATTGTTTCATATAAATTTTTTATTGGACAAAAAATAACACATATGATTTTATCTACAATCATATGTGCAATTCTATGTTTTTTGTTGTTTTAATCTTGATAAAATTCAATGAGTTTTGCTTTTAGTTCTTTTGTTAAAAATTTTAATGATTTTATTGGCTTAAATACATATTCAACTGCAACTATATAAGCACTCAAATTGTTTGTGTCTTTTTTTTCACAACAATTTATAGTTGCATTCAACAAATACAATGCATCATTTTTTAATTCGTTATCAACTTTTTTGTCGTACTGCAATTCATCAATCATTTGTTTAGCAACAAGCATAACTCCACTTGTAAACCAATCAACTTTTTGATTTTGTCCTTCATCTTCTTGTATTGGTTCATCGTTGACTTCCTTTAAAATTGGTTCTTCTCGTGCTGATTGCTGTTCTTCTTTTAAATTTACATCATCTTCTAGTTTTTTTACTGTTTCACTCTTTGTTTCATCTATATCAAAACAATACATTATTGCATTTTTAAATGGCACAATCAAAGTTTGTGCAAAATTTTCAAATTCGCTTATATTTTCACTTGTAAAATAATTTTTGAGAAATTCGTGAAAATTGATTTTTTTATCTCTTATATCAACTAAAATACAAAAAACAAGTGGCAAAACAATGGCTTTACTCTCTGGCATAATAAAATAGCCATCTTTTGTTGGTAGTTTAACCTTTGCCCTATTAAACTCACGCTCAAAATTAAAATTTTTCATACATTCGGCAATAAGTTCATAAATTTCAGGCGAATCACTTATATTTTGAAGTATTTTAGATATTATGTTTTCGGCAAATATAAATCTTCCATTTATTAGTTCATCACAATTTGCAAGACACGCCCTTACATCTTTTAATGCTTTATCTGTTAGCATCTTTTTCTCCTTAGTGTTTAATTTTCTTTAATGATAACACAATACAATAAAAAATAAAAGTGAATTATAAAATTTGTTGTTTGACTATGACTTGACTATGTGATAATATATTATATGGACTATGGAGAAATAATATGGATATACACGAGCAAGACTCAACGGTAAATAAACTTATTGTCCTTTTTGTTTTAGAAAAAATAGAAATTCCACTAACCGAGCAATCAATAATAGATATTTGCTATGGCAAAAACAACTGGATAAAAAACTATATGGAATGTAAAGAAATTATTTATAACCTTGTTGATGCTGGCTTTATATATAAAACAAACGGAAATAGCGAAGAAGATAGATACACAATAACATACACAGGTAGAAATTGTTTATCGCACTTTTACCAAAGAATAAATCAAGAGTTAAGAGAACAAATTGCAGAATATGTAAAAGAAAATCGAATTGCCTTTAAACGTTCTCAAGAGTATGTAAGCACCATAGATAGAAATAGTGATGGAAGTTATACTGTGTGCTTAAAGATAAGGTCTGCCCTTATTGACGAACCGATGTTTGAACTAAAAATAAAAGCACCATCAAGACAAAGTGCAATAGGTGCAACAAACATATGGAAAGAAAAAGCGCACTTAATTTATGAAAATGCCTACGAAACGCTAATCGATAATGAAGAATAAAATGGAGAATAATTGTGATAAAAAACAATAACACAAATTTAAATTCTAGTAAATCCTACACAGTTAGGAGTTTTCTTGATGTTGAAAATGAAAGCAAAGCACAACAACCTGCAAATGTACCCGAGACAAAACAACAAGTGGAACAAAATTTGATAAAAAACAAAGAACAAA
>CASFMG010000100.1 GCA_949295755.1 uncultured Christensenella sp.
AAAGCATAAGGGTTATATGTGTATTGACGTTGCTTCTATTTATTATAATCTTTCAAATCCAACAGTTCCAGAACAAAATGCAACCAAAAATAATAATACAGGTACTCAAGAGACAAAAACTGAAACTAATCAAGAAAATAAAGAAGTAACTGCAAATTTGGTTGAAGAAATAAAAGAAACAACTGTTCAAGAAAACGAAACTGACAAAACAATTGTTAAGAATAAAAAAAAATTCAAAATCAAAAAAATCTAAATAATTATCATAATCACAAAACTTGTCTCATATTTTAAAGTATGAGCAGGAGAGTGAATATGAAAGTAAAAAATGCGAACATAAATAATACAGAAGAAAAAGTGTCATTTTTTGTACAAGTTTTAAAGGGTGCACTAATGGCACTATCTGTATGTTTGATTGCAATTTTGATTTTTGCGTTTATTTTAAGATTTGTTGCAATAAGTGATTCACTGATAAAACCTATAAATCAAGTGATTAAAACCCTGTCCATTTTAATTGGTACATTTTATGCACTAAAAAAATCTAAAGATATGGGTTTAATTTCAGGACTTGTTATTGGTCTTATGTTTACAATTATTTCATTTATAGCATTTTCAGCCTTAGATGGAAGTTTTGAATTTGGTATTTCACTTGTAAATGATTGCTTGTTTGGTTCAATTATTGGTGGTGTATGTGGAATTATTGCAGTTAATCTTAGAAAAAAATAAATAATTTCTGCTCTAAAACAGCGATTTTGTAAATTTTACAAAATCGCTGTTTTATTTTTGTGTGAAAATCTTTAAATATGTCTATAAATATTTTATAATAATAAAAAAGTGTTTGACTAACACAAGTTATTTATTTATAATACTTACTTGTATGAGTGTGCGTTTTGCACGATTTATGGAGATGATATGGCTAAACGGTTTTCAATTATAAATTATATACTGGTATCTATTTTAGTGGCAGTTGGTATTTTTTTATCAGTTTGCTCATTTAAAATACCATTTTATGTAAATGATTTTGCAAGTTTTGCAGGTGCTATTCCACTTGGTTATGATGTTGGGCAAGGACAAACAGCAGTTTTTGAAGTTAAACCCACTTCAACCGAAATAACTACATTTAATGAACAACAAATGCAAAACACTTTAAAATTTGTTGAAGAAGTTTTAACTAATTTTAACGGAACTTTGTATCAAGTTGGTCTTGAAAATGACAATATGATTAGGGTTGAAATTGCTAAAACTAACACTAGTGAAGATTTGATGTTTGCATTAAGCGAGAGACTAGAAATTGTAATCCGTGGTGAAGAAACCGACAAGGAAACTGATTTAGACATTAGTGCGGATAGAATAAAAAAGTGCTATGCAACATATCAAGCAACAAGTTCAACATCAAATTCTTATAGTTTTGGAGTTGCTATTGAATTTGATGACCTTGGTAAGAAACAATTTGAAACACTTACAAGAGAAGTAAAAGACAATGGTAGCACAATTTATTTCTATTCTACGGATGGAGAAAAAATAGGTAGTTTAGGAGAAGTAACAAAAACAAATTCATATGGTGTAACATTTATGCCAGTTTCTTCACTTACAACAGAGCACGCAACTAATATGTATGCAGTTAATGTAATGATGGGTGCTATAGATGCAAAATTAAATATTAAAGAAAATAGTGTAAGTTCTGCATTTGTAGGTTACAATAGTTTAACATATGTTGTAATAACTTTTGCTATATCATTTGTTTTAATTGCAATTATTATGATTGTGCGTTATAGAGATTTGGGATTACTTGCAATGTTTACTGGTTTAATAAATATTATTTTATATTTATTCTTCTTACAAGCATTGCCAATAGTAACTTTGACACTATCGGGTATAATTGGTTGCGTTATAGGTTTTTGTTTAACTATGGTGTGTCAAGTTATCTATTTTGAAAATATCAAAAAAGAATACAAAATGGGCAGAAAAATTCCACTTTCGTTTAAATTAGGTTATAAAAATTCTATATTAAACATTGTTGATGTTTCTGTTATTTCAATTATTGCATCTGTGATTTTATATTTTATAGGTTTTGAAATTTTAAAATCTTTTGCTATTGCATTATTTTTGGGTGGCATTTTTGCAATATTTTCTTCATTGGTTATTATGCGTGGGTTTACAAAATGGTATTTGCCGTTAAATAGCACAAACGCAAAACATTTAAACTTAAAAAAGGAGGCAACAAATGAAGAAAAATAATTTTTATCAAAATTTTAAGCAAAAAGTAAAAAATTCCAATTATAATTTTTCTGGTAACTTTTTGTATCACTTGATTGCTCCATTATTCATAATTGTTTTGGGTTTAATTTTAGGTCTTTGCATTAATTTTAATTTGGGTTTGGATTTTAAAGGTGGAACTGTTGCAACTGTTGTAGTTAGTGAAGATATTTCTGTTTCCGAAAATTATAAAAATGTTAAAACAAAAATTGATAATGTTTTAAATAAAAATGATGTCGCTGGACTTATCTATCAAAAAGTTGAAACATCATATTACGGCAATGCAGTAACTGTTAAATTTGATAGAGTTAGTGACGAATTAAAGGAAACTTTAAAAAATGATTTAATTGAAAGTTTTTATCCAACTATTGATGATAAAAATGAGTTAGAAATTTTAGTCAAAGTAGACAATTTTGATGCAAATGTTCCAAGTGGTGTTATACTTTCAACTGCACTTGCTATTTTGGTTATGATTATAGCCGTTTTCATCTATATTGCTTCAAGATTTGGCATTAGTGCCGGTTTTGTTTCAGGTATGGTTTGTATATTAGATTTAATAACTTTGGTTGGACTTATTGCTATTACAAGAATACAGTTAGATATTTCTATTATGTCAGCATTTGTTTTAACTGCTATGTATTCTCTCATTTGCTCAACGATTTTGTTTAACAAAGTAAACGAAAACTTTAAAAAAGAAATTTATGCCAAATACACAAATGCTCAAATTGTTAATGTTTCGGTAAAAGATGTTTTAGTTGTAAATACATCTCTAGCAGTGTTTTTACTTTTGGTGTCGTTTTTTATGGGAATTGTTCCAACAACGATTGTCAGAAATACATCTTTGCCGGTTATGTTGGGTATTTTAATTTCTTATTTTTCGTCTATGTTTATTACTCCAGGTCTTTGGAGTAGAACTTATATTAAAAGAAGAAAAAAAGAAAAAGTAAAAACGGAAGATGATAATAAAACAACAAAAAATTTAACACAAGAAGAAGTAATAAAAGAACCAGATGTAATTGTAGAGACAGAAGCAAAAGAATAAACTTATAGCATTAACAAAAGTTAATGCTTTTTTTATGCTAATTTCTTTTGCAAAATATTTTTAATAAGTTATAATGTATTCATAAGGTTGATGTCTGCTGTGTTGCAGATAGGGTAAAATATATGAAGTTAATTAAATTTTATAATGATGGTGCATCAAGCACTATTATTTCACAATTTGCAGATCAATTTAACATTGATAAAAACGTTATGGAAATCATTTATTCAAAAGGTTATAGAACAAGTGAAGAGATTTCTAATTTTTTGTCGCCACAATCACAACCCTTTGTTGACCCATTTTTGTTGAGCGGAATGAAAGATTGTTGCGATAAAATTAAAAAAGCAGTTGAATGCAAAAAAGATATTTTGATTTTTGGCGATTATGATGTAGATGGAATTTCTGCAACATCAATTATGCTTATTACATTAAAAAAATTGGGGGTTGATGCAAGATACTATTTGCCAAATAGATTTATTGATGGTTATGGACTGACAAACGATGTTATTGATAAAATTTGTTTAGACAAAAAGCCCGATTTAATCATTACAGTAGATTGTGGTATAACTTGTCATAATGAAGTTGAATATTGCAAAAAATTAGGTATTGATATTGTTGTTACAGACCATCACGAAATACCTGAAGAATTGCCAGATACAATTATTGTAAATCCAAAAATTGAAAATCAAAAGTATTCATTTACGGGGTTATGTGGAACAGGTGTTGCTTTTAAAATTTCACAGGCATTGTTGGGAGTGAATAATTGCAATGATATATTGCCTATTGCTTGTATTGCGACCATTGCAGATATTGTTCCTCTCACAAATGAAAATAGAACTATTGTTGCCAAGGGATTAAAACTTTTTAATAAATATTTGCCTTATGGACTAAAATGTTTATTTAAGCAAAACAAATTAAATCTAGATAAAATTGAAGCAAGTGATATTGCATTTAAAATTGCTCCAAAACTAAACGCATCTGGAAGAATGGGCGATGCAAGTGATTCTCTTGAACTTATTTTGGAAACAAATCCTGCAAAAGTTAAAGTTCTTATTGATAAAATAAATAACCACAATTTAAAAAGACAAGAACTTTGCAACAAAGTGTTTGATGATTGTATGAAAGAGTTGCAAGATAAAAATATGTCTAAATTGCCAGCAATTATTTTAAAATCAAAAGATTGGGACAGTGGTATTTTGGGTATTGTATGTTCTAGAATTCTAGAAATTTATAATAGACCTGTTATTTTGTTTTCAGAAAGTGAAGGTGAATTAAAGGGTTCGGCAAGAAGTATTGAAGATGTAAATATTCATCAAGTTTTAAATTCTGTAAAAGATATTTTGGAAGTGTTTGGTGGGCATAAAGTTGCAGCAGGACTTACTCTTAAAGCAGAACATTTTGAAGAATTTAAAAATCGTGTATGTTCTTTTATGATTGAAAACATAAACACAAAGGCGTTTATTCCTATTGAGTATTATGATTTAGAGTTATCATTAAATGATTTAAGTATAAAATTATTTGAAGACTTAAAAAAGATAGAACCTTGTGGTTGCGAAAATGCAAAACCTAGATTTATGATAAAGACTTCAACTATAAAACTAACACCACTAAAATTAAATTCACCACACGCTTACATTGGTATAAATAAAAAACTTAATTTAATATTTTTTAACTATTTAAAACATTATCCAAGACTTAACTTTGGTAAAGAATATCAATTTGTTTTTGAATTGCAAACATATAATAGGGGTGTATTTAAAGGTATTACTAAAACTTTTTCAACAGGTGATGAAGTAAAAGATAATGCGAACAAATATTTTAATGCTTTTAAATTTAACCAATTTAAATACTTAGATTATAAAGGTCAAGAAAATAACAACATAAAAGTTTATAACGAAAGCGACCTTTTAAACTTTGTTGTAGATTGTTCTAGTAATGTTTTCGGCACTTGTTTTGTTTGCTTTAATATTGAAAAATATAAAAGTTTTATTTCCTTTTATGATTTAAAAAATATATTTGAAATAAATTTTATTGACACAAATACAACTGGATTTAATGCAATAAATTTATGTCCACTTGAAATAAATTTTGCAAAAAGTTACAAGAGAATTGTGTTTTTAGATACCGTGCTTGATTTGAGTTATTTGAGTGCAATAAACAATGTATCAGATGCAGAAATTTATATTCCAGAAATTGATGCATCTGACAAAGATTTGTTTGTAAATTTGAATTTAAATCGTAATGCAATTAAAAATTTTTATATTAATATTTTAAAAATACAAAATAATTTATTTACAAATATTTTAAGCATTTATTCAAAAATGGTAAGAGATTTAAAATACAAAATAAGTTTTAATAATTTTTTAATTTATTTTTATATTTTAACAGAATTAAAAATTATAAATCCATATTTACAAGATGGTTTATTTGCCTTTAAAATAAATAAAAATAATAAAACTGAATTAAATAATTCAAAAATTTATAATACTGCAAATTTAATTAGGAGAATTTATGGAAAAAATTAAATTGCTTATAAATAATAATTTTAATTTAGATGAAAAAGATAAAATTTTATTGGATAATATTTGTGTAAATTTTGACAAATTAAAAGAAAATAAAATATTTACTATAATAAATAATTTAATTAAATTTCGATTAGATTTAGATTCTATTTTAGCATATCTTGCATTTGAATTGAATTATAAGCTTGATGAAAGCGTAGATAATGATATATTAAAAGTATATAATACACTTATTTCTAATTTTACTATTTCAGAAGGTATGTCAAAACAAGAGCAAGCAGATGTTTTGAGAAAAATGTTTATTGCTATGAGCAATGATATAAGAGTTATTGTTATTAGACTTTATATTATGCTGTACGAAATTTCAAATTACAAATTGCCACTTACGCAAAAACAACATCAAAATTTAATTGATATTAGAGACATTTATGCACCACTTGCAGAAAGACTGGGATTAAATTCTTTAAAGTCTGAACTTGAAGATTACTGTCTTAAATTTTTAAATCATAAAACATATGAAAATCTTGCAAAAAGTGTTATGCTTCAAAAAGATGAAAACCAAAAACAGATTGAATTGACTACAAAAAAACTTGAAGAAATATTAAAAGAATTAAATTTGAAAAATGCAACAATAATGGCAAGACAAAAGCACTTTTCAAGCATATATAAAAAGATTAAATCAAAAGGTTATTCACTTGCAAACATTTATGATTTAATTGCAGTTAGAGTTATTGTTGATACTGTTGAAGAATGCTATGCAGTTCTTGGAAAAATTCACGGTATATATAAACCAATGGAAGGAAGATTTAAAGATTATATTGCTTCTCCAAAACCAAACGGTTATCAATCTTTGCATACTACAATAATAGCAGAAAATGATAGGCCACTTGAAATTCAAATAAGAACAAATGAAATGCACAAACTTGCTGAATTTGGTGTATTTGCTCACTGGCTTTACAAAGAAAAGAAGAATAAACTAAGCGAATTAGATAAAAAAATTTCTTGGCTTCGTGAAATTATGGAAACATCAAAAGATTTGACAGGCGAAGAATTTGTTGATACTTTAAGAACAAATTTGTGTGAAGGTCAAATATATGTTCAAACTCCAAAAGGTAAAGTTTTAGAATTTATAGATGGTGCAACAGTTTTAGATTTTGCATATAGTATACATTCTGATATTGGAAATGCTTGCATTGGTGCAAAAATAAATGGAAATATTAAACCACTGTCGACAAAAATGAAAAATGGTGATATCGTTGAAATAATTACATCACAAAATTCAAAAGGACCGTCAAAAGATTGGCTTAAAATAGTAAAAACATCATCAGCAAAATCAAAAATAAATTCATATTTTAAGCATCAATTAAGAGAAGAAAATGTAAAACTTGGGTTAAGTATGTTGGAGCAAGCAATTAAAACAAAAGGTTATTCGCCAAATAAATTGTTGGTTGACAAATACTTGAATTTGGAACAATTTAAGTATGTGTTTAACACAAAAGAAGAGTTGTTTGCTTCTATTGGTTATGGAAGTGTTCCTGTAAATAATATTTGCAATAAAATTTGTCAACTGTATGAACAAGACCACAAAGACGAAATTGCAAATAATGAATTTAGTCAAGCAAACACATCACTCACAATAAAGAGAAATAAAGATGGAATTTTGGTTGATGGTGATAGTGGAATGCTTATAAGGTATGCCGGTTGTTGTTCTCCAGTTTTTGGTGAAGAAATAAAAGGTTATATTTCTCGTGGAAG
>CASFMG010000101.1 GCA_949295755.1 uncultured Christensenella sp.
ACATCTGTATACCATTTTGCAAAATCAACATCTCTTGTTGTTATTTTTTTGTTTGCCATAAATTCTCCTTTGCATAAAATAATACACGCAAAATATACCACAAATACAACACTTTTGCAACAATAAAACGGAGATGGTATTACTCAAATTTTATATTATTACATTTTTGATATTTTATTATCGCAAATCTCTACCATTGACTTTATAAGATTATAAATTTCATCAATGGACTTGTTTTGATTTATTTTATTGCAAAATGATTTAAAACAATATGCCAAATTATTAAATGAGAGAACTGTGTTTTCTCGTGCACTTTTTAATTTTAAAAAATTTTCTTGACTAATTATTCCTTGTTTATATGCTTTTTTTTCTAATTCTATTTGATTTGTTTCTTTGTATGTATATTTTAATGCGTGTTCAATAAATCTTTGACAATAGTTTTCAAATTCTTCTTTATTACTCATTTTTTCACCTATTTAAAATTGTAAATAAACTACTTAAATTTTTAAATAGGAGAAAAACTTTCTTTTTGTCTATTTTTAAATATTATTGCATCTATTATAACTCTGTATCATTAAACACATCAATAAACTCTGTATAACCAAGCGATATTAAACTATCTTTTTGGAATTTTACATTTTTATTTCTTGGAGCAACAAGTACTCTTTCTCCATTATCTCTTAATGAATTTGCCATTTTTAATGATTTGTTTACTTGATTTTCATCGGCATCTTTTGAAATTAAAATTGCAGTTGATTTTGTTTTAGAATTTGCATCAAAATTATTTTCTTTTAAAATTTCAATTATTCTCTCAAAGCCTATTGAAAAACCACACGCAGAGACATTTGTTCCACAAAATTTTCCAATCATTTTATCGTATCTTCCCCCACCTCCAACTGAAAGATGATAGTTTGCAAGTTGTATTTCAAATATAGGACCTGTGTAATATGACATACCCCTTACAAGTGTTGGAGCAAATACAATATTACAATTATTTCCTGTGAGCATTGATGCACTAGATATTATTTGGTCGAGATTTTTTAATGTGTTTTCTTCAATAAAACCATTTAACCTATTTCCAAAAAATTCTTGACAAGAATTAAATTCTTGACCATTTTTAAAATAATCACAGTATTTTTGAACATCTTGCTCTTTAAGCCCTAATTCTATTAACCCAGATTTAATGCCATCTATACCAATTTTATCTAATTTATCTAAAACAATAAAAATGTTATCAAACTTTTCTTCGGAAAAATTACAACTCTTTGCCATTGCTTTTAAAATATTTCTATCATTAACAATAATTTTTATATCATTTATTCCTAAATTTTTTAATGCTTGTGTTGTGGCTGAAATTAGTTCAATTTCTGCAAGATTACTACTATCTCCTAATATATCTATATCACATTGCGTAAATTGTCTATATCTTCCTTTTTGTGGTCTATCTGCTCTAAAAACATTGCCTATTTGGAATGCTTTAAACGGAACGGGTAAAACTGATACATTGTTAGCATAAAATCTTGCTAGTGGAACAGTCAAATCATATCTGAGCCCACTATCGCACAAATCATCTAAATTATTTGAATTTTCTAACTTTTTGCCTCGCTTTAAAATTTTAAAAATAAGTTTTTCGTTTTCTCCACCCTGATTGCTTGTTAAATTCTCGATATGCTCAACCATTGGTGTTTCGATTTGTGAAAATCCAAATTTATAATAAGTTTGTTTTATTGTGCCCAGCACATATTCTCTTAAAGCCATATCATTTGGCAAGTGTTCTGGCATACCTTTTACAGGCGTTTTTATAAAACTCATATTTTCTCCTAAAATTTTTATTGTATATTATCAAATTCATTTATTATTTTCAAGTTTGTTTTTTTACAATCAAAAAAACATCTTTTAATCTAACTTCTTATTGCTGATTGAATTGAAGAAATAATATAATCAAAATACCTTTCGTTTATTCCAAACAAATTTAAACTTTGTGCTTTGTTTGTAATATATTTTTGCTTGTCCATCATACATTGATTTAATCTGTAAAATCTTATATTGCCTATTGTCGCCGTTTGAGATATTTTAGTAATTGATTTTTCAAATTCTACTTCAACTAACAAGTTTAAAATATTATTTTTGCAAACCAAACAATCAAACATAACTTCGCCGTCGTTTATATTTGGTGTAAATCCAAAGTTAGATAATTTTTTAACAAAACTTTCGCCATTTACCATTGTCCCATGATAATTTGAAAAGGCAATATTAGATTTGTTTATGTTATCTAAATTTATTTGTGTTTTGTTAAACTGTACAAACAAAGGGTCGTTTAACGACAAATCTACTTTCTCAAATCTTTCATCTAAATCAAGACTATGGACTAACATTATATAAACTTCATTATCAATACTTTTTGTTTCATTTCCGTATATGTAAACAATTTCTTTATTTGACACAACAAAAACAGAATACAATTTATTTTGCTTATATTCTCCAAACACCAAATGTTGAGCAAAATCATTGTATACTTTGTTGTGAATGAATATTTTTTTAAACATTTCTCTTGTGTATCTGCGTCCAGAAATAAAGTTTAAATACAGCCTTTTTTTCTCTTTGTCTATTTCTTCTTCTGTTAAGTTATCAAGAACACATAAATCTTTTACTTCTTCTTTGTTTACTTCATTGATGCTTGCAAATATGTCTACATACTCATCAAAATTTGTGTTAAATGCATCATATTGTTTTAATCTCTTAAACATTTCAATAAAACTTGGTTTTTGACTATACAAAAGACATAGCATTAAATATCTTGCTTCTTTTTTTCTTCCTACTCTATAAAGCACATTTAAAAATTCATATATAGACCTTTCAAAAAGTCCATCGCTGAATAAACTAAACATTCTTACGCACCATTTGGCACAATTTATATCATCTTTATTTGACAATTTGTTAAATAATTTTTCTGCAAAAGAATTTAAACTTTCTTTATTAAAAATTGAATACAATGACTTTAATCCATTTAGGTTTAACAAATTTTTTTCTTCTTTAAATATGTCAATTAAATATGTTTTCTCTATATTGTTTGCACTTTCTCCACTTACATACAAAAGTGGTAAGTTTAAAAAAGCAACTCCAAGTGTTCTTTCCTGCACATCTTGTACTTTCTTTTGAGCAAGAACTTTAAAATGTCGCTCTGTCCCAAAGTTTAATATTTCTGTTATTCCAAGTCTTTTTGCTAAAAACTCTTTAATTTCATCATCTTGTTCATTCTCGTACAAATTTTCAAGTCGTGTTTCAACTTCAACATTATTACTTATTCCTGCAAGAACTTTTATGTAATGAAATCTGCTTTGCTTATCGGTTGGCAAATGTTTATCAAAATACGAAAGAGTATCGCTTATATATGTTTTTAAAAAATACTCGGCTTTTTCTTCACTTATCTTTGCGTGAGTTTTGTCATTAAATAAAATGCTAATTCCTTTTTGTGTGTTAAAATTTAAAATTAAAGTTAAATATTCAAGTTCATAGTTTTCGTTTTCTGCAATATAATTACCAATTTCATCTTCGTTTTCACGCATATAGTTTTGCATATACTCCATTGCAATATCGTGCCATACATAAATAGATTGCTTTTCATCAAAAATTGCACCTAGTACAAGTGGCATATATAATTCAACATCAATATTACCAATCTTTACAACTTCAATAAATCTATCAAACAACCTTTCACTTGCATTGTATTGTTTGTTTTTGCTTTGATAACTTACATATCCAACGTGTCCAACATATAATTTTGATATAAATTCTTTTACTGCATCATAGTTATGCAAATATAAAAAAATTTTCGTATAATTTACAAGTGCAGGAACATAATCGTTTAATTGAAAAATAAGTTCACTAAGTTCGCCTATTTGCTTTATGTCATCACACAGATTTGAGTGATTTGCTATGTATTCGAGTTCATTATCATTCATTTTATCAAGCATTGGCGTTTCGCTTATATCATATGACAAAACAATTTTTGTCTTGTTTACAATTTGACTATATTCTCTTAATATTTCCATATATTCTCCGACTTATAGTTTAACAAAAAACTCTTAATAAATCAAAGATTTAAAGGTTAAATATTTTCAACTTGAAACAAAAATTCTAAAATTTTTCCATATTCTCCAAAAAATATTGATTTTTTGTTGAATTGGTCTTTTAAATAATTTGAAGAAAAACTTTCATCAATACAATTTTTTACTAAATTTTTATAATATCGCTCATCATTTATCTTATTTAGTTCATATAAATTAAAAAACTGTGCTTCAAGTGGAAAATAGTCAAAAATATAATTTAGATTTGGTTTAAATTCTGTCCCACCCATACAAAGAACAAAACAAGAATTTGTTTTTGTATAAACAAAACATATATTTTTTATCTCATAAGGAATAGGAAAATCTTCAACAATGCTTTCAAGCCAAAACGAAAAATTTTTTATAATGTCATCAATCATACTATATTTCCCTTTATACAAACAACTACTATTCCACATAATAAACTTAAAAACAAAAAAAACAAAGCATAGTTAAAATAACTAAATTTTATATATAAAAGTTTGGCTGTTGAAATAACTTGTCTTGCAAGGTCCAAATCCATTTCATCGTGTTTGTATGAAGGTGGCAAGTTGTATTCTTTTTTGATTTTGTTTACATAACTTGTAGCATCAAATTTCATTATCGTTTTATAAAACATTAAATTTTTTTGTTTTACTTCTGCTACACGAGTTTTTATTTTTACTTCTCTAGAAATAAGTGCGACAAAACTATATATAACAGAAATTAGAGCAAGCATAATTGTTGCACTTGATAATATATTTATTAAACTATTGTCTGAAAAAAATGTACTTGCAAAAGCAATTACGGCAGAAGCAAGTGTCATTGTTATGCTGTGTTTTGTTTCGGCATATTTAAGATTGTCAAACAATCTTTCGTATATATATTTTAATGTTTGTTTCATAAAAATATATTGTGCAAAAAATTATTAAATAATCATTTCAGGAATTTCGTTTAAACAAAAAGTAGAACCGTATTTTATCGCTAATTTATTTAATGTTATTTGTGTTATTATTTTTATTTTTTCATTTGGAAACAAAACATAAAAAACATTAAATTTATTTTTTGACATTTTGGCAATTATTTTATATATTTTGTCATCACTTTTAATTAGTGTGAATTTTATTTGAACTGCTTTATTTATGTGATATACAGATGTGTTTAAAACAGATAAATAATTATAAGATGTTTTATTATTAGGCTCTAAAATACCAACAAATAAAAACATTGAAATAATTAGCAAATTCATATTTATTATATTAAAAAATAAACCAAAAATAAAGGTAATAATTAAAATGATACTAAAACCAATATTAAAAATTAAAGTTATTTTAATCGCTGTTTTTCTATTATAATTTTTCGATAATATTCCCGCTAAAATTCTACCACCATCAAGAGGAAAACAAGGAAGTAAATTAAAACAAAACATAACAACATTTGCATAACAAAATAACTGCGTAAAAGGAAGCAAAATTGGAAAAATCCACCAAAGTGCAATACAAAATGTAGCCATTAAAAAATTTGCAAGAGGTCCCATTAGTGCAATTAAAATTTCGTCCTGTGGTGTAAATGAATTAGTTTTATAATTTAAACAAACTCCATATGGCATAAGAACCATTTTATCTAGTTTATACCCAAGTTTTTTAGCCGTTACGGAATGTGCTAATTCGTGCAAAATTACAACACTTAAGTAAATTAATATACTAACTATTTGACCAATTATGATTAAAAATACTAAATATAAAATAAAAAGAGGGTGCAATTTATACTTCTTCAAAACGCTACCCCCATAACTATTTTTATTGAATTGACAATAGTAAAAAACATCACAACAAATATTGTGATATTTAAAACCCAATTATAGAAAACATCTAAATTTATTTTGTGTTTTAAAAATATATTTTTGTTTTCTTTAAGCGATATGATTGTTACTTTTTCGCCAAAATTATCCATACTAAAAATATATTCACAACAAATATTTATTATTCTTTTCTATTGTGCAAGAACACCTATTGATTTAATCCTATTAGATTTAATGACAATATTAAAATTTATTTCGTCATTTTCATTTTGACTTGCATCAATAATAACAACTGGGTCATCCATATAACATTTTGCAACACTTAATATATCACTTTTAAGCACTTCACAAAGTTTTTCGGGACTGTTGTGTTTGTCTTCAATAAGCACTCTTTTTAATCTGTTTTCCCCTATTTGTGCGATTGTAAATTTCATCACATTCTCCTTTTTATATTTCTTCTGAGAGTTCCCCAAAATCCTCTATATTTTTGAGTGCAATCATAAACTTTTTTAGTTCCATTGTGTAAATTCTCGGCAAGAAGCACCCAAGCCCTGTTTGATGCACTTCCTCCGAGTGCACCTATGCTAGATAGTGCAGTTATATCGTCATCTTCGGGAATTACACCCAAAATTTGTGTGTGCAAAAATTTAATTATTTCGTCTACATCTATCATCTCTCCATTCATCAGCATATCCCCACGAACTCTATTTACTACTAAATATTTTTCATTAAGATTATATGAAGATAAAATTGATAACACCTTATCTGCATCTCTAATGCTGGAAATATGTGGAGTAACAACAATTACTGCTTCATTGGCACACGATACTGCTCTATTAAATCCTTGTTCAACCCCTGCAGGACAATCAATAAATATGTAATCAAAACTGTTTTCCAAACTATCAACAACCATTTTTATATCATTTGCACTTATTTCTTCGCCACGATATGAATGTGCAGAAGGAAGAACATACAAATTTTCAAAATTGTTGTCCTGAACTAGTGCTTGACTAGCCCTGCATCTACCTTCTATTACATCAATAATATCAAAAACTACTCTGTTTTCTATACCCATAACAACATCTAAATTGTTTAATCCAATATCAACATCTAAAATAACAACTCTAAAACCAAGATTAGAAAGTGTTGCCCCTAAGTTTGCACAAACGGTTGTTTTTCCAACTCCTCCCTTGCCACTTGTAAAAACTATTTTTCTTGCCATTTTAACCTCTATTTTAGTTTATAATTACAATAAAAAAAATCAAAGGAACATTTTGTTATAAAATGTCCCTTTTAAACTATTTTTGCACATTACAAATTTAATAGTATTTTTTCAAGTAAATCCTGTTGATTTACAAGTTTATTTAATCCATTTATAGTTGCATTTTCTGAATTATCACTTATCAACACATTCAATTCTAATTTTTGTCGCAAATATTTTTCAAGTCCCACCATTTTTGAATAGCCACCACAAATTGTTATTCCATTTCTCACAACATCGCTTGAAATTTCTGGCGAAAGGGTGTTGATTGTTGTTTGTATGATTTTTATTACTTCATCTAAAAACATATATGTTGCTTCATAAACATCTTTTGCACTAACTTTAATGTACATTGGCGTGTTTGAATTAACATCAACCCCATTGACTTCCATTTCTGCACTATCATTTGGATATAAACTACCTATTTGTTCCTTTATTTGTTGTGCAACTTTAATTCCAATAATGGCATTATATTTTTGTTTTACATAGTCGACTATGGTTGTGTCTAGATTTCGTCCACCGAGTTGAAGTGTTGACCCCTCAATTATAGTGTTTAAGTTGATTACGGCACATTCCACAGTTCCACCACCTATATCAACAATAAGCCTTGCATTATTTGCTCCAATGTTTATATTTTCGCCTAGTGCACTGCAAATTATTTTTGGAACTAAAATTACTTCTTTTGCGCCAACACTTTCACATAATTCAATATATTTTTGTTTTTCTTCTTTACTCATAGCCGTTGATATTGCCAAAATTATTTTTAGTTTGTTAAAAAAATTTCTTTTTATTTGAAGTTGACTTAAATATTGTTTTAACTCATAAATAGCGTGTGGCAAACTTATTATCTCTCCACCATTAACAGGACTAAAAACGACAATTCTGTCGTCAGTTTTACCAAGCAATGTTTTCGCCTTTTCTCCCACGCAAAAATTACTATAATCATTATTTTCTTTCTTTACAGCAACTAAGTTTGCTTGTTTTAATACAAGACCTTCGCCTTGTTTAACTATAGAGACATATGAATTCCCAAATTCTATTCCAAGTGTTGTTTTTATCATCATTTTTCCTTTTAATTTAATGTAATTGTTACGCTTGTAAGTTTATTATTTCTTTGAAAAGAAACATCAATTGTTTTAGTATTTTTCACCATAAGTAATAAATAAATTAAATCATTTCTGCAATCTACATTGTATATTTTGTCATTTATGTTTATTGATTTTATTATATCACCTGTTTGTAGTTTTGAATATGAATTTCCACCCATTGTAACACTCATAACATAAACACCTTGCGAGTCGATATAATTTTCATTATAAAACATACAAATAATTTCATCACATAAAGTTATTCCGAGTTGTGGCATTTTGTATGCTTGTCTTGTTGATTGTTCGTTTAATGCTACAACTTCCTGTAAAATTAATTGTGCACTATAAACAGGTACTGCAAAATATATGTCATTGCCATCGACAGAACCTAATGTGTTTAGTCCCACTAAATTTCCTTGCATATCAAAAAGAGCACCTCCACTATTACCTTTTGAAATTGATGCAGTGTGTTGAATTAAGTGTTCATATACGTTGTTGTCGGCTGTTGTATATCTATTTAACCCACTAATATACCCATAAGTACACGAATTTTGTAAACTAAAATCAAGTGGAGTTCCTATTGCAATAACTGGTTCCAATAATTGCAAAAGTTCAGTCGTTTTATCAATAACTCTATCTTGCATTGTTACATAAGGTATATTCCCATTTTGACATTGAATTATTGCTATGTCTAAACTTGCGTCTGTCCACAGAACTTCTGCGTAATAAGATGTACTTCCTCCGTTTAAACATACTCTAAGTTCATAACTAGAATTTGATAAAACATCACTTACCACGTGATTATTGGTTAAAATATATCCACCACTATAAACGCATACACCACTACCAAAACTGAGTTCAACATCATAAGAATTTACTACAAAAATTGTTACAACACAATCAATGTATGCATTTGCTATATCTGATGCTGTTGCATTATCTTTAATTTGTACAGGTTCTTGATATATTGAATTGATACTTTTTGGCATTGCAACCTGTGGATTTATATTTGAAGTTATAGAAGTAGTTGTTTGATTATTTGTTGTTGTATTTGCACTAGAAGGCAAACCAAAACAACCCGACAAGATTACTGTAAAGGCACAAATAAACAAAAATATTATATATTTTTTCTTCATAATCTCACCTCGCAATATATGTTAAACCACAAAAATTTAAATGTCAAATGTAAAAAAAGATTTGAAACCCAAATCTTTTTTTTAACTACAATCTAAATAATTTGTAAATATTTTTTCAAAACCTTTTTAAAGTCCGAACCAACTTTCATTCCCTGCCTTATATCAAATGTTGCATCATCTTTAACAACTGTTTTCATAATGATTGAATCCCCTAAAATATCACAACAAATATCCATAACATTTTGACTTCTTGACCTATCTAAACTTGCTGCAAGATTTATTATTACACCTAATTTTCTTACGGCATCAAGATCCTCATCAGTTAAAATAT
>CASFMG010000102.1 GCA_949295755.1 uncultured Christensenella sp.
AGGCTGAGTTTTTGAAATCACACAGGGATTTCAAAAGAAAATTCGCTTGCGAATTATTCTTTTATAATCTCCAAGTAGAATAAGTAGGAATGTGAGAAATAGAACGGGCTGAGATTTTTTAATTTATTAAAAAAAATCACAGCGAGAGGCTGAGTTTTTGAAATCACACAGGGATTTCAAAAGAAAATTCGCTTGCGAATTATTCTTTTATAATCTCCAAGTAGAATAAGTAGGAATGTGAGAAATAGAACGGGCTGAGATTTTTTAATTTATAAAAATAAATACAGACCAAAGGGAGAGTTTTTCAAATCAGTTTATTTATTAGGTTGTTTTTATTTTGTGTGGTACACTTTAATTAAAGGTTGTTATGCAAAGATTAGATTTATACTTATTTAAAAAAAAAATTGTTAAATCACGAAAGCAAGCACAAGACATTATCCAAGATAATGGTGTTGTAGTGAACGGCAAAGTGGTTAATAAATCAAGTTTTTTAGTTGACGAAAATTATAATATTGAAATTATAAAAAAATTATGTCCTTATGTTTCAAGAGCAGGATATAAACTTGAAGGTGCAAAAGAAGATTTTAATCTAGATTTTTGCGATAAAGTGGTTTTAGATATTGGTGCATCAACAGGTGGATTTACAGATTTTTGTTTACAAAATGGTGCAAAAAAAGTTTATAGTGTTGATGTTGGAACTAATCAACTTGATATAAGTTTAAAAAACAACGCAAAAGTTGTAAATATTCAAAACACAGATATACGAACCATAAACGAAAATGATTATATGGACATTGATGTTATTGTTTGTGATGTATCATTTATTTCGCTTACCCTTATATCAAACAAAATTTCGGCATTGTTGAGAAATAATTGTTGTTGTATTGTTTTAATAAAGCCACAATTTGAATGTGGAAAAGAAGTTGCAAAGAAATTTAAAGGAATAATAAAAGACGAAAAAATACACAAACTTGTTATAGATAAAGTTGTGAAAAACTTTAAAGAAAATAATTTGATTTTACAAAACATTGCAAAATCAAAGATTTTGGGTGGTGATGGAAACACCGAGTTTGTTGCACAATTTTGTAAAAAAATGTAGACAAGCAAACATTGTATGTGATAATCTATTATAGAATACGCCTATAAACCAAAAAGGATAAAAATGTTAGGATACTATTACTTAATTACATTTGTTTTAGCGATTGTACTTATTTGTACATATATTTTTTTGCGTAAAAATATAAATATGCATATTGGAGTGATTTTAAAAATTGTATCTCTTGTTCTTGTTGCAATTTTTTTTGTTAGATATATGAGTGGCAATGAAGCGCTTTTGGGCATTGTAAAATTGGAAACAAATCTTTTTTCTAATAAGTTTTTTACAGTTATTGCAACGCTTGGTGTTTGGTTTATGTATACTAATATTTTAGTTTTAACCTTATATCCATTTTTTAAAGTTAAATATTTAGATTTATTTGTAAAATATTTTTGTAGTTTTATTGTCGTTTTAAACATTATATCTTTTGCACTTTGTTTATGTGGAGTTGAAGGCAGTAAAATTTACACACAAATAACATTTAGAAGTGTGTTGATGTGTGTGGAATTAGCAATTTCAATTTTTTATGTGTTTTATGTTTGGTTTAAAAATCATTCATTAAAGTGGACAAAAAGAGATGTTTTATTGTTTGTTATCAGTGTTTTTGCTATGCTTCTTGCAACAATGCCGGCATATGTACCTGAATTATTTTTAGGACATATCAACCCAACAGTCACAATTGACAGTTTAACTCTTTGGCATAGAATATATTTATATTTTGCCTTTATAATTCCACTTATTATATATTTTTCTTTAAAAAACAAAGACAGTGAAACAATAAGGTTTAGTTTATTGTTTTTAAGTTTGGGTGCACTAGTTACTTTTTTGTGTGGGAGTAAATTTAGTTCGTGGTTAAATCCAACTCAATGGCCAATTCACTTGTGCCACACTGCTATGTACATCGTACCGTTATGTTTAATTTTTAAATGGAAAAAAGTTTTTTATTTTACATTTTTCATAAACGTTTTAGGTGCATTTTTAGCAATGGCGATGCCTAATACTTCTGGAAATATGATTAGTTACTCAATTATAAGATTTTGGAACAATCATTACATAGCATTTTTTATGCCAATTTTGTGTGTTGCTCTTAAAGTTTATGAAAGACCAAAACTTAAAGAATTTATTTATTCTGCTATTGCCTTTACAATTTATTTTGTTGCAATAATGTTTATAAATGCTTGGTTTTCAAATTATGGAACAGTTGACTTTTTCTTTATCAATAGTGATTTCATTGCAGAAAAACTCGGCAGATGGGCAGAAGATTTAAGAAATATAACTTTAACTTTTAATATTGGTGAATTGCAGTTTGTGTTATATCCTTTATATCAGTTTTTGTTTTGGCTTGTTTACATTATTGCTTCTGCTGGTATGTGGTTTTTATATGAACAAATATATATCTATGTTGATTTTATGCACGATATGGCGCAAAGACGAAAAAAATACAAATTGGAACAACTCGCATTGGAAAGTAGATTAAATGGAAAGGAGATAACAGAGCCAATGAATGAACAAAATGTTGATAAACTTATTTTAAGGAATTTTACAAAAAGATATGGCAGTTCACAGGTGTACGCAGTTAAAGATGTTAATTTAGAAGTGCACGGTGGTGAAATTTTTGGATTTTTGGGACCAAATGGAGCAGGCAAGAGTACGATAATTAAAACCATAGTTGGTATTCAACCAATAACAAGTGGAGAAATTGAAGTTTGTGGATATGACGTTCAAACGCAAGGCGTTATGGCAAAAAAACAAATTGGTTTTGTGCCTGACCATTATGCACTTTATGAAAAATTGACAGGTCGAGAATATATAAATTATATTGCAGACTTATATGAAGTATCAAAAGAAGATAGAGATAAAAGAATAGAAAAATATGTCAATTTGTTTGAACTTGTTGGCGCTTTTGACAATCAAATGAAAACATACTCTCACGGAATGAAGCAAAAGATTGCAATTATGAGTGCACTTGTCCACAATCCAAAAGTTTGGATACTTGATGAACCACTTACAGGACTTGACCCTAATAGTATTTTTCAAGTTAAAGAGTGTATGAAACAACACGCAAAAGAAGGCAATATGGTGTTCTTTTCAAGTCATATTATTGATGTTGTTGAAAGAATATGCGATAGAATTGGTATCATTAAAAAAGGACAACTTCAAACCGTTAAAAGCGTAAAAGATATTTTGAATTCCGGCGAACCACTTGAAGATTTTTATATGAACATAATAAACAACAATAAGGTTGAAGCAATAAAAGTGGACAAAGAACAAATTCAAGAAGAAAAACAAGAACGCAAATCCGATAAAAAAATACAAAAAGAAAAGTTAAAACAACAAAAAAAAGAACAAAAGAGATTAAAACAACAAGAAAAAGAAGCAAAAAAACAATTAAAACAAGATAAGGGAGAAAATAAATAGAAAATGTTTCAAGCATTAAAACCACTTGTTATGATGCAGTTAAAAGATAAAATAGATTTGAGTTTTGTCAATTCAAAAAAGAAATTGATTTCTAAAATTGTATTGACTGTATTGTCTATTGCTATTGTAACGGCTGTTATATTTGTACTATTTACTTTAAGTAAAATATTAAAAATATTTTCCCTTGTTGATATGGTGCCAATAAGTGTTATTGTTGTTGCATTTACAATTATGCAGGTACTATCAATAATAACTTGCACATACTCACTTATGAAAAATTTATATTTTGCAAAAGACAATCAAGTGCTTTTGACTTTACCCGTTACAACAAATCAAATTTTTATATCAAAACTCATCGTGTTTTTTATTTATGAAGTTATAAAAAATATGTATTTTATTTTTCCATTGTTTTTTGCATACGGACTTGTGAATAACATATCTATTCTATTTTATTTATGGCTTCCTTTTTGTATACTTTTAATTTCTTTAATTCCTGTTAGCATAGGTGCGTTTTTATCAATTTTTGCAATGGGAATAGCGATTTTTTTAAAAAATTACAACATCATTCGTTGGATTGTTTTTGCCTTTGTTATAGCCTTTGCTATTTATGCTGTTGTTTATGTAATTGGTTTAATTCCAGAAAATATTGATATTGTTGGAAGTTGGGGAACATTATTTTGGGATATTCAAGACTTTCTTAAAGCATTTACTAATTACGCATATCCTTTTACTATGATTGTATATATGACTGTTGGAACTTATTCGGGACTTGTGTTAAATTTATTTTCTTTAACAACATTATATGTTCTTTTGTCTGTTGTGGGCTTTGTTGTTGTGATGCTTTTATTAAGTTTCTTAGTTTCAAGACCTTTGTTTTTTAAAATGGCTTCAACGCCATTTGAATATAAAAGAAAACTTATAAACAAACAACCCAAAAACAAATTATTAAAAGTTTTTTATAGTTCTATAAAAAAAGAAAATATTATAATTTTTAGAACATCTGATGAAGTTTACAATTTGTTTAGTGTAGCAGTGGCAATGCCTATTTTGGTATTATTATTAAATACTATATTTGCCTCGATGAGCACAAGATTACTTGGCGATTTTATGGCTGTGTCGTTTAATATGCTTATAATTATTTTAATAGCAATGGCAAGCAATAATAAAATAGCAAGTGTATTTTCAAGAGAAGGTAGTGCAGGTTATTTAATTAAAACAAGACCAAACAACTACCATATAAATTTAATTCCAAAATTTATAACTTACGCAGTTGTAATTTCAATTTCAATTATCATTTCTGTTTCAATATTTGCATCGTTTAATAACTTATCGGTGATAAATATCATTTTGCTTGGTACAAGTTGTATTTTGGTGTATTTAAACCACTTGCTTTGGAGTGCCGAAATGGACATAATGAATCCTCAAAATATGCAATATGCCACAACAGGACACCACGTTTCAAATCCAAACGAAACAAAATCAACAATCGCAATGCTATTTTTATCTGCAGTATTTTTTGCTATTTCATTATTTTTATCTGTTGAAAACGTAAATGTGTCGTGGTTGAAAGTGTGCTTGATTGCATTGGCATTACTACTATATAGAGTATGGTCGTTTTATAGCAA
>CASFMG010000103.1 GCA_949295755.1 uncultured Christensenella sp.
CAAAAATTAAATATTTAAATTTTTTGGAAAAAGATTTAGAAACTGATAATAGTATTTCTCCAAATATTGCATATGAAATGACAGCACAAATGCTAAAGCAGTCATCGTCGAATGTTGTTGTGTCGGCTATCGGAAACTTTGAAGAAAACACAAATATACCTTATGGACTTTGTTATATAGCGGTTGGAGACAGAAGAGAAATACACGTTTATAAAAATATATTTAAGGGAAATTTAGAAGATTTAATTGATAGTGTAACAGTTGCAAGTTATTTTTATCTTATAAAAAAATTAAAGAAAAATGATTTTCATTTTGAACAAACTACTGTATAATATAAATAAATTTTGGAGGGAAAATGGACGACAATAAGAAAAAACTTTTGGACCAAGCAATTTTGCAAATAGAAAAGCAATTTGGCAAAGGTGCAATTATGAAACTTGGCGATACACCTGCACAAAAAATAGATGTTATTCCGTCGGGTTGTTTACCACTTGATATTGCACTTGGCATTGGTGGTATTCCTAGAGGTAGAATTATAGAAATATATGGACCTGAATCATCGGGTAAAACAACAAGTGCTCTTCATATAATTGCTGAAGCACAAAAAATGGGTGGCACTGCTGCTTTTATTGATGCAGAGCACGCACTTGACCCTGTTTATGCACAAAAATTAGGTGTTAATGTTGAAGATTTATATGTTTCTCAACCAGATAATGGTGAACAAGCACTGGATATTTGCGATACACTTGTTAGAACTGCGGCGGTTGATGTGGTTGTGGTTGACTCCGTTGCAGCACTTACACCAAAAGCAGAAATTGATGGAGATATGGGTGAAAATCACGTTGGTCTTCAAGCAAGGCTTATGAGTCAAGCACTTAGAAAACTTGCAGGCATTGCAAATAAAAGTAAAACTTGTGTTATATTTATTAACCAATTAAGAGAAAAAATTGGTGTTATGTTTGGTTCGCCAGAAACTACTGCTGGTGGGAAAGCATTAAAATTTTACGCAAGCATTAGAATGGATGTAAGAAAAATTGACACAATTAAAAATGGTGATGAAATAGTTGGAAATAGAACAAAAATTAAAATTGTTAAAAATAAACTTGCTCCACCATTTAAAACAGTTGAGTTTGATATAATTTACGGAAAAGGAATTTCAAAAACAGGTTGCATACTTGACCTTGCAACAGAAATGGGAATATGTCAAAAAACAGGTTCTTGGTATTCATACAATGACGAAAAAATTGGTCAGGGTAGAGAAAACGCTAAATTATATTTAGAAACTAACAAAAATGTTATGGAAGAAATAGAAAAACAAGTTCGTGAAAAAGCAGGTGTTTAAAAATACCATTTATTTTTGTTGTTTGTTTTTATAATATTTGTGTCATTTAATGGCATTAGTTCAACAATATTACTTTTATCGCTGATAATCTCTGTATTGTCAGCGTAATTTTTTATTTTTGTAATAATATAATATTTTGTTTTTTTATTTATATTAAAGGTTTGCGTGCACAAGCCTTTTTTATTTGCAATTACACTTAAAAGTTCTTCTTTGTCGTTGTTTATTTTATAAATTTCATAAATTAAATAGTCTTGTGCATAAAATTCCAATACTGCCATATCATTTTCTATTTTTCCTGACAAAACAGGAGGTTTGCAACTTATAAATTTATTGGATTTTTCTTTCGGAGGATTAAATTTTGAAAACACTTCTTTTATAATATATTTTTCTGGTATATAGTTATTAGCCTTATAAACTACGTGTTCGTCATTTAAACTTAATTGGTCA
>CASFMG010000104.1 GCA_949295755.1 uncultured Christensenella sp.
CTATTTAGTTTATTTATTTTAAGCACACTTTCAAAAACACCAAAACTAATAAGAATTGCAAGTGTACCACTAACTAAAAAATACAAATCCATAAATTACTCCACTTGTAGATTGAGCAAAATTTAAAATATTATTACGCAAAGATAAAATGCTTTGATAACAAATAATAAATATTTTGCCATTTATAAGTTTTAATTATAACAAAACATAAACACTTAAGTCTAATTAGATAATTAACTAAGTTTATGAAGTTTTAAAAAATTTAAAACATTATAAATTTTTTTATTTTTCAAAATTTTTAATAATCTCATTATGTGTACACACGCAAATTTTTTGAATAAATTTTTTAGGCTACAAATAAATACTAAATAAACAAAAACTAAATGTTAAACAAATGCAGTGTGTACACACGCTAAATTTAAAATTTTTTTTGATAATCTTAAGTTAAAAGAGAAATGATGACGACACAAAAAGCAGTAGCACTAAGAATTTCTAACTTGTTAGTCAAAAACAATTTAACTCAATATGCCCTATGTCAACGAATTGCCATGCCAGAAGAAACTTTGCGTTCAATTATAAGTGAAAGATACAAAACTGTAAAACTTGATACAATAATTTTGGTTTGTGATGGTTTTAATATAACTATTCAAGAATTTTTTAATGATGACATATTTAAAAGAGAAAACTTAGACGTTGAATAATTTTGAAAACGATAAAATACTTTTAATATTTTTTATTTTTAGCAATTTTAAAAACACTTAACTCAGTTAAGTGTTTTTATTAAAATTAAATTTAAAATTTTATTTTCTATACTTGCAATCATTTTTATTGCAATTCAGGCATTTTACATCAGATTTTTTTAATTTGACAAAATTTAAAATACTAGACACACAAAAGAATATTATTATTGCAAACAATAAAACTGTTAATATTCCATAAATTTCCGTTAGTTTAAACACAAAATAAACAAACAAACTTGCGCAATATGCAATAACAAATTGAAGCAAAATTGAAATAGTAGTCCATTTTTTCCCAACTTCTTTTCTTAAAACCGATATTGTTCCAACACACGGACAATAAAGCAAGCAAAAAACCATAAAACTTAGTGCACTGCTTGGAGTAAAGAAAACAACATTAAGTGGATTAGTTAAACTTTGTGAAATATTTTCCATAAAATTTATTGATGATGAATTTATATTGTTAAAAATTGCTATTGACGAAATTATTATCTCTTTTGCAACAATACCCGTCAAAAGTGCTGATGCTGTTCCCCACGACGCAAAACCAAGTGGTTTAAATATCGGCGAAACAAACTCTCCAATGATTTGGAGTATACTTTTTGTATTATTATTTTGTACATAATTTAAACTAAATGTAAAATTTTCTAAAAACCAAACCAAGATAGAAAATCCCAAAAGTAACGAACCAATTTTTAGCAAAAAAGATTTTACATTTAACTTTGTTATTTTTAACAAATGTAAAAAATCAATTTTCCTATATGACGGAAATTCTAAAATAAATGTTTGGTTATTACTTTTAAGATATGTCTTTTCAAAAATCATACTTAATATAAGTGCTAAAATTATGCCCAAAATATAAAGTAGCATTATTATAATAACATTACTAGTCCCAAAAAAAGCACCACCGATGACAGCATAAACAGGTAATTTTGCACTGCAACTCATATATGGTGTAAGAAGTGCAGTTTTAATTTTTGCATTTTTATCGTTCATATTTCTTGCTGTTAAACAAGCAGTTGTCGAACAACCAAAACTCATTAAAAGAGTGTAAACACTTTTTCCCGACAACCCAACTTTTTTAAGAGCGTCGTCAATCAAAAAAGCCAACCTGCTCAAATATCCACTATCTTCCAAAAGTGCTAAAAACACAAACAACAAAACTATTTGTGGTAAAAAAGAAACGATTGTTCCTACTCCACCAAAAACACCTTCTTTAACAAGATTTACAAGCCAAACATATTTTACATTAGCACTTAAAAAATTTGAAACATTATTACCAATTACGTCTTGAATAAACCATCTTAACAAGTTTGACAAATATGCCCCAAGCGAAAAGAAAGTAAAATAAAAAACAAGTGTCATAATGAGCAAAAAAATTGGAATACACAAATATTTATTTAAAATAATCTTATCTAATTTACTTTTTCCAACAACAACATTACAACTATAATTTGATCGATTTAAGATACTTGTTATAAAATCATATTTTTCTTTCATCTGTTGTTCCAAATATTCATTATCTATGTTGTTTAAAACATTTTTATTTAATTTTAACTTTTCGCAATAATATTTATCATTACAAAATGATTTTTGGCAGTAAAAATCATATTCATCTTCGCCAAAATTAAATTTATTTATATATAGTTTAAAATTGTTTAATTTATCATTATTTTTTAATTTTATTTTATTATTAAAAAAATTATTTTCTTTTATTATTTTTTTTAGTTGCATTGATGACTTTTTATTTTTTGCATCAATTAAAATTGTTTTTATTTTTAATATTTCTTCAATTTTTTTTGTATCCAATTTAGATTTGTTATCAATTTTGTTTATAACTAAAACAACTTTTCTGTTTAATTGTAAAAGTTCGTACAACAACAACATATTTCTCTTCAATGTTTGATTGGTACAAACACACAAAATAGGACAATCTTTGTTATTAAGTATATAGTCAATACTAAATTGTTCTTCATAACTATTCGGCGACATACTATAAATTCCCGGCAAATCTACGATGCTATATGTTTTGTCGTCTATTTTAAATTTTGTTTCTTGTTCGTTAACTGTCACGCCGTGAAAATTGCCCGTGTGCGCATACGATTTTGTTAGGAGATTAAACAGTGTGCTTTTTCCTGTGTTTGGATTTCCAACCAAAAGTATTTTGTCTAAATTATTTGCACACATAGTGCTTCCTCTTTTCTTATTGACAAAACATTGTTCATAATTTCAACTAAAATAGTACCACCCATTAAAGATTTTTTTAGCACTCTTATTTTTTCGCCTTTAAAAAAACCAAGTTCATATAATCTTGTTTTAGTTTTTATGTCAATATCTTCACACATTCCATTTATATAATACAATTTGTTTATTTTTGCATTATAAAGAAAAAAAATCTCCATACTTTAATTGTATGAAGATATTTGTATATATATGTTTTGTTAGTCATTTTTAAGAAAATCTATAAAATTTTCTGCATCGGTAAATTGTCTATAAACAGATGCAAATCTAACATAAGAAATTTGATCTAATGGTTTTAACATATCCATTACCATTTCGCCTATTTTTATTGATTCAACGTCTTGTTGCATATTATCTTTTAAAGTTTTTTCAACTTTGCTTGCAATGTTTTCAATTTCAATTAAACTTACAGGCCTTTTTTCACAAGCCTTTAATATTCCATTTATAATTTTATTTTTATCAAATGGTTGTATGCTTCCATTTTTCTTTATAACAAGAATTGGAGTATTTTCCACTGTTTCATAAGTTGTCCAACGCTTTCCACATTTTAAGCACTGCCTTCTTCTTCTTATTGAATTAGATTCTTCCGTTGAGCGTGAATCTATAACTTTACTTTCTGCATATCCGCAATAAATACATTTCATTTGTAATCTCCTATTAACTTAGCCAAGGTAAGTATACAACATTTTTTTCTGTTTGTCTATACCAATTTAATTTTATTTTTTTTCTTTATTTGAAGTAAACACAATTGTATTATTTGGTCTTGATGTGTTTGAATACAATTCAACAAGTATTGTGTCATCGCCAATTTTACATATTTGACTGTATGGAATAAATATCTCTCCACCAGATTTAAAAACATTCCATATGTTTTTATCGCCAGGTACAACAAGCCCACAAATATTCCCACTTTGAAGTTCAAAAACAATGTCGACAATATGTCCTAGTCTTTTGCCGTCCACAACATTTACAACTTCTTTGCACCTAAGTTCCAAAAATGAACTTTCCAATATAACACTCCCATTTATATATATGAATTATATGTGCAAAAAAATTACTCGTGCATATTTAGTGGCCTTCTTCCCAAATTTTCAACACAGTTGTTATAATATACATAACAAACTTTGTCATCTTTTTCTTTTGAATAAACTTTTTCAAAAATATCTTTTGCTATGTCAAATTTGCCGTTTACATATTCCCTAACACCATTTTCAAATTCACTATGATACTTGTTTAATTTTTCTCGCTTTTGTCTTGGATAGACATCTAAACATTCAAACACCGAAATTATATCTTTATTGTCTTCAATGTTCAAATTTCCAATATATCTATACAAAAAATCAAAATTAGTTGGCAGTTCGTTGAGTGTGTTTTTTGATAGCACCATTATGCTACCATACTTTTTGTTTACTTCGTCTAATTTAGAAGATACATTGACCGAATTAGATATAATGGTTGGTGTTTTTCTAGTTTCATCACCAACAACACCAAAAATCATCTCATCAGTGTGTATACCGATTCCAACGTCAAGTGATGGGATATTTTTGGCTTCTAAATTTTTTTGATTTATTGTTTTCACAATTTGTATACCACACAAAATTGCATTTTTTGCAGACACAAAAACTGCCACAAGTCCATCTTCTTGATACCTATCAATAAAACCACCATTTTTTCTTATTATTGGAGAAACAACATTTAGATACGAATTTATAAAATTAAAATTTTCTTCCAAACTTAATGTTTCTGAAACAATTTGCGAATTTCTTAAATTGCAAAAAAGCAATGTTGCAGTTTTTTTAACTTGACTGCCAATTTCAAGTTCTAAAACATTTTTCTTGCCCAAAAACCTTATTAGTGGTTTTGGCACAAATTTTTCATATTCTAAGTTAGTTTGTTTAATAAAATCGTCCTTTTTTTTGTAGTTATCGTTTATTTTGTTAAGTGAATTTTCTATTTCCAAAAATTGCTTGTTCCCACCTATTGTTATTTTGTCCTTTAACTCTCCAAAACTAAGTCTTTTTGTTGCTTGTTCAATTTTTTTAACAGGGTTTGATAATAAAGAAAATGTAACAAATGTAATAATTAAATATATTATTGTAATCACTGCCAACCAATAATAATTGTTATAATTTGTGTTTGAAATTTTTAAAACGGACTTAATTAGAGTAAATGTTTGACTTTTTAAATTATTGATTGTTGCTAAAAAATATGTACACACGCCAAAAATAAGTGTTAGTGGAACAGTTGCAAAAAACAACATAGAATTAAATTTTCTAGTTTTTAAAAATTTAAAATACAAAATATTACCTGACACAAGATTTAGTATGTTGAATACAACACACACCCAAGCCCAAGTATTCATATCGAACTTTATTCCATACTGCGAAATTGAAATTGCCGAAAATAAATATCGTGATGTAAGTGAACCACCCACAAGCGAAATTAAAAATATTACAATATATATTTTTGTATTTGTTTTCATATTTTTGTTTTGTTTAAGATAAAAAAAAATATACATTTATTTAATAAAATTTTATTTTTGTTGCACACTAAAACAAAAAGGAGTTAGTATATGAAAAACACCGAATATTTAGAAACAATATACAAAAATATAAAAATGGCAACACAATCAATAAACGATATGTATCCAAAGTTTAGAGAGAACGAATTAAAAACTTTGATGAAAAATTTTGAAAATAAATACAATGAATTTGCAAAAGAGTGTTGTGAATTAGCAAAAAAGAAAAACATAAAATTAAAAGACAACAATATATTTTCAAAAACAATGCTTAAAACTTCTATTGCATTTTCTACGATGACTGATAAATCTTCATCACATATCGCTGAACTATTTTTAATGGGTACAGTTCGGGGAACAATTACGCTTTATAAACATCTTAAAAATAATAAAAATGTGGATGCTGAGTTATTAGATTTATCAAAAAGACTTTTAGAGTTCGAAGAACAAAGTTACGAAGATATAAAAATGTATTTAAAAAAATAACTAGGTAGATCTAGTTATTTTTTATAAATTAAATTTCGGATCTAAATGTTAGGTCGTTGTTTATTGCATCAATTATAACAACACCTTTTGATTCTAATTGCCCTAATAAGATTTTTTCCGCAATTCTATCTTCAACTTCTTGTTGAATAAATCTTTTAAGTGGTCTTGCTCCATACATTAAGTTTGTTCCTTTTTTTACGATATAATCAAGTGCTCTCGCCGTCATTTTTATCTCTAACCCTTGATTTAATAATCGTTTATTTATATTTGAAACAAGTATTGTTGCAATCTTTGTTAAGTCGTCTTCGTTTAATGGGTGAAAAATACAAATAACATCAATTCTGTTTATAAATTCTGGCTTTAACTTTCTCCTAAGTGCGTCCATATAAATATCATTTATAACATCATCTTGTTTCTCATCATAATTTTCATTTTCAGAAAAACCAAGTTCACGCCTTTTTGTTGCTTCGTTTGTTCCGATATTACTCGTCATAATTATTATTGAATTTCTAAAACTAACAGTTCTACCTTGTCCATCTGTAAGTCGCCCATCGTCTAGCACTTGAAGTAGTGTGTTAAAAATATCAGGGTGTGCTTTTTCAATTTCATCAAACAAAACAACGCTATATGGTCGTCTTCTCACTTGCTCAGTAAGTTGTCCACCTTCATCATATCCAACATATCCTGGTGGTGCACCAATGAGTTTTGCAACACTATGTGGCTCCATATATTCACTCATATCAATTCTAATGATGTTATTTTCATCGTCAAACATTGCTTCGGCTATTGCCTTACATAGTTCTGTTTTACCAACACCTGTTTGTCCCATAAACAAAAATGAACCTATTGGACGTTTGTTGTCATGAAGTCCAACTCTTGCCCGTCTTATTGCCTTACTTACTGCATTTACGGCTTGGTCTTGACCAACAACTCGTTTATGAAGTATGTTTTCAAGATTGATTAGTTTTTCTTTTTCAGTTTCTGTTATTTTTGTAACAGGTATTTTTGTCCATTTTGAAACAACTTCGGCAATTTCATTTGCACCAATCGAATTTGAATTTGAGTTTGAAGATTGGGCAAACTTTTCATTTAGTTCTTTTAATTCATCTTCTAAATTTTGAATTTCTGCCTGCAATTTGGCTGCCTTTTCATAATTCCTTTGAATACTTGCTTCATCTCTATTGGCAGACAAAAGTTTTATTTTATCTTCTATTTCTTTTATAGAACTAGGCTTTAAGTTAAAATTAACCTTTGCTCTACTGCTTGCTTCATCAATTAAATCTATTGCTTTATCTGGCAAACTTCTATCCATAATATATCTATCTGAAAGAGTTGCAGCAGCAGTAATTGCTTGGTCTGTTATGGTTACATTGTGAAATGCTTCGTAACTATCTCGAAGACCTTTTAAAATTTCAATGGTCTGTTCAACCGTTGGTGGTTCAACCATTATTGGTTGAAATCTTCTCTCAAGTGCCTTATCTTTTTCCATAAATTTTCTATATTCATCGGTTGTTGTTGCTCCTATTGTTTGAAGTTCTCCCCTTGCAAGATATGGTTTAAGCATATCGGCAGGACTTGTTTCTCCCTTCTCGCCACCTGCTTGTGCAAGAGTGTGTATTTCGTCTATAAAAACAATAATATTTTTGCTCGCAATTATTGTTTCTATTGCATCTTTTAATTTTTCTTCCATACTGCCACGATATTTTGTGCCAGCCATAAGACCACCAATTTCAAGTGAATATATTATTTTATCTCTTAATAATTCTGGTACATTACCACTTACGATAGCAAGTGCCAACCCTTCTACCACAGCCGTTTTACCAACACCTGCTTCACCTATCAAAATTGGATTGTTTTTTGTTTTACGGCACAATATTTCTATTATTCTTTCAATTTCTTCTTCTCTACCAATAATTGGGTCTATTTTGTTTTGTCGTGCTTTTAATGTTACATCATATCCCATATCTAAAAGTTTTTCTGGTAGTGTGCTTTTTACTGCATCTTGTGGCATTTCTGTGCTATATTCGTTGTTGCCCTGCAAAAACAAAATTAGTTTTGATTTCATATCAACCAAATTTGCCCTATAATACGAACTGATAAGTCTAACAG
>CASFMG010000105.1 GCA_949295755.1 uncultured Christensenella sp.
CACTATATTTTTCTGCTGAAACAAATATAATAAAACTTGAAGTTGCAGTTGAATACACAGATTCATATACTGAAAACACTTTTAGTTATGTCAATAACATTCCAACCACCGAAGGGGGAACTCACGAAACAGGTTTTAAAACGGCTTGGACAAAAGTGTTTAATGACTATGCACGCAACAATGGATATTTAAAAGAAAAGGACCAAAACTTTTTGGGAGAAGATTTTAGAGAAGGTATAACTTGCGTGCTTGCTGTTAAGATGCACAATGTGGAGTTTGAAGGTCAAACAAAAACAAAACTTGGCAATCCAGAAGCAAAAACAGAAGTTGAAAGGGTTACCATATTAGAATTATCAAAACTTTTGGCAAACAAAGATTATGAAAAAATTGCTGAAATAGTAATAGAGAAAGCAAAGGCTGCTGCCAAAACAAGAGAAGCAGCAAAACGAGCGAAAGAACTTTCAAGAGCAAAATCTAATGCTGACAATTTTAATTTGGTTGGAAAACTTGCTGCTTGCACATCAAAAAAGAGTGATAAAAGTGAATTGTTTATAGTGGAAGGTGATTCTGCTGGTGGCAGTGCAAAACAAGGCAGGGATAGAATGTTTCAGGCAATTTTGCCACTTAAAGGCAAACCATTAAATGCTGAAAAGAAAAGAATTGACCAAGTGCTTGCCAATGAAGAAATACGAACAATAATTAGTGCACTAGAAACAGGAATTGGCGAAGACTATAACGGAGATAATTTAAGATATAACAAAGTTATAATTTTGTCTGATGCCGACCAAGATGGTGCACATATAAGAGCAATACTTTTAACTTTCTTTTTTAGGTATATGCGAAACTTAATTAACGATGGACACGTTTACATTGGTTTACCACCACTATACAAAGTTTATAAAAAAAATTATGAAGAATATGTTTACTCTGATTATGAACTTAACGACGCAATACAAAGAGCAGGCAAAGGTTATCAGATTCAGCGTTATAAAGGTCTTGGAGAAATGAATCCCGAACAACTTTGGGAAACGACTATGGATCCAGAAAAAAGGACACTTGTGCAAGTAACCATTGAAGACGCTGCCGAAGCCGAAAAAATGGTAACAACTTGGATGGGCGATAACATTGATGCACGAAAAGCATATATTGCGTTGCACGCAAACTTTAATAGAGAGGACAAGTTTAGCGAAGAAATGATGTCTTAAGGGGGTTTTGTGGAAGAAGAAAACAATTTGCCACAAGAACCAATTTTAGGACAAATTTGTTATGATGAACTAGAACTAAAAGAAGAAGAAAAAGAAGATACAGATGTGGCAATAATAAAAGGTCAAATGAATTTAGATGATATAGATACAAGTGTTGATAACAATAGAGATGAAAAAATCAACAATAAAGTAGAAAATGATAATTTAAAAGTTGAAACAAAGGAAACAAAAAAAGTGGAAAAACAACCAAAGCAACAAATAATTACAAATGGTTTTGATAATGGTTCAACAAGGGGACTTATTTTTAAGTCGCTTGAAGATGTTATGCACGATAGTATGATACCATATACGGAGCACGTTGTTATGGATAGAGCACTACCTAGAGTTGAAGATGGACTAAAACCTGTGCAAAGAAGAATTTTGTATTCTATGCTAGAACTAGGACTTGAACCAGATAAACCATATAGGAAAAGTGCAAGGATTGTGGGCGATTGTATGGGTAAATATCATCCACACGGCGATAGTTCCGTTTATGATGCAATGGTTAGAATGGCTCAGCCTTATAGTATGAACGAAATACTTGTTGACGGACACGGAAACTTTGGTTCAATAGACGGCGACAGTGCTGCTGCAATGCGTTACACTGAAGCAAGACTTGCTCCACTTGCAATGGAACTATTAAGAGATTTAGACAAAAATACAGTGCATTGGAGTTTAAACTTTGATGACACATTAAAAGAACCCGATATGCTACCAGGACGTTTTCCAAATTTGCTCGTAAATGGTGCATCTGGGATTGCAGTTGGTGTTGCAACAAACATTCCACCACACAATTTTGCAGAAGTATGTGATGCAGTTATTGCATATATAAACAAACCAACAATTAAACTTGAAGAAATTATGCACTATATAAAAGCGCCAGATTTTCCAACAGGTGGACAACTTATTGTTGGAGATGACCTTGTTAATGCTTATAGAACGGGTAAAGGCAAAATTACTATAAGAGCAACAGTAAATATAGAAACCGAAGGCGATAAACAGTCTATTGTAATTACCGAACTTCCATATCAAACAAACAAAGTTGCACTTTTGCAAAAAATTGCAGAACTTAAAGAAGAAAACAAAGATAAACTCTCTGCTATCAGTGAAATAAGGGACGAATCAGATAAAAATGGTATGAGAGCAGTTATTAAACTTAAAAAAGAAGGCAATGCAAAAGCAATACTTGATTATTTATATAAAGCAACAGGAATGCAAGTTACATTTGGCATAAATATGGTTGCAATAGCAGATGGTAAACCAAAACAAATGGGCCTACTTGAAATTATTTCATATTATGTTGAGTATCAACGAGAAATTATTCATAGAAGAACCAAATTTGATTTAGATGCTTGCAAAGACAGAGCACATATAATTGAAGGGCTTTTAATTGCAATTCATAATATAGATGATGTAATAAAAATAATTAAAAAATCAGCAAACACAAGTGAAGCAAAACAAAAATTAAAAGAAAAATTTTATTTAAGCGAAAAACAGGCGCAAGCAATACTTGATATGCGTCTTGCAAGACTTGTTAATTTAGAAGTAAACAAACTTGAACAAGAACTAAAAGAATTAAAAATAAAAATTGAAGAACTAACTGCAATTTATAATTCTAAAAAACTTCAATATAATGTTGTAAAAGAAGAACTTTTGGCAATAAAAAAACAATACAAAACAGAAAGAAAATCCGTTGTTACAACTTCAAACGAAATAAAATATGAAACTATTGATGAAAATGTTAGTTTTGCAAGAGAAGTAGTAATTGGTGTTACTGCTTCAAATACAATAAAAGCAATTCCACTTAAAAATTATAATCTTGCACAAAAAGAACTAATAGACACATCAACATTAAACGATGTTCACATATTGTTAAAAAATGCGCTGACAAGTCAAAAAGCGCTTGCCTTTACAAATCTTGGAAATTGCGTAAAAATAAATTTAAGCAAAGTTAAAGAAGCAAAGTGGAGAGATAAAGGTATGACGCTTTCAGCACTTGACAAAAATTTTAGACCAGATGAAAAAATTGTAGAGTTGAGAATAATTGATGATGAAGAACTTATGTCGCACGAAGAAATTATTTTCTTTACAAAAGACGGAATGGTTAAAAAGACAAGTATGAGCGAATATTTTGTAAATAAATCGTATTTTCAAGCAATAAAACTAAAAGACGGAGATATGGTTGTTGGAGTTCAAACATTCCACAAAGAAAAATCAATACTTATGATGTCTAAAAATGGAATGGTGTTAAACTATGAAAATTTGGAAATTCCTTTAACAGGAAGAGTTACATCAGGTGTAAAGGGAATGAACATTGATGACAACGATGAAATTGTATTTAGTGATCAAGTAATAGAATCGGGTGCATTAACCGTTGTAACGAATAAAGGATATATGAAAAATGTGCCTATTGGCGAATTTGAAATAATGAGTAGGTATAGAAAAGGACTAAGAGTTGTAAATGTTGAGCAACAGGGCAGTGTTGTTTATGGTCGATTTGGAATAGTTCCACCAACCTTGGCAGTAAAAACCGAAGATAAACTTGAAAAAGTTTCTTCAAGACAAATAACTTACGATTCAAGACTAGGCAAAGGTAAACAAAACATAAAATCAAAAATACTTGATGCTTTTGAATATATATCATAATAAGTTGTTTTTAATCTTTTATATAAAAAACTTTGACTACGCTAGTCAAAGTTTTTTTGTGTTTATTTTATATATTATAATAGTTTTTAAAAATTTTTAATCTATGTCAAGTTTTTCAAAATTAAATACAGGACTATTAAAAAACTCTGTGATTGAAACGCCAAGTTCACGAATAATAAGAGCCATACTTTTAAAATTTGAAGTTTTTGTTTTGTTGTTTAAAATCGAAGTCATTGTACTATGATACAAACCTGTCATTTGTTCTAGTTTATATTGCGTCATCTTTTTCTCTTTTAATAATTCTCTTACACGAATCGAAAAAGCTTGATTTAGTGTCATAATAATCTCCAGATTTATAAAATTTGAATAAACTCACGAAGTAGTGAATTTTCGGGAATAACATTTTTGTCTAGTTGTTCAAAACTGATTAGTTTTGACTTTATGTCATTTATTACTTTTGTGTTTTTATCAAGTAGTGGAATAAGATATTTTGCATATAATAGTGGTTCATACATATGAGTAGAATCAACAAAATAATCTGCTTGATTTTTAAATGGGTCAATGTTTATCTTTTCGCCATCTAAAACTTCGTTCCAAGTTTCTAGTGTTTGTGTGATACTTCTACCACGAGTGTAATAATCTCTAATTAGTCGTCTCAAAAGTCTAACCTGTGTGTTGTTTAATATCACATTTTCTTTAATATTAAAATCAGACATAACGCAAATATATACCTTATATATTTCATCTTTATGATTTTTTATTAAAGTTGGATTTAATGCGTGCAAGC
>CASFMG010000106.1 GCA_949295755.1 uncultured Christensenella sp.
TTAAAAGGGATCAAATAAACCTTTGTTTCCTGTTAAGGTAAACAAAGTAACAATTTAATATGCGCTGTTAGCTCAATTGGATAGAGCGTTGGTCTACGGAACCAAAGGTTGGGGATTCGAACTCCTCACGGCGCACCACGAGAGAAAAAACTGCGCTTAGGCACAGTTTTGCCATAAACGGCAAAACATAGTGCTTTGGCACTTGTTTTTTCTCTATTCTCGCGACCAAACGAAAATGCTTTACGAGTAAAGCATTTTGTCGCGACTTAAAAAGGTTAATTTGAAATATTTATTTAACATTGTAACAAAAGTTTTGTGTAAATATAGTGATTTAAATAAAACAAATTTTAAATTTTACTGCGCTTAGGCACAGTTTTGCCGTAAACGGCAAAACATAGTGCTTTGGCGCTTGTTTTTTCATAGCTCGTGGTGAAATATATAATTGATTTATTTTTTTACATTATATACAAATAATAATAAATAATAATAAATAATAATATTTTTTTTAAATTACACATCTTGTAAAGTTTAGTCCATAAGTTCCATTTGTTAAATCTTGAAATAAAAATATTTTTGGTGGAAAAATTGTAAATAGAAGATAACATAATATTATTATAAATATGCCTATAATTGATAGCATTTTTAATAATTGTAAATTTTTTGTTTGCTTTAATATAAATAACACAAATAAAAATGCTAATACTTCACATATAATGAATGTTAAAATATCAACTACTAAAATTGATTGTTGTGTAATGGCAGTATAAGAATAAAATATTGTTGGAATTAAAATTATAGGAGTTAGAAGACATATAAACATTGCAAAACTATAATTTTTATTTTTTACAAAGTTGTGAGAACATACAAAATAAACAAGTGTTGGTAAAATTGACATCTTTAAATGTTCCCAAGTACTTTCGTTTGTGGGAAAGAATATGCCGGAAATAACATTTTTGTTGCTCCATTCATATAAAAAATGCGTGAGAGTTCCAAACGCACACACAAAGATAAAACCCCAAAAGCAAAACCAAAATAATTGTTTTGTTGTTTTCATATATACAAATATATTCAAAATTTATAAAATAATACATTAAAAATGGTGTTCCCGAGAGGATTCGAACCTCCGACCTACGGTTTAGGAAACCGTTGCTCTATCCTGCTGAGCTACGAGAACACACACAGTGTAGTGTATCACATAAAACTAAGAAAATCAATTCATTTAAAATTAAAATAGATTATAAAAATGGTAAAATTTTTTTAAAAAAATGGTTGACATATAAAATCTTGTTTGATATTATTATTATGCTTTTGTGAAAGCATATTCCTCGTTAGCTCAGCGGTAGAGCAACCGGCTGTTAACCGGTAGGTCGTCTGTTCGAACCAGACACGGGGAGCCAATTAACCAACCTTTTGTGGTTGGTTTTTTGTTTGTTTTAGTTTAATATTTTTAAAAATCGTATTTGTTGAAAATAATAATCGCTCAGTCTTTTATCTTTTGCGTCATTAGTATGGCAAGTTACAAAAATGTTATCTAATGTTTTGAGTCCTTGTATTTTTGTTATTAGCAGATTATGGTGAAATCTATTTCCATTTTGGAGCATTTGAACTACATCACCAATTTCAATTTCATTTATTGTTACCACCTTTGCTTTGGGTCCTAAATTTGTTTTATTTTGTGTTACAAAATCAAAAAATTCAACAACTCCTGTCCAACTATAAGAGCGATTATATGAGTTTTTATAAAACCAAAATGGTGAATTTACTATATTCATATCTATTCCACCATAATACAAACATTGTGAAATAAAATTTGTACAATCTCCACCAAAATCATCAAAATTAAAAAATACTGGATTTCTATTATTCCACCATTTGTAAGCATATTCAACTGCCTTTTCTCTATTATACATATAAATATAAATGATAATGATATAATTTTTATTACATTTAATTGTTTTATAATATTTATGTATGTATGCTAAGTTGAACAAATATTCAATCGTTAGGTTTATTTTATTTATTTTTAATTATTTGACAATTATTTGGTTAGTAATTTATAATATACATACAATAACTAATGTGATAAAAAAGGAATTTGTTATGGTTGAAAAGTCGAATAAAAACACAGTAAAAAAAGAGATGCCAGAAAGCATAAAAAAACTTTTTGAGCAAAAGCAAAATGGTGCTTTACAACAAGAAACAAAAAGTATTGTTGACAACGATGGCACCAATTTTACCGATAATTATGAAAGTGATAAAGGCTTAAAGCAAACTGAACCAGAAAATGAGATTAAAAAAGTTGATACATTGCAAGATACTAAAAAATTAAAAAAAGCAAAAAACAAAAAAGAAAATAACAAAATACAAGAGAACAAAAAAGAAAAAACAAAAAACCTAAAAAACGAGCAAGATGTAGAGAATGCTGATGAAAAAGATAATAGAAAAAAACTCTCTAAAAAAACAAAAATTATCATCTTATCTGTGCTTTTGGCTGTTGTTTGTTGTGCATTTATAATTACTTTAACTGTTTTTTTGTTGCCAAAAGCAAATAAAATGAGTGCACCAACAGTGCAAGTTTATTCGCTTAGCAATCAAACAATATTGCACATAGATGAGAATGATGATGCGATATTGTACGAATTTTATATTCAAAAAAAAGGTGAAACTAATATAACATACATCTCATCTCAAACCAATGAAATTTCCATAAAAAGCAAATTGAGTTCACCAGGCGAGTATTACATTTGGGCAAGATATGGTGGAAGAAATTCACAAGAAACATCAGATGATTCACAAAAATACATATATCATTATTATGAGCATCTAGATACACCAAATGTTTATGTTTCAAACGATGGGACGAAACTTAGTTGGCTTAAAGTAGTTAATGCAAAAGAGTACAAAGTGTATTATGGTATAACAGACCAAAACTTAAATTATTTTACAGTTGTACAACCTTCAGCAACGACAACCAATGTGGAATTTTATTTTTCAGAATTTAACTCTATAAGTGCTGGTAATTACACATTATATGTTCAAGCAGTTGCAGATGAAAACAATTACTATAAAAGCAGTGAATTAAGCAAACCTATTGTTTATGCACATAAAACAAAACTTCAAAATGTAATAAGCGCAAATTATAATAGTGGAAACAATATGTTGACATTTAAAATTGATATTCAAAAAACACCAACAAAGCGTTTTGAAATTTTAGTAAACGATAATGAAACCTTTGGATATGTTGCAGATTTAACAAATGAAACATACACATTAGATTTAACACCATATTTAACAAAGGGGACAAGTGTTTCGTCCATAAAAATTAAAGCAGTTGGTGATGGAGATTATATCACTGATTCAGATTATATAGATGTAACAATACAATAGAACAAGATTATGTAATTAAGTATATAATTTTTAATAAAAAACATACTACAAAAAAGGTGGTATGTTTTTTTATGGAAATTATTGATAAAATTAAAAGACAATTAAACGACAATCCTGATATCTTGGTTAGAGAAATCATCGTTTCTAATAAAAAAGTTTCCTTAATTTTTTTGAAAAGCACAATAGATAAAATGTTGTTAGTTCAATCTATTATATCGCCACTTATAGATTATAAAGGCGAAGTAACTTTAAATAACTTAAAAAATGAAGTGTTAAAAGTAATTGAAATAGAAAAAGTCAAAGAAATAGATTTTGTTAAAAACGTAATCAGAAATAAAGTTTTATTGTTTGTAGAAGGTGAAGATGATGCCCTTAGTTTAGATGTTGAGTATTTTCCCACAAGACAACCCTCTGAACCACCAACTTCTCCAACCATACAAGGTCCACGTGAAGGCTTTACTGAAAGTGTTAAAACGACTATTGCACTTATCAGAAAGCAATTACCAACAAAGCATTTAATTTTTAAAAATTATTTTGTTGGCGAATTGACACATACACAAATAACTATGTTTTATTTGGATAATTTGGCAGATAAAAAACTAATAAAAAAAATTGAAAAAAAAATAAAAAAAATAAACACAGACGCAATTTTAGATTCGCATTATATTATAAATTATCTTTCAGATAGACCAAATTCGTTATTTGAACAATTTGGACTAACGGAAAAACCAGATATAGTAACAGCAAAAATTTTAGAAGGTAGGGTTGCTATTGCAGTTGATGGTTCGCCAATAGTTATAACAATACCATTTATGATTATGGAAGATTTGCAAAACAGTAATGACTATTATACAAATTTGCACTATACATCTTTCATAAGGTTTATAAGAGCACTTGGTATAATCATGGCAACTGTTGTTCCCGGTGTATATCTAAGTTTTAGATTGTATCATTATAAAGTTGTTCCTTTAAAATATATTTTAACGATAAATGCAACTACTCAAAACTTGCCTTTTACGCCATTTATAGAAATGTTATTTATATTAATTCTTTTTCAAATGCTATATGAAGTTAGTTTAAGGTTGCCAAGATATTTGGGTTTGGCCACAAGTATTGTTGGAGCGTTAGTCTTAGGAGATACAGGAGTGCAAGCAGGTTTAATTTCTTCTCCAGGTATTATAGTTATTGCACTTAGTTTAATTTCAATGTATACAATACCAAATCAGGCTCCACAGTTAACAATACTAAGATTTATTTTCTTGATGATAGGGGGAACACTTGGATTATTGGGAATTATTGGTGGAATGGTTTATTTTATTAATTATTTGAACACAATGAATGAATTTGATACTCCAAATTTAGCACCATATTCACCAAGAATAAAAAATGACTTACAAGATGCTCTTACAAGACAACCAATATCAAAAATTAAAACAAGACCAAAAGTGATAAAAAATAAAGATGAGAAACGAGGTCTAGGTGGTGAAAAATGAAAGAACAGATTTCTATTAGACAAACGGCTTGTTTTTGTGCGATTTCATTATTAGCATTGAAACTCATTGCACTGCCATCATTACTTTTTGAAAAAAGCAATAGTTCAGGATTGATTGTTGCAATAATAATGTTTATTATTGATATTTTGATGCTTTTTTTGTATTTAAAAATAAAAGAAAAATATCCTGATTTTTCGCTTTACGAAATTATAAAAAAATATTTAGGTAAAATAATTGCAAAAATAGTATACATTTTAATCTATTTGTTTTTTGTGTTCAAATTATGCATGTTAATGAATGAAGGTGTTTTATATATGCAAGATGTTGTAGATGAAGATCATAGTTTAATTGTGTTTCTTTTAACATACTTGCCTGTTATTACTGCACTAAGTTTTAACGGATTAAAAAGCTGTGCAAGAACTTGTGAATTTGGCTTTATTTTTATTTTGATTGGTCTTGTAATATGTTTATTTTTATCTGAAGTTTCACTTAGTTTTGGCGAAATTGGACCACTTTTTATTAAAGATATAAAAAATATCTTAAGTGCGTGTTTTGACTATAATTTTTGGTTTTCCGATTTTTTATTTGTAACAATTTTGGCCGATAAAATAAAAATAGAAAAAAATGCAAAAAGAAAAATATTTTCGTTTGTTTTTATGGTTGCAATCTTGCTATTAATTTTGTATTTTGTTTATTTTAGATTGTTTCGTGTAACTGCTTTTTTGAATAAAAATGCTATTGCTGATGTAACAGAATATAACAGAAATATTGGCAATTCAGGTAATATTGATATAATTTCAATTTTTGTTTATTTATTTGTAATTTTTCTGCAAGGCTCGCTATATATGAATTGCTTGCGAATTTGTTATGAAAAAATTTTTGAATATAAAAATAGTTATCATTCTTTAATTAGTGCAAATATTATTATATTTTTATTAGAATATTTTGTATTTTTTAATATTCAAAAAATAACAGATTTTGTTTTATTCTATTTTAAATATTTTGGTATTTTAATTTGGATAATAATTCCATTATTTTATATTTTGTTGTTAGTTTTTGGTAAGGAGAAAAAATATGATAAAAAATATAAAAAACTATATAAAAAAATTTAGAAATTGTTTTGCTTTATCATATTTTATTTTAATAATGCTAATTTTTTTGCCGTCTGCCATAACGATGCCATCGTTAAGTTTTAGAGGTGCAATTATTACAGCGATTGGAATTGACAAGGTTGATGAAGAAGTGGAGTTTTCTGTTTTGACACTCTCAGACATTTCAAAAGATAATATGGGGGAAAACACTAAAGTTGTTTGTGGAAAAAGCACAAGCGTTGCAAATGCAATAAGTTCTATTGAATCTCAAATTGGAAGAAGATTGAAAATGGGACATGTTGGATATGTCATCATTTCTCAAAGTTTTGCTTCTGATGATATTGCAAATGTGTTAAATACTCTTACTATTACAACCAAATTACCAAATTCAGTTTCTTTAATACTCAGTCGAGATAGTGCAAAAGATGTTCTTAATCAAGCGAGCAAACTTGAACAATCTTCGATGTATAAGTTAAGAGAGATAATTCAAAATGAATTTAATGTAAATTACACAAAAGACACAAGTTTGGACAATTTTTTAAAAGGTTATTTTTCAGAAATAAAAACTTCTACACTAGGATATATAAAATTAGAAAATGATATAAGTCAAGGAATAAGTGCTGGGCAAGAGACAGATAGTTCAAATCAAGCATCTAATCAATCGGATAATAATTCTCAACAATCAAACTCAAATAGCGTTATTTCACTTCAAAGAGAACACGCAGTTTTTGTTAATGGGAAATTAAAATATATTTTAAGCGTTGATGAGATGAAAGGAATAAATTGGGTTGTTGAAAATAATTTGCAA
>CASFMG010000107.1 GCA_949295755.1 uncultured Christensenella sp.
CTGTCGATTTCTCCCTTAAATGGTTCATAATCATAAAACACTGTGTTCATTATTCCTTCGCCTTTTGTGTCGGTTAAAAGTTCACTTTTAAAACCAAAAAGTCCACGCTCTGGAATGTAAAACTCCATTTTCATCCGTGATTGTTTTGGTGTCATATGAATAAGTTCGCCTTTTCTTATACCCATTTTGTTCATAACAGTTCCAACACAATCTGCAGGGACATCTAATGTAAGAATGTCTATTGGTTCACATTTTTTGCCATCAATCGTTTTAAATCTTACTCTTGGCATACTAACTTGAAACTCATAGCCATCTCTACGCATATTTTCAATCAAAATACTTAAGTGCATTTCACCACGACCTGCAACTGTAAACGATTCGGCTGTACTTCCATCTGAAACACGAAGTGAAAGGTCTTTAACTGCTTCTTTATACAATCTATCTCTTAAATGTCTGCTTGTAACAAATTTACCTTCTTTTCCGGCAAAAGGACTGTCGTTGACCATAAATGTCATTTCAACACTTGGTTCTGCAATTTGTACAAATTCTTGTGGAGATACGTCAAGTGGAGAACAAATTGTGTCGCCAATCATAACATTTTCGAGTCCTGCAACACACACAATATCTCCCATTTGTGCACTGTCGGTTGGAACTCTTTTTAGTCCTTGATAAACAAACAACGAAACAACTTTATTTTTAACATTTTTGGCTTTGTCATAATAGTTGCAAACAACAACTTGGTCGCCAACTTTAATTTTTCCTCTTTCGATTTTTCCAATGGCGAGTTTACCAACATAGTCGTTGTGCTCTGCAGACGAAACAAGAATACTAAGTGGAGCATTTTCATCACCACTTGGTGCAGGAATATGTGATAAAATGGTTTCAAAAAGTGGGGCAAAACTTGTACCTTTTTCATCTACACTTAAACTTGCACTGCCATCTCTTGCCGAAGCAAACACAAAAGGAGAATCAAGTTGTTCATCGTTGGCATCAAGATCCATAAATAGTTCCAAAACTTCATCAACAACTTCTTTTGCTCGTTCGTCAGGCCTGTCCATTTTGTTTACAACCACAACAACTTTTAAATTTAAAGCAAGTGCTTTTTCCAAAACAAATCTTGTTTGTGGCATTGGTCCTTCAAATGCGTCTACAACTAGCAAAACTCCATCCACCATTTTTAAAACTCTTTCAACTTCTCCACCAAAATCTGCGTGTCCCGGAGTGTCAATAACATTTATTTTAACACCTTTATATTCGCAACTTGCGTTTTTTGAAAGAATTGTTATTCCTCTTTCTCTTTCAAGTGCATTGCTATCCATTACTCTATCTTCAACCACTTGATTATCTCTAAACACATTTCCTTGTTTAAGCATTTCATTTACAAGTGATGTTTTGCCGTGGTCAACGTGGGCAATAATCGCTACATTTCTAATTTTCTCGTTTGTCATTTTTACCTCTTACATTTTTAAACAAAAGATTATATCACAACTGTGAATAAAATTTCAATATTTTTATTAAATCGATAAAAAATAGTTAAATTTTTATAAATTTAAATGAAACTTTTTTATAATAAACTATATAAAATACTTTAAATTGATTTTATAATGTTAGTTATAAAAGTGTTTTATTTATTATTATGTAATTTATTTATATTTTTTGCCCAAAATATAACAATGCAAGAAATTGATATTGTAAACATAAAGAAAAGAGCAAAGTATGTGATTTTTAAACGAAAATATTATCACATTATTTTTTACTTTTTTTATTATTTTATAAAATCATTATATTGGATAATAAAGATTGCCACATTGGGTATTATTTCAATAATTACATCAGCACTTTTATTTCCTTTAACAATAGATAGAGCAAGAAAATATATTAAAATTTTTGAAAACACAAACAAAAACATAAACACAAATTTTTATTATTTTAAACACCCATACATTTCAATAAAAATAATTTTTTTTAAATTATTGTTAAATATAACAACATTTTTACTTTCCACTATATTTATAGTGCCAGGCATATGGTTTTATTTTAATCTTTTTCCACTACCATATGTTATTGCCGAAAATCCAAATATAAGATTTAAAGAAGCATTTAGTTTTTCTATAAACTTAACAAAAGGAAGACTACAAGAGATTATTTTTCTTTATATGTCTTTTATAGGTTGGTTTATTTTATCCATTTTAAGTTTAGGCATATCGTCATTTTTTTCGTGGCACTATTTTGAATGTTCCAAATGTTTGTATTACGTTGAATTAAAAAAACAATACAATTACTCAAAGAAAATGAAAACTACACTATTAAATTAGTTTTTGTCCTGCATATATTGTTTAGATACTTTTGTGCAATTTTCTAAAAACATTATATAATAGGGTAAAAAATCTTTGTTTTTTATTAAATTGGCATTACTATTTACCATTTTTTGTTCTCTGTTTTTATCGTAAATAGGCAAATTATTTTGTTTTTTAAATTGTCTTACATTTTCAATGATTTCCATTCTTTTCTCAAATAAAATTGCCAATTTGTTATCAATATCATCTAATTGTTTTCTATAATTTTCTAAA
>CASFMG010000108.1 GCA_949295755.1 uncultured Christensenella sp.
CGATGACAGATGAAACTTATGAAATTTATGTTGATTCTCATAAAACATTAGACTTTTCAATATCAAATTTCAATTTTATTTCAAATGAGCAAAAATATGGAATGTACACTCCTTATAGATACGAACAAAACCTTGAAAATGGAACAGAAAACACATCTGGAGATACAATAGCATATGGTGGAATTATTGATGGAGAAAATAACAATTTTGGAATAACAAATAGTGATAATAACAACGAAGCATTAAAATATATGCCTGCATTTATAACAAATGGTGTTTCAAAATATACTTTGACTGCCAAAGAACAACTAACCCTTGCAACTGACAAATATTATAAATTTAGCATTGACATACAAACAAGATTTTGGGGTGATACAGAGCAAACAGATAAAGACGAAAATGAAAAACTTGGATATGGTGCCCTATTTAGTTTAAAAGGCATAGATAAGCAATTTGATAACATAATTTCAAATGATACGTGGACAACTTATACAATATATGTTGCAGTATCACAAGAAACATCAATCAATTTAGTATTTGGAATACTAAACGAAAGTGCAGAAATTTATGGTCAAGCATTCTTTGATAATTTACAATTTGAAACAATAGAAGAAAAAGAATACAATCAAGCACAACAAAAAGCCGAAGAAGACAAAACAATTCTTATGATTTCAAAAGTTGATACTGAAACAACTGACGAAGAAACTGGCGAAACCGACGAAAACGGTCCTGATGCTAGCACAATATGGTACCTTATTCCTTCACTAATTTTATTTGTTGCACTTGTAATAGCAATTAGTGCATACTTTATGAAAAAAATTACAATAAGAAAATGGGAAAGAAAGAAAGCCAGCGAATACGATAGAAATGCAACATTGTATCGCGATGTAATAAGAAGAGAAGCAGAGCAAGTTCGTGATGAAAAAATTAAAGAATTAGAAAACGAAATAAAATCAGTTCAAAACGAAATTGAAAGAATTGAACAACTTCACAAAGAAAATTTGAAAAAACAAAGACAAACCGTTGATAGAAGCGTAACTAGAGAAGCCGAAAGAGATTTTAAAGCATATGCACAAAGACATACAAAACTTGAAAATGAAATTGAATCTTTAAAATCAAAAATTGAATCATATAATATGCCTGAATATTTGCTTTCTGTTCAAAGAAGTATTATGCTTGAAAAAATCAAAAAAGAAAGGCAATCTAAAGAACAAGAACTCAAAAAACAAAAAGAGCAGAAAAAAGCAGAAAAGAAAGCAAAAAAACAAAAATAATAAATGAAAAAGAATGATGTTATGCATCATTCTTTTTATGTCTACTTTTGTTGTGCTTCAAGTTCTTCCAAAATTTTTGTCAATATTTCAACGTGGTGTTTCTCTTGTTTCACAATTTCTTGTATAACCTTTTTAACTAGTTCATTGTCTAATTGCCCAATCATTTTTTCATAATCATAAATTGCTTGTTTTTCACCTTGTAAGTCAATTTTTATCATCGCTATTTGATTAGAATTATAAGGTACAAATCTTGTTGTAAAAAAGTTTGCAGGAATTGGTGGATAGTGAGTATATATAGGTGCAACTCCTAATCGTATTAGCATTTGCCCAAGCCACTCTAAATGCGTCATTTCTTGAATTGAAATTTCTTCCAATTGTTTTGCTATATCTTCTCTACCCAAATATCCAAATTGAAAAGTTTGATATGTATATAAAAGTATTGCACCAAGTTCGCTTTTATTCCCTGCATATGCAGGAGATATTATTCTTGCAGTTTTTATATCTTTTGTTATTTTATCAAAATCGACACCGTCTATAGCAACATCTTTTTTTATTACTTTTTGCTCCATTTCAAGTTCATCTTCCATAAAAAATAACTCCTTTTCTGCAATATATATGCAATATTGGAGTTATTTGTTAATTATACATTAAATCTAAACAACATTACATCGCCATCTTGAACAATATAATCTTTGCCTTCTATTCTAACCTTTCCTTTTTCTTTTGCTTGCAATAAAGAGCCTGCATTTACTAAATCATCATAACTGACAACTTCTGCTTTTATAAATCCTTTTTCAAAATCTGTGTGTATTTTCCCTGCTGCTTGTGGGGCTTTGGTTCCCTTTTTTATCGTCCACGCTCTTACTTCTGTTTCGCCCGCTGTAAGATAACTCATAAGTCCTAAAAGACTATAACTCGCTTTAACAAGTTTATCTAACCCACTTTCTTTTATACCAAGTTCTTCTTTAAACATTTCTCTTTCATCTTTATCGAGTTTGGTTAATTCTTCTTCTATTTTAGCACAAAGAGCAATGGTCTCGGCATTTTCTTTTTTAGCATATTCTTTAACCTTTAAAACATATTCATTATCTTCTTTGCCAATATCTTTTTCTGATATATTAGCACAATAAATAACTGGTTTTGTTGTGAGTAAGAAAAACGAATTTGCTATCTTTTGTTCTTCTTCATCTAAAACCACAGTTCTTGCATTTTCACCATTTTCTAGTGCTGTTTTTAATTTTTTTAGCACATTCAATTCTTGTTCTGATTGTTTCTCTCCAACTCTTGCAAGTTTATATAGTTTGTCATATCTTTTTGAAACTGTTTCAAGGTCTGCAAGGATTAGTTCCAAGTTTATTATTTCAATATCTCTTATTGGGTATACACTATCATTAACATTTATAATATTTTGGTCATCAAAACACCTAACTACGTGGCAAATTGCATCAACTTCACGAATATGACTTAAAAATTTATTACCAAGTCCTTCGCCTTTGCTTGCACCTTTAACAAGTCCTGCAATATCAACAAATTCTATTGATGCGGGTGTTATTTTTTTTGTGTTATACATTTTTCCCAAAACATCAAGTCTTTCATCTTTAACATCAACTATGCCAACATTTGGTTCTATTGTACAAAACGGATAATTTGCACTCTCTGCACCTGCTTCTGTTATTGCGTTAAATAATGTACTTTTGCCTACATTTGGTAATCCAACCACACCTATTTTCATTTTATTCTTCCTTTTTGTTTAATATAATTGCTTAATATCCCAAGTTGTATTATCTTTGCCGTCTTTTAGTATTATTCCCAAACTAAGCAGTTCATTTCTAATTTCATCTGCTAATGTGTAATTTTTTTCTTGCTTTGCACTGCTTCTTTGATTTATTTTATCAACAATATAATCTTCTTTTATATTTAATTCTTTTAAATATTTTTGTTTTGTTTTTTCAATAAATTCATTTGGCTCATATCTAAATATGCCAAGAATATCTTTAACTTTTTCTATTGCATATTTTATTGAATTTAATTGTTGATAATTATCATATTTGCCTAATTTTGAAAACATAGTAAACAATTCGGCAATAAACTTAGCACTATTAAAATCATCATCCATACAATCTATAAACATATTCAAAACACTTTCATCATAATCTTGTACGATACTATCTTTTCTTGCTTGTTCTATATTCTTTATTATATTATAAAAATAATATAAATTTTTTTCTGCCTGTTTAAGCGAACTATCTCCCATATCAAGTGTTGAAGTATAATGATTAACAAGCACGGCATACCTTAATACTTCTGCATCATATTTTTCTAAAACATCTTTAACCAAAACAAAGTTTTTAAAACTTTTGCTCATTTTTTGACCATCAACGGTAATAAGCCCATTGTGAATCCAATATTTTGCAAGTGGTGCATTATTTTCACAAGTGCTTTGAGCAAGTTCATTTTCGTGATGTGGAAAAATTAAATCTTTACCACCACCGTGAATATCAATAGTATTGCCAAGTATACTTTTAATCATTGTTGAACATTCTATATGCCAACCCGGTCTACCCTTTCCCCAAGGCGAATTAAAACCAAACTCATCTTTTTCTACACTTTTCCAAAGTGCAAAATCAAGTGCATCTTGTTTATTTTCGGCACTTTCTATTCTAACCGAATTTTTTAATTCTTCTATTTTTCTATTTGATAACGAGCCATAATCTGCGTATTTTTTTACACTAAAATACACATCGCCATTCTCCGTTGAATATGCATAACCTTTTTTGATTAAATCACTAACAAAATCTATTATTTGTGGAATAAATTTGGTAACTCTTGGTTTAAAATTTGGTTGAGAAACGCTAATTTTTGCCCATATATTTTCTATTATAGCAATTCTTTGGTCGGCTAGTTCTAATGGCGATATATCAAGTTCTTTTGCTTGATTTATAATTCTATCATCAACATCAGTATAATTTGATGCATAAATAACATCATAACCTTTAAAGCGAAGGTATTGTGCTATCATATCAAATGTTATTACTTGTCTTGCGTGTCCAAGATGTGGCTCTCCGTTTACTGTCATTCCACAAACATACATTTTTACTGTGTTGCTATCTTGTGGAATAAATTCTTCTTTTTTTCTGTGTAAAACATTATAAATTTTCATATAACTTCCTTATTCTTCTATCTGCGATATATTTTCCTGTTCTTTTTTTATTTTTGTTATTTGAAATTTTGAAACAAAATTCTTATATTTATATGCACATACTCCACATATTATTGCAGAAACAACTGCACCAAAAAAATCGAATACAATATCAAGCATTGTGTCCAAAAGTGCTTTTTGACCAATATAGTTTAATCCACCCTGTGTTGCAAATCCTTGCATATTTAGTCCTAACAAACTATCAAAAGTAAATTCGTATATTTCCCAACACGCACCAATTGAAAGAGCAAAACAAAAAACAAAAATAAATACAAAATATGGATTTGTTTTTTGTTTATTTTTATACATAAACAAATTTATTAAAAACATTGCAAAAAAACCAAAAACAACTCCTGATAAGAAATGAATAATCATATCCCATACTTCTGTTTTTGTATATAATCCAATAAAAGTACCGAGATAAATACTTAAAAATAAAAACAAATAAAATACACTAGTTGCAAGTTTTGGAAATGAAATTTTAAAAATCTTTTTTAAAAATAGTGGTATAAATGCAATTATTATTGCCAAAATTCTTTGCGTCAATGGAACAAGATAATCAGTTTTATTTGATGACATAACCATATTTCTGATACAAAATCCAAGCGAAATTATAAACATTACCAACACACCAACAAAAAGCATTAAATTTATTACATTAAATGCATCAAATTTGCGTTGTTGTTCTTTTTTTTCTAAAAAACTTTCATTATTTTTCATAGAGATATTATTGCACAACGCATTAAATAAATCAAACCTTTTTTGTTGTAAATATTGTTTAAATATAATAAAAAACTGCTTCCGTAGTTTATTATTCATTTTTCTGAAAATTTGTCAATAATAAATTTTAAATTAATTTAAAATATAGCTTTATGTTTAACAATTTTACAATTTGTTATTCTCTACATCTTTTGAATTCGTGCTTTTATTTAAATCAACACTGTTCTTTACATCATTTTAATTATCCTGTTTTTTTTAATTCTAAAACTTCTACATTTTTAGCATATTCTTGTTTCTCTTCTTCTTCGTAACCGTCTTTATAAACTTTACAAATGTTATGTGATACCATTGAAGCAAAAATAAAACGCAAAAAGACCAAACATTGTAACTATCCCCACTGTAACAGAACCCAATAACATTACACTATATCCTAAGGTAATAGCCAAAACACTTAAAGCAATGGCATAATATTTTAAACTTTTGTTACTATTTTATAAAATTTTGCTTTCTTTTTTGTTTCTATATAAAATACTTCCATAACAATAATAATAGTTATCATATAACTTTGTCAATATACAAAATTTTGTTAAACATTAAAATCAAAAATTATTTTTCGTTTGGTTCAGTGATATTAGCATCTTTAATTGAAAGAGATATTCTTTTTTTGTCAACATCAACAGATATTACCTTCACTTTAACTACATCTCCAACTTTAAGTTCTTCACTTGGATGCTTAATATATCTATCGCAGATTTGAGATATGTGAACAAGTCCATCTTGATGCACACCAATATCAACAAATGCTCCAAAGTCTATTACATTTCTAACAGTGCCTGATAAAATCATTCCTTCTTTTAAATCTTCTAATGATAATAAATCACTTCTAAGAACAGGCTTAGGCATTGTTTCTCTTATATCTCTGCCCGGCTTTATAAGTTCGTTTACTATATCTACTAAAGTTGGAACACCCATTTTGCAATAGTCTGCAATTTTTTGTTCGCCTTCTTTTTGAACTAAATCTTTTAAATTTGATATTTTTTTGTCTTTAACATCTTGGTTTGTAAAGTTAAAATATTTTAATAATTTTTCGGCACTCTCATAACTCTCTGGATGAACTGCTGTGTTATCTAAAACATTGTCGCCGTCAGTTATTCTTAAAAAGCCTGCACATTGCTCATATGCTTTTTGACCAAGTTTTGGCACATTTAAAAGTTCTTCACGACAGTTGAAATGTTTAATTTTCTTTCTGTATTCACAAACATTTTTTGCTATTGCACTATTCATTCCCGAAACATAACTAAGCAAACTTGGTGATGCCGTGTTAAGGTCTACACCAACACTATTAACGCAATCTTCAACAACACCTGTTAAAACTTCGGTTAGTCTGTTTTGTGGCATATCGTGTTGATATTGCCCAACACCGATTGATTTAACATCAATTTTTATAAGTTCGCTAAGTGGGTCTTGTAATCTTCTTGCAATACTAACTGCACTTCTTAAACTGACATCATAGTCTGGAAATTCTTCTGCTCCTAGTTTTGAAGCACTATAAACAGATGCTCCTGCTTCGTTTACAACTGCATAGTTAACTTTTCTATTTACGTGTTTAATAAGTTCACAAACAAATATTTCACTTTCTTTGCTTGCCGTTCCATTTCCAATAGAAATAGCATCAACATTATATTTTTCAATAAGTGCTTTTAATTTTTCTATGCTTTCTTCCGTTTTTGATTGTGGTGGCGTTGGATAAACAACTGTTGTGTCTAGCACATCGCCTTTTTTGTCTATAACTGCAATTTTACAACCTGTTCTATATGCAGGGTCTAGTCCCAAAATTACATTATTTTTTAATGGTGCAGTTAAAAGCAATGGTTTTAAATTTACTTCAAACATTTTTATTGCTTGTTCGTTTGCCCTATCTGTTAAATATGTTCTAAGTTCCCTTTCAAGCGATGGAAACAAAAGTCTTGAATAACTGTCTATAATTGTTTCTTTCATTATGTCATATGTTGACTTGTTTTCTTTTAAATATAATTTGTTTATTTCATCTAAGGCAATTTTTTCATCAAGAACAACATTAACTTTTAAACAATCTTCTTTTTCGCCTCTATTTATTGCAAGTATCCTATGGCTTGGCATTTTTATTACAGGTTCAGTGTAATCGGCATACATTTCATAAGTCTTTGATTTTTCGTTTTCAATTAGTGTGGTTTTTATGTCTGCTTTTTCTTGTAGAAGTTTTCTTAAAACTTTTCTAAGTTCACTATCATCGCTAATTCTTTCGGCAACTATATCTTTTGCTCCACTGAGTGCTTCTTCACTTGAATTCACTTCTTTTTCGGCATTTATATAATTGCTTGCAACATCAAGCATATTTTCTTTTGTTTCTTGTGCCATTAAAATATCAGCAAGAGGTTCTAAACCTTTTGCAATAGCAACCGAAGCCCTGGTTTTTCGCTTTGGTTTAAATGGTCTATATATGTCTTCAACTTCGGTTAGTGTCTTTGCTAAATTTAATTTTTGTGCTATTTCATCTGTCCATTTCTCTTGCTCTTGAATTGAATTTGCAACTTCTTGTTTTCTTTTTTCTAAGTTTCTTAAATATGTTAATTTATCATAAAATTCTCTTAAAATTTGGTCATCACAACTGCCTGTTAGTTCTTTTCTATATCGTGCAATAAATGGTATTGTACAACCTTCGTCTATTAAGTTTATTATGTTTTCTACCCTGTCTAATCTTATTTTAAATTCACTTGCCAATGTTTCTTGTATATTCATTTTTTTGTTATTCTCTCCCTTATTCCATTTATTTTTTTATATATCTTTTCCTTGTCTTCACCAATAAAAAACTCGCCGTTTTCATAAAGGATTTTTCCGTTTACCATTGTTAAATAAACATCACTGCTTTTGCCTGCATAAACCAAATGTGAAATTAGGTTTGTTTGTGGATAGTAATGTGGCTTATTTATATCGATAAGAATAATATCTGCCTTTTTACCAACCTTAATTTCTCCAACATCAAAACCGAGTGCTTTTGCTCCATTTATAGTTGCCATTTTTAATACATCTTTCGCAGAAACAACACTTGCATCGTAAATATTTACTTTGCTGAGTGTTGCAACCAAAAACATTTCCTTAAACATATCCAAACTGTTGTTTGATGCAACTCCGTCGGTTCCAATAGTTATATTGATACCTTTGTTTTGCATTGCATAAATCGGTGCAATTCCACTTGCTAGTTTAATGTTTGATGATGGACAAGTTGAAACGCTAACATTGTAATCTGCAAGTATTTGCAAGTCATCTTTGTCCATATGCACACAATGATAACATAGTGCTTTTCTATCAAAAAAACCTAACTCTTCCAAATACATCGGTGGCGTTTTTTTGTTGTTTTTAACCGTGCAATCTCCCACTTCTTTTAATGTTTCACTTAAATGTATACTTCTTGGAATGTTGTTTTTTGCAGTAAAATCAACACACTGTGCAATTTGTTCATCAGTTGTTGTGTATATTGAGTGCACAAAGCAAACTTTTTTTATAAGGTCAGTTTCTTTTATTGTTTTGCTTTCATTTTTAAGGTAAGTCAAGTTGTCAACACCAACATCTCTTGTTGTTGGTCCAAACCCAATTCTTGCTCTAAAATTACATTCTGTTAATGCTCTATATATTGCTTCGTTATCAAAATATCCTTCTTCAATACAAGTTATACCTGCACTTAAATATTCAAGTACGGCAAGTTTTTCTCCCCAATAAATATCTTCACTTGTTAGTTTATTTTCACAAGGTATAACATTGTCAAAAAGCCATTCACCTAATGGTGCATCGTCTTTTATTCCCCTTAAAATTGTCATTGGCGAATGGCAATGCGTATCCACAAATCCGGGCATTAAAATATTGCCGTTTACATCAATAATTTTATCGTAATTATCTTTTTCGATTTGTTTTGAAATACTTTTTATTGTATCGTTTTCAACAACAACATTTGCATCAAAAAAACAATCTTTACAATCAAAATCTAATATTTTTGCATTTTTAAATAAAATTTTCATAAATTGCCTTTAATTTGTCATATTAAAAATAGTAATATTTAATAAATATTGCTAAAATAGTATATCAAAAAGGAGGTTTAAGTGCAAATGAAACATCGAATTATATTGCATTGCGATGTAAACAATTTTTTTGCTTCTGTTGAATGTGCCTTAAACCCGAGTTTAAAAGATTTACCACTTGCCGTTACCGGCGAAAAATCTAAACGAAACGGTATTGTTTTGGCAAAAAACAATATCGCAAAGATGTGTGGCGTTCAAACAGGCGATGTTATTTTTAAAGCAAAACAAAAATGTCCTGACCTTATTTGTGTTAGACCACATCACGATGTATATGAAAAATATTCAAAAAAAATAAGAAAAATTTATGAAGAATATACCGATAGAGTTGAACCTTTTGGAATAGATGAATGTTGGCTCGACATTACTGACACTGCAAAATTTTTTGGCACTCCCATTGAAATTGCAAACACACTAAGACAAAGAATAAAAGATGAAATTGGTGTAACAATTTCGGTTGGAATAAGTTTTTCTAAAACCTTTGCAAAACTAGGAAGTGATATGAAAAAACCAGATGCTGTAACACAAATTCCATATTCTACATTTAAAAAACAAACTTATCACCTTCCACTAAATAGCATTATTGGAATCGGAAAAAAACTTGAAGTCCATTTAAATAAAATGAATATATACACACTTGGAGATTTGGCAAATTATGATGAAAAAGTTATAAAGAAAAGATTTGGAGTTGTTGGCGAAAATTTGCAAAAAAAATTGCAAGGCATTGGCGATGACGAAATTGCAAGTGCCTTTGATATTAAACAAGTTAAAAGTATTGGCAATGGAACAACAACCATAGTTGATATAAAAACTATGGACGAAATGAAAAGCGTTGTTATGTTTTTGTGCGATGAAATTGCAACAAGATTACGCAAAAAAAAATTAGTTGGATGCACGATTCACATTGGTTTAAGAAAAAACGACCTTACACATATATCAAAAACTCATACAATAGAAAATTTAACAAACACAGCAAAAGAACTATATGAAGAAAGCATAAAAATGATTGAAAAAATGTGGGATAAATATACACTTATTAGAAGTGTAAGAATAAGTGTATCTAATTTACAAGATGAAACTGCAATAAATCAACTAAATTTTTTTGATAAAAAAAATGATAAAAAACAATTAAATAAAGCAATAGATAAAATAAGAGAAAAATATGGATATAAAAGTATTCAACCCCTTATAACAAAAAACGAAGAACTAATAAACAATAATGCCCTTCGCCTTGATGATAATGATTAAAAAAAATAAAAAAATTTATTTAAAAATATAATTTAAAAATAATTTTATAATGAATTTATTATTTATTTAAATAATAATGACAAGAAAATTATTTTAATTAAAAAATAACAAAATATTTAATATAAAA
>CASFMG010000109.1 GCA_949295755.1 uncultured Christensenella sp.
AAATCTTCTTACCGGATAAAGTAAGAAAGTGCTTACCTTACGATGTAAAAATCTTCTTACCAGGGTATGTAAAAAACTCCTTACCATACAGTGTAAAAAACATCTTACCTAACAATGTAAAAAAGTGCTTGACATTTGCACACGGCCACCTTTGCTCTGTTCAAAACTTACCCACAAATTCCCTTTACTATCCGTAAAGAAATTTTGCGGTGTCAGTTTTGCCACATCTTCACGGCGTCCACCAGTACCACGAGCCACATTAACAAGGTCTTTATTTCTCTCTTCGCTAAAATGCTTATCCATTTGATTTTCAACCGTTCTACTTCTTGTTATTTTGTCAATCGTTCTTGATTGTTGGAATTTATAATCTATTTCGTGCCCGTATAACTTACCGAGCGCAGCCTTTTCCGCTTTAAGAGTATATAGAGATAATCCTTGTTCTTCTCTTTCTTGCAAATATTCTTTAACATATTTTTCTACTTTGTTTAGTGAAGCATATTTATTAACTCCTTTTTCCTTTATGCAATATTCTATAAAGTGATTACAATGTTCCTCATATATTTTACGAGTATTGATTGAATGTATCGTATCAACACGAATATCTGTTGCAGAAATACCTTTATCGTGATTTTCTCTTTGTAATTGTTCTCTAACTTGATTTTTTGCGAAATGACGGCTTTCCCCTATTCGCATCTTACTGTTTAAATTAGTTTTTATTTGCTGTTGCAATGTTTTGATTAACATTCCCCCTTTTTTAATTTTTTCCCAGACGGTACGAAGTACCGGACGGCTTAAAGCCGTCCGTGTACTTCGTTCCCTCTTTGTTTTTGTTAAGTATGTGTGATTGGTTTTAAAAGCTTTCACGTTGCTTTATTATAATTTTCCCTCTCTTTCTTTTTTGTTGTTTTATTCCTGTACTTTTATAATTCTATACTTAAAGGTCTATTGAAAAATAGAACCGCCTAAACTTCATCTCAATATTTTAATTGCCGAGAATTCAGAGATACACAATGCTTAATTATTACCTAAAAGCTTAAAGGCGAACACTTTTATAACTCTTTACTTACGATTAGTGGTAAAAGCACTAAATCAAAAATTACTTACAATTAAATTTTATCATATTGATTTTTTGAAAATCAAGACATCGGCGTTTATCCTTACAAATCCTAACGGATTTATAAGTATAACCCGATGTCTTTTGCATAAAAAAATAGAGGGATTACGCCCTCTATTTATTTTCAAATTCTTCTTGCTTATAAGCATTATATTCTTCTTCATCCGTTAGCGAGTTCTTTCTAGGTAGTTTAGCTTCGTCGGGTATATCGTCCCAATTTACATTTTCATATAAGACTTGAAATTCATCGTTATTTGAATCTCCCCAAACATATAAATCAAACGGATCAAAATAACTCACTCCATCATCAGAAATAAAATCATATTGAGGATTTTCTTTTGTTCCTCTATTTTTTTGATAAAATATTGTCTCTTTATCAAACTCCTTAATTATAATTTTATTAATTCTTCTTAAAAATGCTTGCCAGTCTTGTGGATGTTCCGCTTGTATATTTTGGTATTGTTCGTACAATTTCCAGTTAGAACAAATAAACACTTTGTTATATCCTAATTGTCTAAATCCGTGCATTGCACGACCTTGTACGGGATAGCCATCTAAAAAATTAAGCATATCCGTTAATTGGAATGTATTCCTAAATTCTTCGAAAACACAAACGGGTTGTGCGGTGTAAGTAGAGAATGAGTAATCGTCTTTGCTAATACGATATACATTAGTATATCCGTATTTATCCATAATCCCTCTTGTCTTACCAGTTCCCGTTACACCCTCAATATATGTAACTTCAACATCACGCCATTCTTTGCCAAACTTATCCGTTAAAAGGTCAAGGCGCAACTTATCAATCGAATTGGCGTAACGCATAAAAGAAGAATTGTTCTCATATATTTCCGCATTTGTTTTTCCTTGAATGATTAGCTCTTTCAATTCTTCTAAATCATTACGTTTTCCAGGCTTTTCAACGGGACATTCGCAATATTCATATTGCATCCCCTCAATGCGTGTATCTTCTTTTTCTGTGTTTTCCCATTTTCCTGTTTTATATATATAATCCCTATTGTCTTGACAAGTGCCTTTTGCAACTTCAATATGTGAGCCATCGAATAATTTTAAAATGCTACTTCCAGAAACAGGACTTTTTGTATATAAAAATATATGTATATGTTCTGTATGTGTTTGATTTCCTATTTCCTTACTATAACAATAATAAATTATGTTTTTGTATTTATTTTCTAACAAGTCTTTTATATCGGTAAATCCCATTTTAGGATTATTTATTGTAATTTGCCACTTACGGGCTTTTTGAGTTTTAATGTTCATTTTATTAACCTTCCTTTCTGTTTTTTTAGCATAAGGAAGATTTTATAATATCGATAGACTATATCTGTTGACTTTTTATTCCACTTGTTATATCATTTATATAACAAAAGATGTCATATGCTTTTGATACTCTATGCTTAAAAAATATATAATTATAAAACCCCCTAGAACCGTTGCCTAGACGGTTCTTTTTTTATGCTTATATAAATTTTATAATAATATTTTTTCAAAAACAATAGATGGAACAGAGGTTAACCAAAAATGGAACAGAGGTTAATTAAAATGGAACAGAGGTTAATTTTTTGTTGTTCCAAAATCAGCGCCTTATTTATCAATTAATTAATTGAAAAAACAACTACTTTTTACAAAAATGGAACATGGAACAGAGGTTGACAAGGTAATACTAGGGAACCCCCCGCAAAAGCGGTGCCCCCCTTTTTTACTTGTCAACCTCTTGCCCAAGAAAAAACGAAGTACACGGACGGCTTAAAGCCGTCCGGTACTTCGTACCGACTGGATTAAATTATTTCATTTTACCTCTACGACGTTTTGTGTTGGATGTCTCCGCAAACTGTTTTTGTGGATTATATACCGTATCTGTAAAAAGCGTTACCCCTAAATCTTTAAGATAATTTTCTGTAACGCTTATATTGCTATGCCCCATAATTTGACACAATGTATATATATCTTTTGTCTGCATATAAAAATTTTTAGCAAACGTATGTCTTAATAAATGTATGCTTGTTTTCTCTACCCCGTGCAGACGATTGTATTTTGATACATTACATTGCATAGTATGATTAGCCATTCTTGTATTATCGCCTTTACAAAACAAATAATCATTCTGCCCTAAATCAAAAAGCTTAATATATCTCTGTATAATCTTTACAACATCAGAATTAAGGTTCAAAGCTAGACCTTGATTATTTTTTGTTGTATCTATATAAACAACATTATCCTTGAAATCTATATCGCAGACTTTAATATCCAATGAAGAAGATAACCGTAAGCCCGTTGCAATTATAAAGTTTATATATACCCACGTCTGGTAAGTTACTTCGCTACATCCTCTATCTGGTTTAGATAAAAGTATTTTCAGTTCTTCTGGTGTATAACACCGCTTTATTGTTTTTTGATAACGAGGTATTTTAACAGGAAACACGTCACAATATTCATTTTCCTGCATCCAATAAATAAAGGCTCTGACGCTTCTGCAATAGGTCGCAATCGTTACATCTTTTTTGTTTTCATCATCCTTTAAATCTTCTACCCACCAAGCATAATGGTCTTTGTTAATTAAAGACGTTGGAAAATCCCACATATCATTACTGTCAATAAAATTAGTAATGTGCATATTATATGTGTTTAATGTGCTTTCTGCTATATTCTCAGTTCGTTTGTCTTGAAAAAATTCTTCGAGTGCATCCCTTGTCTTTACGTTCTCCTTAATCATTATTGCCCTTCTTCTCAACATATTTGTGCGTCCTTTCTTGTGAAATCTAACGCACAAGACTATTTTAAATTACACTCTTATTTTTATCAATTGTAAGAAGTAAAAAAAATAACGATAAACCTTGATTTTTCAAGACTTATCGTTATTTAGTGCGGAAGATGGGACTTGAACCCACACGACACGAATGTCACAAGATCCTTAGTCTTGCTCGTCTGCCAGTTCCGACACTTCCGCATTCCATATTTGTTGTGGCCTGTTTGATCTCTCGTGCTGACCACAAGTGATATAAT
>CASFMG010000110.1 GCA_949295755.1 uncultured Christensenella sp.
AAAATAGGGGAATACATTTTTTGTGGTACACGGGGTTGGACTGTTCCCGAAAAACAATTTGCTACAAGTGAAGATAAAAAAATATATGATAGAGAACTCATAAGGTTGAAAATGGCACTAGAAAGTGCAAGGCATTTAAAAAATAATGCTGAAAAAATTATATGTATGCTTCATTATCCACCATACAACTCAAATAAAGAAAATAATGAAATTATTGAGTTATTGAAGAAATATAATGTCGATTTTTGCATTTTTGGACATATTCACGCTTGTTTAGGAAAATATAAATTATATGAAAAATTATTTGGGATAAATTTTTATCTGACATCATGTGATTTATTAAAAAACAGACTTGTCGAAATTAAAAATTAAAAGGAGATAATTGTGGATAAAGGACTTATACTTTTAATTCTTAATATAGTTTTTGCTCTATTTATTGTTGTAGGGTTCTTAATGGGACTTAAAGGATTAAAAAAATCTGGTTTAAAATTTATATGCTTTATTGTGGCATTTGTTATTGCCATTTTTATAACACCTTTAGTGTCAAAATCAATTATGCAAATAAAAGTAACTTTCAATGGAAATTTAATGAGTTTAAATGATATTATATTGTCATACTTAAACAGTTCGCCACAAATTGCAGAAATAACTAATGCAAGTCCAACGATGCAAGTTTTAATTCAAAATATTCCTTTGATGGTTGGAAATGTTTTTGTATTTGTTATTTTAACATATATCCTTGCTTTTTTATCGTGGATTGTTTATTTGGTTTTAGCATCTGTTTTTATTAAAAAAGACGAAAAACTAAAAGACGAAAAAGGAAATGTAATTAAAGTTAAAACAAAAAAATACAGAATTTTAGGTGGACTAATCGGAGCATTGCAAGGTTTAATTTTTGTATTTATTACATTTTTGCCTTTTAGTGGTTTAATTGGTATGGTTAACGATTTGACCGTGCAAACTGCTTTAGCACAGGAACAGATTTCTGATAACAATATTTCACCATCAGCACAGTTTATAAAAGATAATATTCCTGTTGAAGTGCAAGGTATTTTTGATGCTTATGGCTCTTCAGCAATCGCTAAAATGAGTGGATTGTTCAACTTAGATGATGCGTGTTTTAATAATGTTTCAACAATAACTGTTGATAATATTAAAATTTCGTTAAGAACAGAGGTTATGAATATATCAAAAGTTTATGACAATGTTGAGTTTTTGTTTAATGTTGATTTATCTAGTTTAAATACTTTAAAAATTCTTGATTACAACAAATTAAATAATGCAATTGAATATATTTTTAATTCAAATATATTAAAAGCGACGATGCCCGAACTTGTAGATTACGGTTTTGATAAAATATTGGATTTGCAAGATGTTAAAAATAATAATGATTTAACCGAACTTTTAAAATCTATTCAAAATGAAATAAAGTTAAATGATGATGTAATGAATAATCTAAAAACTGAGTTTTCTTCGGTTGTTGGTTCTTGTAAAATTTTGGTAGAAAGCAAATTGTTTGATGAAATACCATTTAATGGGGAATCATTTACGAATGAAAATTTGCAAAATATTTTAGATATTTTAACAAATGATAATAAAAAGGTATTTAACGACCTAATCGAACAATTGTTTTATTCCAAAGCACTCAATAAAGGCATTATTTATGTTTTAAATATTGGCGTTGACAAAGTTGAAGAAACACTAAAAGATATGACAAATGATAAATCATTATCTGTTGGAAGAATAGATATAAATGACAATAAAATTACATTAAAAAAAGCTGAAGTACAAAATTTGTTAAGCAATGTAATAAATTTGATGGAAGATTTTGTTGATACTGATTTTAATTCAATAAAGAATGATTATAGATTATTGTTTGATATGAATTTACCAAACATAGTAACTAACATCGGTTCAGCAATGAATGTTGTACAAAAGATGACAGTATTTAACGATACAGGAATATATGATAATATTATGACTGCACTCACTTTAACTGAGTATCAAAAATATATAGATTTTGAAATTTTAAAAAATGACAATACTTGGCTTAATGAAACAAAAATGTTAAGTGGAGTTTTGCAAAAACTAGATGAATCGCAAATTATAAGTTATATTGATAAAGTTGGAGATAAATATGACGTAACAAATGAAAATGTTACAAAAATATTAAAAAATTTAACGCAAAAAACTGAAGTTAATGGACAAAACAAAACACTTATTAGACAAATTATAGAACCACTTTACAATAGTAGTGCTTGTAAAAAAATCATTGATTTTGGCTTTGAACAATTAAACAATATCATAAATGATTTGGGTTCAAAAATAGACGATAATACAAGACTAGGCGATATTAATTATGAATATTTGCATAGTGAAAGTGAAAAAGAAAACATTTTTTCTTTTATAGACAACGTTGCTTTATATGTTCAAAACTTAAACATTGATGACTTATACGAAAATCCTTTTAAAACTATTTTAAATTCAAATTTAGTTCAACTTGGCAGTTGTATGGATTTTGTAAAAAATTCTCTATTATTTGCTGATAAACAGGTAGAAGGAAAAACAGTTGAGGGAATATATACAAATTTTGTTGATATGCTAATAAATACCGAATTTTCACAATATGTTAATTTTGCTTGTTTTAAAGAAAATACTTTTTCGTTTAATAGTGAGTTTGCAAAAATTACACCAATAGTTGACGAACTTTTAAACAAACAAATTATCGATAGTAGTCAAAGCATTCCTTTAATCGAATATATAATTCAAATTGGCAATGACCAAGAAGGGTGGAAAACTATTTTTGAACAAATAAATAATACAGATTTAACAAATATCTTTGAACCACTAATGAAAAGTAAAATTTTTGAACCTATTGGTGTTATGGTTGTAAATAAAATAAATGAACAAATCAAACAAGTTGTTGGTCCATATGGAGATGTTATTACTTCAATAATAAGTAGTTTAGATAGTGACGAAATTTCACAAGTTGTTGATGTTTTAGGTGCTGTTAGTGAAATTATAACAGACATCACAGCACCAGACTTTAATTTACAAGATATGGCAACAGGTGAGAATGCAGAAAATCTTGCCAATCTTTTAAACAAACTTCAAGATAATGCAAACAGTGATGGTGTGTTTAAACAATCTTATGATGCAATGCTTGAATTTATTGAAAATGATGAAAATATTGGAACTTATGTTACAGATTTAATTGATGATTATCCACAAGGACAAATTGATTGGTTAGATTTGTTTTCTAAATTACCTAAGAACGAAGGATAAAATGGAATTTATTCATAAACCTATAATGCTTAAAGAAATACTATCGGGGCTTGCTATTAACCCCGATGGTGTTTATTTGGATTGTACCATTGGCGGTGCAGGACACTCTAAAGAAATTTTAAAACATCTTAGTTGTAAAGGACTTCTTATCGGTATTGATAAAGACCAAGATGCAATAAATGTTTGCAAAGAAAGATTAAAAGAATATAAAAATGTTATTCTTGTTAAATCGGATTTTAAAGAAATTGAAAATGTATTAAATGATTTAAAAATTGACAAATTAGATGGAATTTTAATTGATTTGGGTGTTAGTTCTTATCAATTAGATAATAAAGAGAGAGGATTTAGTTTTAGATTTGATTCTAAACTTGATATGAGAATGGACCAATCGCAAGAACTTTCTGCTTATGATGTTGTTAATACTTATTCAATGCAACACTTAACTAGAGTTATTAAAGAGTATGGCGAAGAAGATTACGCAAGTAGTATTGCAAAAAATATTGTAAAAAATAGACCAATAAATACCACAAAAGAACTTGCTTTAATAATTGAAAAAAGTATGCCAACAAAAATTGTGTATGCTAGAAATGGTGCACACAAAAAAACCTTTCAAGCAATAAGAATTGAAGTAAATAAAGAATTGGATTTTTTGTTTGAGACAATAAATTTTTTAATTACAAAATTAAAAAGTGGTGGAAAAATGGCAGTTTTAACCTTTCATTCTCTTGAAGATAGAATTGTTAAAAATGCTTTTAAAATAAATTCCACAGATTGCTTATGTCCACCTAAAACTCCAATTTGTATTTGTGGACATAAAAAAACTATAAAATTGGTCAATAGAAAACCAATTATGTCAAGTACAGAAGAACAAAAAGAAAATTCAAGGTCAACTTCTGCCAAATTAAGAATAATTGAAAAAATATAAATTTAGATATGTTCAATTTTATTAATTG
>CASFMG010000111.1 GCA_949295755.1 uncultured Christensenella sp.
AAAAAACAAATATATGGATAATGCTGCAATTATAAAAGCACGATAAACTTTGTATGCAATAGGCGAACCAATACACGAGCCAACTATTGCAAGAACTAATGTAAAAACTGAATAAATAAAAGCAGTTGCCAAAATACACGCAACAGGCAAAATGCTCATTGTGTATTCATATTTACTCCACCTATTTTTTTTGTCAAAAAGCATTCCTTTTAAAAGTTTCTTCTTATACTTTTTGTTTACTTGACTATAACCTTTTACCCATCTTAAACGCTGATTCCAAGATGCTTTAAACTTTGAAGGTTGTTCATCATAATATTCTGCATACTCATTGTATGTTGATTTTATATCATTCACAGTTGAAAACATAGACAATTCAACATCTTCCGTAAGCGTAAAAAACTTCCAACCACCAAGTTTTTTTAATATATCGCAAGAGATATAAAATCCCGTACCACTTAAAATAACATTTTGATTAAATCTAGAACGGCACTTGTTATGAAATGTATTTATCATAGAAAATGTGAGTGCACTACAACTCGCAACATAACCACCATTCCAATTTTTACTATTTCTGTAACCAAGCGCAATTTTATAACCTGCATCAAATGTTTTATTCATTTCTTTAACAAAATCAGGTGTTAAAACATTATCTGCATCACAAATAAAAAAGGCTTCATATTTTTTTTCAGATTTAAAAATGTGTTCAATAACTTCGTTTAAAGCGTGCCCCTTGCCCTTTCTCTCTAAATGTTGCCTAACAAAAATATAAGTATTTGGATAATTTTTTGCAATCTCACAGGTTAAATCTTTTTCATCTTCCACAATAACAAATGTGTCAATAAGTTCGTGATTATAATTTTGTTCCTTTATGGAAATAAGCAATTGTTCAATCACTTTGCTTTCGTTTCTTGCAGGAATTAAAATTGCATATTTATGGTCTTTTTTTGCCTCTGGAAATTTTTTTGATGGAAAAAGTCCAACAATATGATAAACAATTTTTTGCAATAGCAAAAGAACACTTATACCCAATAAAACATAAAAAACTATATTGCCTATATGAAAAATGTCATAATACATAATTTTATCCTTTTAGTAAACTTCAAACTCAATAATTTCTATTTTTGCCGCACACAATCTATAAGATTTTAATTTTTCTAATTCCATCATTCTTCTATCTAAAAAGAAAGCATCTATTCCTTCCCACAAAAACACCCAAGATAATAAATCTAAAATATATTTAATCGGTTGAATAACATAATTAGATAATAATAAATAAGATGTACAAAATAATATACCTATAAATATAAAAACAAGTGAAAAGATTGTAGCCCTGCTAATTCTTTTGTCTACGCCTTGAATTTCGCTTTGATAATTTTCTCTTACAGCAAGTTCTATCTCCTTGCGTTTTTCTTCACTTGCATTTTTTACGTGGAAACGAATAGTTAAATCATAATCAAGAGAAATAGCATTTGATTTTTGTTGAAGATATCCAACTAAGTTTGAAGATAAAGTGTCTCCTCCTTTATAACAATACGACGAAAATATATCATCATAATTTTCGGCACCAACATTTATAATTGCTCTATCCTCATCATCACACATAAAACCATCATTGTTTGGTTTTAAATGTAATTGATTTTTATATTTTTTTATTCTACCTTTGCCAAACATAAATCTCCTAAAAATTTTTATTAATCTTTTTAACCACGTTCAGTATAACACATTTTAGGATAACATTTCAACATATATAAAAA
>CASFMG010000112.1 GCA_949295755.1 uncultured Christensenella sp.
TCAAAAGTATAGAAGAATATCAAGCAATAGTTGAAGATTGGCTAGAATTTTACAATACAAAGAGATTAAAAAATAGGAAGAAATCTAAAATTTCTTCCTAGTGGTTTTTATTTTTGAGTGACCCCTTCGGGGTTCACTTCACTAAGCTGGTGGATTTTTATTACAAAATTAAATCATTATCGTTATTTTTAATATTTTTACCTTTATTCTCTTTTAAATAACATAAATCAGTTGTCGCACATATACTTCTATCTATTCTATTGGAAGATATAATTGTAAATTTAATCTTGTCACCTATTTTATATTTTATACCAGTTGATTTATTTAATAAAATTGTGTTTGTTTTATTTAATTTGTATCCATCTTGTTTTATATCATAAAATTCATTATATGGAATGTAAAGTTCAATTAAATTGTGTTTAACAATTACACCATTAGGTGTAAAATCAAATATTTTTCCTTCTAATTCTTTATTTATTTGACTTTCTGCCCACATTGTGTACATAAGTTTATTGCTCTCTGCTTCTGAATCTTTTGCATTTTTTTCTCTCTCACTAATATGCTTACCCATAAATTCTAAAGTTTCAAGTGTTGGCATATATTTTTTGTCAGTTTCAAAAGAGTTTAAAATTCTATGTACAATTAAATCTGCATATCTACGAATTGGTGAAGTAAAATGCAGATAATTATTTGAAGCTAAACCAAAATGTCCAATGGTTTGTGGGCTATAAACTGCTTTTTGCATTGACTTTAATATTTTATCATTCAAATAACTTTCATAATTATTACCTTTTATTTTTGCTGCGATTTTCTGGTAACTAAAAGAATTTGCTTCCACCATTCCTATTTGGAAAACCCTTAAAATTTCATTTAATTCATCAATTTGTGAAGGCAATGGTTTTTCATGAACTCGAAACATAGTAAACACATTGTTATCAATAAAATATTTTCCTACAACCTCATTGTTTAAAATCATAAAAGACTCAATAATTTTTGTTGATTCTAGTTCGGTATGATGATTTGTTATATCTAACACTTGCGTTTTTGTCGCATCAAGTTTAAATGTTGGTTCTTCACTTTCAATAAATAAAGCGCCTCTATCTTTGCGTACTTTAACCAAAATATCCGATGCTTTAAACATCATATCAATTTGATTTTTTACATCAGAATATTTGATGTCTGCACCATTTCTATTAAAGTGTATATCGTCTGCTATATCATAACTAAGTTTATGCTTGGAATTTATAACTGCTGGTGCTAATTTATAATCTAAAATATTGCCATTACTATCAATGTCAACTATTGTTGCTCTAACTAGTCTATCAACATTTTCATTTAAAGAACAAATACCATTTGATAATTCTTCAGGTAACATAGGATAAACGCCATCGCCCAAATAATCACTTGTACCTCTTCTAAATGCCTCTTTGTCAATTTCACTATTTAATTTTACATAATGTGCAACATCTGCAATAGCAATATAAATTTTATATCCCTTACTAGTTTTTTCAATATAAACAGCATCATCCATATCTTTACAAGTTTCAGGATCTATTGTTACAAATTTTTTATTTCGTAAATCCAATCTGATTTTGCAATCTTCATCACTTACACTTTTTGGAATATACTTAACTTCGTTTAAGACCTTATTTGAAAATTCTTTTTCAAAACCATACTTACTTGCGATAGAAACATTTTCTGTTATGGGGTCGCCTGCCAAACCTAATACTTTTTCAATTTTTCCAACAGATACTAAATTATCGTTAGAGTTTACTAAGCTAATTATACATTTGTGTCCAACAGCATTTCTTGAAATTTCATTTTGTTGAATTGCTATAATATCGCCAAATTGTTTTTTATCAGGAATAAAAGCAATAACACCACTTGTAGTTTCTACAACTCTACCTATAATATTTTTATTATTTTTTTCCAAAACTTTATATATAGTGGCCTTTGGCAAATCGTCATTAAGGTTTATATATACTTCAACAACATCTCCGTTTAATGCAATGTTATTATTTTCAACGCAATATTTGTTTCCATCACCTTCAATTTCGACATATCCCAAGTTTAATTTAGAAGATATATAAGTACCTTTTTTTAATTGTCTGTTGTTAATTAATTTTTTATTAAAAATTCTTATTGAACCATCATTTTTTAAATTAGTTAATTGCTCGTCTATTTTGCTTTTTGGTTTTAATAATAAATTTGCAATTTGAGTTCTAACAGAAAAATAATTTTTTAAAAACAATTTGTTTTCTACCATTATATCATAAATTTTATCTTTTAATTGCATACTGTCCCCTTAAATACATTTTAAGTGTAACATATAAATTAGATGGTTGCAATAGTAAATTTTGTATTTATGCTTAAATAAAAAAAGACTATAAATAGTCCTTTTTTATTCTTTGGCAATAAGTTTAAAATCAACTCTTCCTTTATCATCAATTTTGATAACTTCTACTTGAACACTATCTCCAACCTTTACAACATCTTCAACTTTGTCAACTCTTTTTGAAGATAGTTTGGAAATGTGTATCATACCCTCTTTATTTTGAGCAACTTCAACAAATGCTCCAAAATTTGATGTTCTTACAACTTTTGCAGAATAAATTTTACCAACTTCAAAATCTTCTGCAATAGCCAAAATTATTTCTTTTGCTCTTTGTGCCATTTCTTCATCTGGTGTCGCAATAAATACTTGCCCGTCGTCATCTATATCAATTTTTACGTGAGTTTCATCAATAATTTTATTTATAACCTTTCCACCAGAACCAATAACATCTTTAATTTTATCTGGGTTTATGGTGAATGTGATTATTTTTGGTGCGTATTTAGATAATTGTGCTCTTGGTTTATCAATTACTGCTAGCATCTTATCTAAAATATAAAGTCGCCCTTGTCTTGCTTGTTCTAATGCTGTTGTTAATATATTTTTGTCTATCCCTTTAATTTTTATATCCATTTGAATTGCTGTAATACCTTTTGTTGTACCTGTAACCTTAAAATCCATATCGCCTAAGAAATCTTCAAGTCCTTGAATATCGCTTAAAACTGCAACATTATTGCTTTGATTATCTTTTATTAGTCCCATTGCAATGCCTGCAACTGGTAACTTTATTGGAACACCTGCGTCCATAAGTGCAAGCGTTGAACCACAAGTACTTGCCATAGATGAAGAACCATTAGAAGAAAGA
>CASFMG010000113.1 GCA_949295755.1 uncultured Christensenella sp.
CAATAAATGACTTCAACTTTTAATAATATTATTCTTTTGATACATCTATTTTGGGAAAAATGGTAAAAACTTATACATTTTTAGAAAAAGTATGCTATACTTATTTTATATTAAAAGCAAAAGAGACCACCGATTGCAAGATTAGGTGGTCTTTTTATATGAAAATTAAAAAACCTTTTAGAAAAATTAAAAATATTTCATTTACTGCCTAAATTTTTGATTTTTAAATGTCCTTATATATGTGAGGGGCAAAAATCAATTAAAATATTTTAGGAGGTAAACAAAGATGAAATTAAAAGATTGGCTTGATATTTGGCTAAACAAATATGTTAAGCACACGGTTAAAATAAGAACCTACAACACTTATTTACAATTTATAGAAAAACACATAAATCCAAAACTCGGAGATTATGAACTTGAAGAATTAACCCCACAGGTTCTTCAAGAATTTGTTTTAGAAAAATTGGAAAAAGGAAATTTAAAAACAGGTAAAAAGTTGGCAAACAACACAGTTATTGTTATGACAAACATTTTAAAGCAAGCAATTGAAGAAGCAACTATTTTGGAAATAACAAACAAAAATTCTTGCAAAAAAATTAAAATGCCCCTGCAGGAAGAAACAAAAGTTTGTGCTTTTGAAAAAAGTGAACAGGACAAAATAGAAAAATATTGTTTGTCTAGTAAAAAATCAAACTATATTGGAATTGTTATTTGTTTATATACGGGTTTGCGTATCGGAGAACTTTTAGCGCTTACTTGGGACGATATTGATTTTACGCGAAACTATATGACAATTTCAAAATCTGCTTTTCAAGGAAAACAAAATGATAAGATTACAATTATTGTTGACACCCCTAAAACAAAGAATTCTAATCGTGTCATTCCACTTCCTAAACAACTTGTTGATATCTTAAGGAAAATTAAGAAAAAATCCACATCAAAGTATGTCATAACAACAAAAAATAATGGAATGGTTGGAACAAGGTCTTATCAGCGAACATTTGAAAGGATACTAAACAAATTAGATATTCCATACAAAAATTTTCATGCACTTCGTCATACATTTGCAACTCGTGCTCTTGAATTTGGCATGGATGTTAAAACTGTTTCCGAAATTTTAGGACACAAAAATCCTATGATAACTCTGCAAAGATACACACATTCTCTTATGTCTTACAAAACAGATATGATGAATAAATTTGGAAAACTTTTATGTGTTTAGTTAATAATTATTTATATAATATTGACTTTTTGTATTTATAATGTTATAAATATTTAGTAACATTTCAATTCGACCATTCGCGATGTGTTACATAAGAATAATAATAAAGACAAGGTTAAAATCTTCTTTATGAATGGCAAAAATCTACAATAACAAATTATTTGTGGTAATTTTTGCTATTGTAATAAAGGAGGTTTTATTTTTTTATAACCACATTTAAAAAAGGAGAATTAAATGAATATTGTTTTTAAACTTGCAGAAAAAAAAGATATAGATTTAATTATGAAAATATATGAAGATGTAATAAAAACAACTTTCACAACTTGGGATGAAAATTATCCATCTAAACAGCTTGTGCAAGAGGATATAGAAAAAAAGACATTATATATATTAAAAAACGAAGATGATATTGTTGCAATAAGTTTTCTTGGAACAAACGAAAATGAGGAAGAAAATTGGAAATATAAATTGCAACGACCATTAGGCATAGCACGAATTTGTGTATCACCAAAGTATCAAGGAAAAGGGTTTGGACACTTGATGGTGAAAAATTTAACAAAAAAAGCAAAAGAAAAGAATGCGGACGGCTTGCATTTTCATGTAGCAATTTTAAACAAAATTGCAATAAAAATGTATTTATCTTGCGGTTTTGAAAATTGTGGAAAGGGAAAGACCAATTATGGTTATGATTATTATAAATTTGAAATGAAATTTTAAAACTTCAAATTATAAAATCTTAAAGAAAAATTGTCAAAAAAGCAAGTTTATAAACAAACTTGCCTTAAAAGAATATAAATTTTGGTGCTCCCGTCAGGATTCGAACCCGAACTGATGGTTCCGAAGACCATTGTGCTATCCATTACACAACGGGAGCAAATTTTATCATTGCTTCTGCAATGATTTTTATTTTTTGTTTTTACCAAGTCCTGTTGAACCAAAACCACCTTCACCACGGCTAGTTGAAGATAAGGAGGTAACCTGTTTTGTTTTACAATAACAAACTTCGTGTATCACAAGTTGTGCTATTTTTTGACCTTTTTTTATTACAAATGGTGTTTTATTAAGATTATACATTATTACGCCAACTTCACCTCGATAGTTTTCATCAATGGTTCCCGGTGTATTTAAAACAAAAACTCCATTATTTAAGGCTATTCCACTCTTTGTCCTTATTTGTCCTTCCGTTCCCTTTGGGAGTTCCATAATTAATCCTGTGTTGATCTTTTTCCAATCCATTGACTCAATTATCATATCTTCCACGGAATAAATATCCATTCCAGCATCGCCTTCGTGCGCATAGTCTGGAATTATTGCATCGTTGTTTGTTTTTATAAATTTTACAGTTTTCATTATTTCTCCATTTTAGTTTATTGTATATCTGTTACATTGTCTTTTACATAAACATTGTGCTCATCATCAATAAAATCGTTTGACACAATTTTACTCGTTGACATTTTCAAATATTTTATATCCGCTTCTGCAAGAATGTTATTTTCTTTATCTAATATGCAAGCATAACTGTGCAAAAACCTTTTTGTATTTGAAACTACTTTTCCAATGCCTTTTAATTTTATATTATATGGAACGGGTTTTCTAAACTTTGTTGTTATTTCTATTGTAACACCATATGAATTTTGTTCTATTGTCCACAAACACCTGAGTCCAAGTTCATCAAGCATAGCAGTTATTAGACCACCGTGAACTCTTAAAGGATAACTCTGATGTTCTTCTTTAAACTGGAATATACTCATTACACTACCATCGTGCATTTCATAAAATGGTGCTTTTAATCCTAATTCATTTTCTAATCCACATACAATACACATTTTACTATTACATTGTTTTTTAGTAACTTTCATAGTGTATAGTATATCACAAAAAAAATCTTTTTCAAACTTTAACATATATTTTGTTTTTTTCATATTATGAATTGAGATTATTAAAAGGAGAAAAACAATGGCATGCAATTGTAGTAATACACCACCTGTTTGTTGTGGAAATATATGTACAAACGAAACAACAACAAATAGGGGACAAAGAGGTCCAATGGGTCCACAAGGTCCAACAGGTCCAACTGGTCCAAGTGGTGGTCCAACAGGTGCAACTGGAGCCACAGGTGCGACTGGTCCAACGGGAGCAACAGGACCAACTGGTCCACAAGGTTTAACTGGTGCAACAGGACCAACTGGTGCAACGGGTGCTACTGGTGCAACTCCAACATTTACAATTGGAAGTGTTACAACTGGTGCTCCAGGGTCAATAGCACTTGCTTCTATTACTGGTACTCCACCTAACTATATCTTAAATTTAACAATTCCGCAAGGTCCAACAGGACCACAGGGAACGCAAGGAGCGACTGGTCCAACAGGAGCAACTGGTCCACAAGGTACAGGCACAGTAGGTGCGACTGGACCAACTGGTGCAACAGGAGCAACGGGACCAACCGGACCAGAAGGAGCAACCGGACCAACCGGACCAGATGGAGCAACCGGACCAACCGGACCAGATGGAGCAACGGGACCAACCGGACCAGAAGGAGCAACGGGACCAACCGGACCAGAAGGAGCAACGGGACCAACCGGACCAGAAGGAGCAACCGGACCAACCGGACCAGATGGAGCAACGGGACCAACTGGACCAGAAGGAGCAACCGGGCCAACTGGGCCAACTGGGCCAACTGGACCATAATTATTCAGTTAAAAAAACAACAGAAATTTCCTGTTGTTTTTTATTTTATTGTTTACAATTCTAATAATATGTAGTAAACTATGCTTGTGAAAGAAAAAAATATACAAAATAAAATATATTTTATTGATGTTATTAAAAAAGGTATCAACAACATTGTTGACTCATTTTTGCAATTAAAAAAACAAAATAAAGATATGACTGTTTGTTTAAAAATGCCTTATACAAATAGCATAGACAAAGAAAAATTAAAGGCACATATTGATAAACTAATTAATAAATTAAGAAATAATAATGTACCTATTAAAGATATAAGTGTTGTTTTTGAATATAATGATAATTTGGACAAGTTAGATTTAGAATTGTTAACGAAATGGGAAAAAGAATTTAAAAAGAATGGAATAACATTTGGATTGTTAGACCAGTTAAATGTTTGGAAAATAAGCGAAGTAGAGACTACAATAAATAAAATCAAAGAAAGTGCAAATAACATAAAAAAGTTGCATTTGTCTCCACTAGAAACACTTTTAAATGCTTATATAGATGTTACAAAAAGAAAATATAAATTTGAAAAAAATGATGAAAATTTTGCTATATCGCGTTCCGTTATTGGTGTATCCAATAATGATGCTATAGTTTGTTCTGGATATGTTGAACTATTAAAATCTTTGATAAACAGAATAAGCGATAAAAATATTGTTCTTTTCAGAAACAATGTTATTATAGAAAAAAATGAAAAAATCGTTGCTGGACACACTAATTTAATAGCGTATATAAAAGATGATAAATATAAAATTGATGGTTATTATTACTTGGATCCCACTTGGGACTTTCAAAGAAAAGACGATAATTATTTAAGACTTAATTATTTTATGTTACCACTTAAAAATATTAAAGAGACAAAAAATTGCAATATAAAAGATGTGTATTTAAAAAAGAAAGATTTTAACATAAATTCAATAATTATTTCTAATTATTCACAAACAAGATTTAGAATATCTAAAAGTAAAGAAAATTCTTATGTGTTTTATAACATTAGTGATCCAACAAATGGTTTAAGTTTTAGTGATAATGGATTGCATTTTGATAATATAATTATAAACAATTTGATGAAAAATAAGAATACAAAAGGCAAAATTTTAGATGCTTTTGATGATTATTTAAAAAAGCATTATATTCAAGTACAAATTGATTTTATAAAAATGAATGAAAGTTTATTTAATAGTACATTAAATAATTTTATTAGCAAAAATCATATTTTAATTGAAGATTTGATGTATGAAAATAGTAAACAAATAGATTTGCAAACAATGAAAGATGCACTATATAATGTGCTTTGCAAAAATGTTAAAAACTTAGATAAAAGTAAAATTTATGACTATACAGAGCGAACATTAAATAATAATATAAAAATGTCTAGCGATAAATTTAACAAAAACGCACAAGATGCATTTAGGGAATGTGAATATTTTGATAAATAGATATTAAAAATAAGTTGATAAAAAAGCCAAAATATTGTATAGTATTTTGGCTTTATTAAAAGGAAAAAAAATGAAAAATATAACAAGCGAACAATTACGAAATTTATATATAGAATTTTTTAAATCAAAAGGTCATAAACAAATACAATCCGCATCAGTGATTCCAGAAAATGATCCAACGGTTTTGTTTACAACAGCAGGTATGCACCCACTTGTGCCATATCTTCTTGGCGAAAAACATCCACAAGGGAGAAGACTTACAGATTTCCAAAAATGTATAAGAACAGGAGATATTGATGAAGTTGGAGATAGTTCTCATTGTACATTTTTTGAAATGCTAGGAAACTGGTCGCTTGGTGATTATTTTAAACAACAAATGATTCCTTGGAGTTATGAATTTTTAACAAGTGAACAATATTTAGGAATAGACAAAAATAAAATTGCAGTTACAGTTTTTGCTGGAGATGAAACTGCACCAACAGATGAAGAAAGTGCAAAACTTTGGGAAAATTGTGGAATAAATAAAGATGATATTTATTTTTTACCTAAAAAGCATAATTGGTGGGGACCGGCAGGAACAACTGGACCTTGCGGACCGGACACCGAAATGTTTATAAAAGTCAAAGAAAAATGTTCAAAAGATTGTTCTCCTGCTTGTGATTGTGGCGCATTTTTGGAAATTTGGAATGATGTTTTTATGGCATATAATAAACTTTCTGATGGAACATATGCCGAGTTGCAGCAAAAAAATGTTGACACAGGTATGGGATTAGAAAGAACTCTTTGTGTGTTAAACGGAAAAAAATCGGTTTTTGATACAGATTTGTTTGTTGATGCTCTTAAAAAATTGGAAGAATTGACAGGCAAAAAATACGAAAAAAATGCTAAGATAACAAAAGCATTTAGAGTTATTTTAGACCACATAAGAACTTCTGTTTTTATGATAGGTGATGAAAAGGGTATTGTTCCAAGCAACGTTGATCAAGGTTATATTTTAAGAAGAATACTTAGACGTGCAATTAGGTATGCACGACAAGTTGAACTTAAAGAAGATGGGCTTTTGGAAATTGCGAGAGTTTTTGTTAATAAATATAAAAATATATATCCGGAATTAGAAACCAATAAAAACAAAATAGAAAATGAGATCGTAAAAGAGTATCAAAAATTTACAAGAACACTCGAAGCGGGTCTTAAAGAATTTGAAAAGACAATAAAAAAACTAAATAGCGACACAATAGATGGTGTAACAGCATTTCATCTCTTTGACACTTTTGGATTTCCACTTGAAATAACGAAAGAACTTGCTCGTGAAAATAATTTAAAAGTGGACGAAGAAGGATATAAAAAAGCATTTGACGAACATCAAAAAAAATCTCGAGCAGGAAGTGAACAAAAGTTTGCTTGTGGTCTTGCAGATAATCAAGAAGCAACTACACATTTGCACACTGCAACACACTTGTTGCATGCTGCATTAAAAAAAGTTATATCAAACAACATTTGTCAAAAGGGTAGCAACATAACTGCTGAAAGATTGAGGTTTGATTTTAACTTGGAGCGTCCTTGCACAAAAGAAGAATTAGAAAAAGTTGAAAATTTGGTTAATGATATTATAAATCAAAATATTCCAGTTGTTATGAAAGAAATGACTATGGAACAAGCAAAAAAACAAGGATTTGTTGGACTGTTTACCAATAAGTATGGCGAAATTGTTAAAACTTATAGCATTGGAGATTTTTCAAAAGAAATATGTGGTGGTCCACACGCCAACTCAACAGGAGAATTAGGGCAGTTTAAAATCGTAAAGGAACAATCTTGCAGTGCGGGTATTAGAAGAATAAAAGCGATATTGATTATATAAATGTTAAGCGATGTTTTTGTTTGAAAATTATCACAATATATTTAACTGGTTATTTAAATAAAAAAACAACAAGTATAAAACTGTAAAAATAATCAAAACAATTGAAATATTACAACGTTCTTTTTGATTTAATTATATTAAAAGAATTTATAAAATCATATTTATAGTATTTTTGAGTTTTGTAGATAGACATCAAATTAATTTTATTTTTAGTCTTTTTTCAAAAATATAACACAGTATTCCACAAGTATTGACTTTTTTAATTTATAGTGTTACTCTATTGACGATATTAAAAACAAAAGGGGTGAAGAGTAATATATGGAAGAAAATGAAACAAAAAAATTATTAACTCAAGAACAAATTAATAAAGCTTCGTTAATTGCAAATATTTATGCTATGATTAGTTGGAATGGAAAAACATATGATGAGGCAAAAGAAATTGTTGATGAAACATTAAAATTATCAAATAATGATAGGAATTATGCATTAGAGAAACTTTATCAAACAACTTATGCGAAAGACTCAATTAATTCTGCGTTAGAGGGGATTAGTGACAAACAAGATATTTTAAAAAATGGCAAAGATGAAAATAAATTCGATGCGGTAATAGACATACTAGAAAATATTCACAATAAATGGGTCGAAGTGAATGCTAAAAAAATAGATCGTGGAACACGAGAAAAAAGTGAAAAAATGTATTTTCAACATTTACCTTTGGAACTCATTGGTATAGAAGAAGTGGCAAAAGATGCAATGTTTTTAGATCCATTTTTACAACAAGTAGGAATTGATATTGGAGAAATGGGAAAGAGCGAATACGATTCATTTAAACCATCAGATAATTTAAAATATGCTTATCAAAGAAAAGTAGAAAAATTTAAAAATTTATACGAAATTAAAACGGAAGAAAATATTAAAGCAAAATTGCCAAAAATAATAGAAGAATATAGTTTACTTCATAAAACAAAAGATGAGTTGAATGAGATAAGACTTAAAACTCTTACTCAAAATTATGATATTTTAGCCGAATCAGTTAAATCGAAAATAGGAAAAGAAATGTTTCAAAACACTACACAAAGTGAATATTAATAAAAATCCACCAATCTATGAAGTGAACCCCGAAGGGGTCACTCAAAAATAAAAACCACTAGGAAGAAATTTTAGATTTCTTCCTATTTTTTAATCTCTTTGTATTGTAAAATTCTAGCCAATCTTCAACTATTGCTTGATATTCTTCTATACTTTTGA
>CASFMG010000114.1 GCA_949295755.1 uncultured Christensenella sp.
ACACGCTAGATTCAGGTTCTAGTACCTTAACGGGTGTAAGGGTTCAAATCCCTTCATCAGCACCAAAAAACCAATAAAAACTTTAAAATACTTCATTTCTGCTTTGCTATTCTAGACAATTATTTAGGAAACTAAACTTATGCCTAATCTACCAAAGCGAGCCTTGACTTTTTTTGTTTTTATCGGTTTTTTTATAACTACAACATCTTCTCGCGACCAATCGAAAATGCTTTTCTTTTAAAAGCGTTTTGTCGCAACTTTTATAGTTGTTTTTCTAATATGAACAATGTTTTTTGAGTTTTTTAAATTTTATTAATTACTTATCCTATAAAAAATTATTTAGCATAAGACACTGATTGTTTATAAAATCAATTTTTAATTTATTACAAAATTGTTGTATTATTGAACTTAACAAAATACAATATACTTTCATATAAAACTTATATGAATAAAAAAATATGTGTATATGCAATTGCCAAAAATGAAATAAAATTTGTTGAAAGATGGTTTAACTCGGTTAAAGAAGCCGACTATGTTTGTGTTTTAGATACGGGAAGCACAGACGGAACATATGAAAAATTAAAAAGTTTAGGTGTTATTACCAAGCAAAAAAAATACGATTTTTTTAGATTCGATACAGCAAGAAATGACAGTATGAAACTTATTCCACAGGATGCAGAAATTTGCGTTTGTGTTGACATTGACGAATTTTTTAACGAAGGTTGGAGCCAAATTTTAAAAGATAATTGGACTAATAACACTTTAAGAGTGCGATATAGATATACCTGGAATTTTAATCCTGATGGAACAGAAGGAATTGTTTTTATGTCCGAAAAAATACATAAAAACGGATATTTTAAATGGGAACATCCTGTTCACGAAATTTTAGTTCCAATAAAAAATACCAATTTAAAAACTATTGATTTATATAATTTACAGTTAAATCACAAAGCCGACACATCGAAATCTCGTTCAAATTATTTACCACTTCTTGAACTTTCCGTAAAAGAAAGTCCAACTGATGATAGAAATGTACACTATCTTGGAAGAGAGTATATGTTCCACGGCGAATACAAAAAAGCCATAGAAACATTAAAATATCATCTTTCATTAAAAACAGCAACTTGGAAAGATGAGCGATGTGCAAGTTTAAGGTATATAGCAAGATGCTATGGATACTTAAACAATCAAATTGAACAAGAAAAATATTTGATGTTAGCACTTCTTGAAGCCGACCACATTAGAGAACCATACTACGAACTTGGTGTACTTTATTACAATAAAAAAGACTATTTAAAAAGTGCTACCTTTTTTAATGAAATGTTTAAAATAAAAGAACGATACTTAAACTATATATCAGACCCTGTATGTTGGTCAGGCTTGCCATACGATTATTTATCACTATGCTATTATGAACTAAAAGACTATGATAAAGCAATTCAAAATGTAAATTATGCCCTTTTATTTAGTAACAACGAACGTTTACTAAATAATCGAGAATATTTTATCAAAATTAAAAACGAAAAAAAAAAAGAAACTGCTATGCCATCATTTTTACAACAAAAAAACTCTACAAATTTGTAGAGTTTTTACTATCTTTTAAACACCTTCTATAATCATTTTATCTGCAACAAGCGCAATAAATTCTCCGTTTGTTGGCTTATCATTTGATGTATAAACTTTGAGTCCAAAAATGGAGTTTATATTTTCAATTTTTCCTCTATTCCAAGCAACTTCAATGGCATGTCTAATTGCTCTTTCAACTTTGCTAGAACTAGTATCAAATTTTTCTGCTATTGCAGGATATAATTTTTTTGTTATTGAGTTTATTATTTCTGGTTGGTCAATAGCCATTTTAATGGCTTCTCTTAAAAATTGATATCCTTTAATGTGTGCTGGTATTCCAACAGTGATAAAAATGTTTGAAATTTTTTCTTCCAACAATCTATTTTTAGGTTTTTGTTTTTCTTCTTTTTTTTCTGACAAACCAAAAACATCTATTATTCTTTGTTCGACAATTTCCATAGTTGTTGGTTTACAAATAAAGTATGATGCTCCTTGATTCATTGCTTTTGAAACAAAACCTTCGTGAGATAATGATGACACAACAATAATTTTGGGTCTATTTATACCCATTCTTTCGGTCAATTTGTCCATAATTACAAACCCATCTAAATTTGGTAAAACACATTCCATTAGTACAACGTCTGGTTTTAATGCACAAATATCTATAAATGACTTTTGACCATCTTCACTTGAACCGACAACTTCATAATTTTCTTTTGTTTCAAAATATGAAATTGCTTTATTTTTAAAATCGGTATTATCTGCAATATACAATTTAATTTTTCTTCTGTTTGAATTATTTAATGTTTCCATTTGTGCTCCTTTATTATGTTTTTTTCACTTTTTCATCATAACACAACAAAAGATAACATTAAAGAAAATTGATTTAAGAAAAAACACTTTAATTATCGTAAATTATTATTGATGTAAACTTTTTGTCGATTTTTATTCTATTTAATTGTTTATATTGACATTTTTTAAATTTATTTTGAATATTTTATATAAATGTTATATAAATATTTAATTAAAGGTGGACTATGGGAAAATATAATGATGAACTCTTAACTCCCGAAAATTATGCACAAATGGCAAAAGAATATAATAAATCTATTAAAAAAAATATTAAGTTTGTTGAAATAAAAATTGATGATAACAAAAAACAAAATTTGTTGATGAATATTTATAACAATGCAAATAATATGTTAAATTGTCTAAATTATTTAAACAAGTGCAATTTGAGAATTTCTAAAAGAAAATTGTTAGACAAAATTTTTAATTTTTATCAAAATCATAATAATTTTGTAAAACTTGTTTTTAAAGATAAACAAATTGAGAAATCAAGTGAAACAGGAAAAAACTATTGTGATTGTCTTGTATTAATCATTAATAATTGTACAAAATCAATCAATATAATTTGTGAACTAAAAGATTTTTTTAACGAAGAAGAAATAGAAAATTATTTTAATCAAATACAAATTCTTAATAATATAATAAATTGCACAACGCAAATGTTTGGTATTTGCAGGTACAGAGATTAATACAAATTCTATGATAAAAAAATGTATGGAGATACATTTTTTATAGATTATCGCAGTTTTTCTTATTATTATTTTCTTTTTTCTTTATACTTTCTTTTATAAAATTTTTACACCTTTCAACGTAAGGAACTTTATTAAGAGCATTAACTATTACTATAGAAG
>CASFMG010000115.1 GCA_949295755.1 uncultured Christensenella sp.
AATTTTAAAATTTGATATTTATTAACATACTAACATTTTTATAAAATTAAAAGCAAATAATAAAAGTTACTTGTTTGATTTTATAAGTTCTCTAAAAAACTCGTGAACGTGTGGCATAACTCTATTTAATGATTGAGTAAATCTTTGCATTGACAATTGATTGTATTCTTGTTTATATAATTTAGTTTTTGCTAAAGTTAAAGCATCAATGTTCAAATCATCAACAATGTAAAAGCAAATTACTTTCCCAAAAATTGATTGATAATTATTTTGACTTATATACAAAACATTTGATAAATCGTCAATGTAGTCACTATCCATAATTTCATCATAAGCATAATTTAAAAACAAAGCAAGTTTAGTTATTGAATGTGAATTGCCATTTGAACCTGCGAGAAAAAGCCATTGCATTGACAAATCAATATTTTCTTCAATTGCAGGATTTCCGTGTTTAAACCAATATGATAATAAATCTTGTGCGACAACATCACCAGAAACAGCGTTTTCACATTGATTTATATATTCTTGTGCGTATATATCTTCAATTTCAATAGAACCTTTGTTATAAGTTTTTTTTGCAATTTCTGCTCGTCTTTCTAGAAATTCATTTCTATATTCTTCTTCTGTTTTATAATCTTCATCTTTTTCTTCATTTTCACTTATTTGATTTTTCAATAATGTGTCATCAATATTTTCTTCTATTTTATCTGCCATAACACCCAGACCCCCTTATTGTCTTGCATATTATATTATAGCAAATGTTATTGATGTTTACTAATAGTTTTATTAGATTTTTTAACATTTTTTTCTTGCTGTTGTTTTGCTTGTAAATATACATTTGCAAGCATCAATTCAAAATACGGAAAAACAAAAACAAGGAAAACAAAAATTGTTAAACACAAAACAATCACAACATTCGCCCAAATAGGCAAAACAACTAAATAATTAAGCATTATAATCAAACTACTAAAAAATAAACTTGCTAAACAAATGAATAAAAATTCAATTAAATAAATCAAGAAAATTTCGCTTCTATATCCATATACCATTTCTTTGCTTTTATTTAAACATTCAGTTGTTCCAATGTCCGTATTTTCACTAAAAATATAAGAAATAAAACTATAATTTAATCCAACAATAATTCCGGGTACCACAAGTAATAAAGACCATAACATTGTTAGAACAATAGAAGAAATTTTTAAACAAAAGGCTGATACACAATTTTTGTAATAATTAAACACATATTCAATTTTTGTTGGTTTATTTTGCAAACAATCTAAAATATTTTTTTTAAATCCAATACACAAAAAACACATTGCAAAAAAAGCAAGTCCAAATCCAAACAAAGGAAAAAGCATCAAAATGGCTAAACTTATCCAAACAACAAAACTTGACAGTAGTGAAAAAGTTTTGCAACAACTATATGCTTTATTTGTTTCTATAAACAAATTGTAATTATTTTTTTTCATAAAAACCTCATTTTAATTATTTGCAAAATTTATTTAAAAATTCATAAATAATTAAAATGGAAGTATTTTAAAATATGTAATTACTAATTATAAAAATTAACATATAATTTCGTAAGTTATAAAAATATATAAAAATCTTACAAATCAAGCCACATAGTAAACGCAGTATTGCGCCGTTTTAATATTTTTTTATTTTAAACTTATAAAAAACCAAACTGCATAAAAACAAGCAAGACAAGGCTCGGGTGGTTTGCTCACGAAGGAGTGTAGTTTCCTACATAACTTTGTGAGCAAGCCACACAGTAAACGCAGTATTGCGCCGTTTTTATGCAGTTTGTTTACATTATTGGTGAAAATAAACGATACAATGCTTGCATAAGTTTTGTTGCAAAAAACTTTCTATTAAAATCTTTAAGTGTAATTTTTTTTGAATTAAGCATATCGTTTTCAAATATTGCTTTGTTTATATTTACAAAATCTTTATTATACAAGAGTGCTGTAAGTTCAAAATTAAGTGCAAAAGACCTATTATCCATATTACAGGTACCAATGGATACAACTAAATCATCAACCAACATTGTTTTTGAATGAAGAAAACCATTATAGAAATAAACATCAATGTTTTCATCTAGTAATTGTTTTATAAAAGACAAAGTAACATAGTAAACAGATTTTTTATCAGGTTTTGCTGGTATCATAACTTTAACATCGACGCCACTTCTTTTTGCAATAATTAAAGTTTTTAAAAATATTTCATCTGGAATAAAATAAGGTGTTTGTATATATATTCTTTTTTGTGCTAATGAAATCATCTTTAAATATGCATCTTCAATGTGTCTTTGCTCTGATTCTGGTCCACTTGTTATGATTTGTATACCAATATCACCTTTTTCCGTTAATGCGTCTTCATTAAAGTATCCAACTTTTACCAATTCGTGAGCATCAAGTTTTTCTTTTTTAACACATCTAAAATCATTAAAAAACACATTTTGCAAATCCCAAACTGCTCTACCTTCTATTCGTATATGCGTATCTCTCCAAGGAGACAATTTTTTCTTTTTACCCATATGGTCATCTCTAATATTTATTCCGCCGGTGTAAGCGATTTTTCCATCAATAACAACTATTTTTCTGTGATTTCTATAGTTTACTTTAAAATTTATTAGTCGGATTCCCATAAATGGTGGGAAAAACTCTGCAACTTCACCCCCTGCTTTTTTAAGTTTTCTAAAAAATCTTCTTGGAGCCCTTATGGAACCAACCGAATCAAAAATCAGTTTTACTTTAACACCACTTTTGGCTTTTTCAATTAAAATATTCATAATTTCTTTGCCAACTTTATCGTCTGCAAAGATATAGTATTCAATATTTATAGTATTTTTGGCATTTAATAAATCTTCTTTTAATTGTTTTATTTTTTCTTCGCCACTTGTAAAAATATTTACCTTGTTACACCTTGAAAATAAATTTTCATCACAACTTTTTACAAATTTAATTAGATTATAAGCATAGTCAAATTTTTGATTTTTTTTAATTAAATCATTAAAATCAACATTTTGCCAGTCCAAATATTTATAATAATCTGATGTGTATCTTTTTTTTCGTCTAATTAAAAGTCTTGTTCTTAAACTTAACCCACCGCCGAAAAGTATATACAAAAAAAATCCAACAACAGGCAACATTGTTAAAATAACAAACCAACTAAAAATAACTTGTGGTTGTTTTCTTTCCACAAAAATCATTGTTATAAGCAATAGAATATTTATAGAAAATATAGCAATTAAGGCAATTGTTCCTGCTGGCATTTTTTCTCCTTTTTATTATTTTTAGTAAAAGACGGAATTTCTTCCGTCTTTTTACTAATTTTTTAAACCGTTACGGTAAAAGTTTTTTCATAATAAACAATTTCTTTAACTTCGTTTGTTAAATTATCCATAAATGAATAATATATTTCTAAATTAAAATTATAACCTTCACTTGACTCTTTAATTATGTTAAGTTCATAACCTTTATCTTGTGAATAAGTCAATGAAACATACTTATCAATATTAGGATTGTTACTAGATAATCGAACAGATAACACACTTGTGTCGGCAAAATTATTTAATTCACCTATTAAATCAAATACATTGTTTATTTCTTTATCTACCTCTGCTTCATTGATATATACAAAAGTAAGGTTTTCACTTTCATTACTATTATCATTATGCAAATGTATTATTGCATTTTCTATGCTTAGATTTTTTACCACCAGCATTGTTTTATCACCTTGTTCTGTTGTTATTGTATCTATAACAAAATCATTTTGTGTTAAATTTGCATTGTTGGTAAATATTCTAGTACTTGAACTATCAAAATCGAAATTTGAAACATCAATATAATGATAATTTGTTCCTTTAATTGATGTAATTTCTTTATATCCTAAAATATTTAAATTCTTGAATGTAATATTAACATTTTCTGTGCTTTGAACATCTTCTGTTTCGTCATCTTCACTCATATTTGCTTTCAATTCATATAATGTCATTGAACCATTGTACATATCTGTTAAAACTGCTTGATTGTTACTTGATATATCTTGTGAAATTTGCATTGTATTCATATCATTTTGTAAATAAACATTTACATTAACTACACCCATGACTATATCATTATATTTAAATGTGTAAACATATACATTTGTTTGACCATTTTCAATTTGTCCGTCTGTACCCTCACATATATATCCATTATTGTTTTGTCCATATGTTAGACTAAATCTTGCACGAGCAGTTATGTTTTCACCATAAATATTTTTAAATATTACTTTGCCTAATAATTCATCATAAACACTTTGTAATGTTGGTATATTTAATGAATAATAAAAATTATATGAACTAATTGTAACCAAACTATTCTCTTCAAATTCCTTGTCAGTCAAAACTATATCATTAAATGTAAAAGTTTGAGAATCTTTAACTGTTACTTTTAAACTACAAGAAGAACCAGAAACATCTAATATTGAGCCACTAGATATTACATTGTCATTTACAGAAATTGTTAATTTATCTTTAATATTGTCAACATTTAAACTATTTCCATTGTCATCAGTAACATTTATAAGTTTTAAAACATTATCATATGAAACTTGTTTCTTGTCCCCATTGTTAGTATACAACAAACTTTTTGTTTTTAGAGTTACTTTTGTTGGGTTTATTTCTCGTGGTGCAACCAAAACTGTGCTTATAAGTTTACTATAATTACCTGAACCATATTTAACTTTAATGTCAATAGCAATATAACTATTATTTGAATCATAACCCTCAGGCAATGTAATTTGTCCATTTTCATCAATACTTACACCAGAGTTTCCATCACTGCTTTGTGATGTGTTTATTGCAAATGTTAAATCGTTGTTTTCTTGAGTATTTGCGTGACTTGAAACATTTAAATCTTCATTTGCCCAAGCACTTGTTGCATTTGTGTATCCTGTAACCAAAGTGAATGGTCTAGATGTTGTTCCTGCCCAATTTTCAAGAGTTATTTTGTTATTTGAATAACTGTCAACAAATCTTAATGTTCCCGAACCATATGCTAAAATGGTGTTAACTTCTATGTATTTAAGAGTTACTCTAACATTTGTAGAAAAATCGGTTTCTTTTTGATATACACCATTTCTAAGTCCATAAGAAACGTGAACATTTAATTGTTCTTCTTTATATGATTGAGAACTATTAGCAAAATCAGGGTCATCAGTCATTTTTAATGTCATTGTGTAATTTTTTATATTTTGTCCACTAAATGCAACACCTTTAAGTCTTGCAAGGTCGTCATTACTTAAACCGTTTATATAATTTCTATTTGCACTTGTATAAAGTGAAACTTTTTGTCCATTTGAAATTATGCCATTTTCAAATAAAGAATATGTTACCTTTTCATTTACATTACATAGAATTTGCATACTTTTTAATTCACTGCTTTGTGTAATAAAGTATACATTAATGAATTGATTATTTGTTAATTCTCTTAATCCAATAACAAAGTTAATATCTTCAACTATAATAGAATTTTCAATTTGTATTTGATAAGTAACATCTTCATTATTTTCATTTACAGTAAATTCAACTATATCAGACTGAGCATTTGGTTGTAATGAAATTTGATATTTTTTATCACCAACCTTAAAGTATTCATAACCTGAAGTTGTTGAACTTGTATCAAGTGGCCAATAAATTAAATAAAATTCATAATTTTCAATAGTTGATAAACTAAACATTGAATTAAGGTCAGCATAAATTTCGTTGCCTTCAACATTTAATGGTTTTCTAAACAACTGATTGTTTAGAGTATTTTTGGCTTCTATGCCTAATGTAATTGATTCTGTTAATTTATCTAATGAAATTATATTTGAATCGTCTTTTTTATTTAATGTGTATTTTATATAAGCAGTATTTGTATCTTCAATATATCTTTCGCCAACAGAGACACTATTTTTACTATCAACAATATCAACAACATCTAACAAACTAAATGGTACACCATCTCTAACATACGTTGGTTCTTCAACTGTTTGTAAATAATATCTTTGTTTTAAAATTATTGGCACATCTATTGCTTTATTTGTACTAGAAGAAGAGTTATAGAAAGTAATACTTAAATAACCATTAAACGACGTTCCATTTACAAAATATTTCTCTTGGATAAGTTCCATAGTAAATGATATTTTTGAGTATTCAACATCTGTATTTGAACTATTTTGAACAAAATCACCATTTTGATCTTTAATTTTAACCAATACTGAAATGTTAGAATCCGACACTGAAACATTATTCGTTCCATCTCTTGATTCAATAACAACAGGTAAAGATACATCAGCATTTGATGTTTGCTTATCGTCTACTAAGGCAACTGAATCCAATTCATAAATAGTTTGAGTACCTGCGTTGTAAATTGGATTATACCTTGCAACAATGGTTATATAGAATACAAATTCATATCCATAATCATCAACAAATCTTAAATCAACATTAGCATTGCCAAACTCCAAATCGTCAAATTTTAAAGCAAGATCCATATTTAAATCTGTTTGTTGTCTTTTTTCAACATATTCTCCACCCTGGTCAATCAAGATATTAAAATATGGAGCAATATTACCACTTACGGCACCAACAATATCATTTGTATGCGCAATATAAATATAATTTTCTGCCGGATTTGTGCTTCCCGCTTTTGACATAGTTAAAAATGAAGTTGAAGTAATCAAACATCTATTAACTTGACTATTTATCGTTTTGTCATGATTGTAAAGCATAGGTTCTGTGTAATCATTTTTTATAACAAAACTAAATGAATAGGTTTTAGAGATTATATTATTGTATGTCACAATAATATCCAAAGTAACATTAACTTCTTTGTTTGGAGCACCCATTGCTAAAAATGTATAGTCATAAATAATGTTATTAGAATTGGTATATTCAGTTGTTCTTAAATAACCTTTCTCATTACCTTGAACATTTTTCAATCCCAAACTAAATGTGGTTGATGAGAAATCGCTTTCAGTATAATACACACTATTTGAAATTCTCTTCATATTTATTAAAGACGAATAATTTTTATCAGTTGAACTATCAACTGTTCTTTTTAAAATCGATGTGCTTTGACCTGTTGAAAGGTTTATATTATCTTGAATATCAAAGGCAATATCAAATATATAATCAACGTGATAAGTACCAACATTCAAAGATTGCGTCCCATAATTAACTATAATGCTTTGTGTCAATTTGCCTTCGTTTAAAGCCCCAACATTTAATTGTTCTTTATCAATTATATTGTAAGCCTTATAAAAATCTACTTGTTTACCAGCATATGTCAATCCAACTCTTGATGTTATGTTTATATCATAAAGTTCAAAGTTTTCTGTTTCAAATTTAACATAATTATCGCCATTTAATGTATACAATTCATAAACTAAATCATTGTTTAACAAATCGTCATTATTTGATAATGTAACAAATGTATCTAATTGAATTCCCTGCATATCTGGTGCTATGTGTACCATTGTATTATCATTTCTAAGTGCAATTCCACCAAGTGATAAAAACTTAATATACATATCTTGTTCTATAATAGATTGCTCGGTTATTTTAAATGAAACATTAACTTTTGTAGTAACATTATCATTTGTTCCAATGTAAATAATTTCAGGGTTTAACTCTGCATTTTGTTTATTTTCTGTTAAGAAATTA
>CASFMG010000116.1 GCA_949295755.1 uncultured Christensenella sp.
AATGCCGATATTATTGTTTTTAATACTTGTGCAATAAGAGAAGGGGCAGAAGATAGAGCCTTTGGTAATATTGGAGCATTAAAACAGCAAAAAAAAGAAAATCCAAATAAAATTATAATTGTTTGTGGTTGTATGACACAACAAAAGGACATTGCTGAAAAAATTTACAAAACTTTTCCTTTTGTTGATATTATTCTTGGCACACACAATCTATTTATGCTTGAAAAGTTAATAAAAAGAAAAATAGAAAACAGAAAAAGAATACTGGACTATTTGGATGAAACCAATATTGTTGAAGGACTGCCTTGTTATAGAACAAGTGGAAAAAATGCCTGGGTAAATATAATGTATGGTTGTAATAACTTTTGTACATATTGCATAGTTCCATATGTGAGAGGTAGAGAAATCAGCAGGAAAAAGCAAAACATTTTAAATGAAATAAAAGAAATAGTTAGCACAAAAAATTACGATACTATAACATTACTAGGACAAAATGTTAATTCGTATGGAAGCGATGACTTATCTCAAGGAACATTTAGCGAATTATTGCAAGATATATGTAATATTAAAGGAGATTTTAAACTTACATTTATGACATCACATCCAAAAGATTTAAGTGATGATTTGATTAGTGTTATGACAAGAAATGACAAAATAATTAAAGAAATTCATTTACCTGTTCAAAGCGGTAGTAACAAAATTCTTAAACTTATGAATAGAAAATACACTGCCGAACATTATTTGAATTTAATTAACAAATTGAGAAATGCTATGCCCAATATTAGAATTACAACAGATATAATAGTTGGTTTTCCACAAGAAAGCGAAGAAGATTTTAATCAAACTATTGAACTAGTCAAGGCTGTTCAATATGACGGAATATTCGCTTTTATGTATTCAAAAAGAAACGGAACCGTTGCTCAAAAGATGGATGGACAAGTTGATGATGAAATAAAAAACAAAAGAGTAAATTTTCTTTTAAATTTGGAAAAAGAAATTAAAGCACAAAAGGGGAAATAATGTATTTAAAAAAAATTTTAGACGATAAAAAAGTATCACCAATGTTAAAACAATACGTACGAACAAAATTAGAGTATGAAGATGCCGTTTTGTTTTATAGATTGGGCGATTTTTATGAATTGTTTTTAGATGATGCAGTTGAAATGTCAAAAGTTTTAGATTTGACACTAACAGGAAAAGACTGTGGTCTTGATGAAAGAGCACCTATGTGTGGAATACCTTATCACGCAGCAGAATCTTATATAAACAAACTTATTTCGCTTGGCTATAAAGTTGCAATTTGTGAACAAACAAGTGATGCAAAAGAAAAGTCAAGTTATAAGGACCTAGTAAAAAGAGAAGTAGTTCGTGTTGTAACTCCGGGAACTATTATTGATGAAAGTTTATTAGATGCCAAAAGGAATAATTATATTGCTTGTATTTATCAAAAAGATAAGTGTATTGGATTTTCTTATATTGAAATTTCAACTGGAGAATTTAAAACTATTGAATTTGTTGGTGAAGATAGATATAAAAGTTTAAATGATATAATTGTAAGAATACAACCATCTGAAATATTATGCAAAAGTGATGAAAGTTTTGAAAATGAATTATTAGTAAGGAAGTTAGAAATAGCACCTAAGTTTTCTTATGACAATGAAAGTTTTTATGATGAAGTTTTGGCAAATGAAATATTATCAAATCAATTTACTTCTGCTTATAAAAAAATATTTGGCTTAAATAATATGCCGTATGCAATAATAAGTTGCGGTGCTCTATTAAAGTATTTAAAAGAAACCCAAAAAAGAGATTTAAGTCATTTAAACACAATATTAAAAGTCAACAATGAAAAATTTATGGTGCTTGACATAAATACGAGGCGTAACTTGGAAATTATGGAAACGCTTAAAGATAGACGAAAAAAGGGTGCGCTTATTGGTGTTTTAGATAAAACAAAAACATCAATGGGTGCAAGAATGTTACGATCTTGGATAGAACAACCACTATATGATGTAAAAGAAATAAATTTAAGACTTGATAGTGTAGAAGAACTTTGTTCTAAACTTATGGTAAGAGATAATTTAAAAGACTTATTGAATAAAGTAAATGATATAGAAAGAATTAGTGGTAGAATTAGTTATGGAAATTTTAATCCAAAAGATTGTATATCGCTTAATAATTCATTATGTTTATTACCAGCAATAAAAAATGTAATTTCTCAATGTAATACAAATTTACTAAAACAAATTTTAGATGAAATTTCTGATTTTTCTGGCCTAACAAATGAATTAAAAGACGCAATAAAAGATAATCCGCCAACAATTTTAACTAATGGTGGTTATATAAAAGATGGTTACAGTAGTGAATTAGATGAATATAGAATGGCATACAAAAACGGCAAAGAGTGGATAAACCATTACGAATTAAAAGAAAAAGAAACAACAGGCATAAAAAATTTAAAAGTTGGGTTTAATAAGGTTTATGGTTATTATATAGAAATCAATAAATCAATGTTAATGAATGTTCCAATAAATTATTCAAGAAAACAAACAGTTGCAAACAATGAAAGGTTTATAACTGAAGAACTTAAACAACTTGAAGAAAAAATATTAGGTGCAGAAGAAAATTCGATAAGACTTGAACAAAAACTATTTAATCAAATAAGAAATAAATTGCTTTATTATGTTAAAGACATTCAAAAAACTTCAGTTGCTATTGCAAAACTAGATTGTTTGTTGTCATTTAGTGAACTAGCAACAAAAAATAATTACACAAAACCCAAAGTGTCAAACAAAACTAATGTAATAAATATTATAGATGGACGACATCCGGTTGTTGAAGAAATTTTTAAAAATGAACAATTTATTCCAAATAATACTTATCTTGACACAAACGAAAGTAGAACTATGATTATAACAGGACCTAATATGGCAGGAAAAAGTACTTATATGCGTCAAGTTGCTCTCATAACTCTTATGGCGCATATGGGTTGTTTTGTTCCAGCAAAACAGGCTGAAATTGCTTTAACAGACCGAATATTTACAAGAGTTGGAGCAAGTGATGATTTGGCACTAGGACAATCTACATTTATGGTTGAAATGATGGAAGTTGCAAATATATTAAATAATGCAACAAATAAAAGTTTAATTGTTTTAGATGAAATTGGCAGGGGGACCAGCACATTTGATGGATTATCTATTGCTTGGAGCGTTGTTGAATATTTATCAAACCATATGAATGCTAAAACATTATTTTCCACTCATTATCACGAACTAACCGAACTAGAAAATTTTTTACCTGGTGTTAAAAACTATAAAATATCTGTTAAAGAATTAAATAATAATATCGTATTTTTGCGAAAAATTGTTCGTGGTGGAGCATCTAGAAGTTTTGGTATTGAAGTTGCTGCACTTGCAGGTGTGCCACAAGAAGTAATAAAGAGAGCAAAAGAAATTTCAAATATGCTAGAACAAACCGATTCGGCAAAAAATTTAGCATTAAAAGCATCAAAAGATATTGAAGACACAAAACAAAAAGATGCAAATTACACTGAAATAATAGGTATTTTAAAAGATATAGATATAAATACTATGTCACCAATATCTGCATTTGAAACACTTTGCGATTTGGTTACAAAAGTTAAATAAAAGGATAAAAAAATGGCTAACATAAAGGTATTAGATAAATCTGTTTGGACAAAAATTGCAGCAGGAGAAGTTGTTGAAAAACCTGCATCTATAGTGAAAGAACTTGTTGAAAATAGTATAGATGCAAAAGCAAAAAATATAACTATTGAAATAAAGAATGGTGGTATTGATTTAATATCTATTATTGATGATGGTTGTGGAATTGAAAAAGACGAAATAAAACTTGCGTTTGTTGCTCACGCAACAAGTAAACTTCAATCAATTGATGATTTGTTTTCTTTAAAATCAATGGGATTTAGGGGCGAAGCACTTGCAAGCATTTGTGCGGTGTCCAAAGTCGAAATGATAACTAAAACAGATAGTGAAGAAATTGGACATAAATTGACACTTGAAGGTGGAGAAGAAAAAGAGTTTAACGAAATTGCTTGCGTTACAGGAACGCAAATAAAAGTTTCAAAATTATTTTTTAATACGCCAGCAAGAGCCAAATTTTTAAGAAAGCCAAAAACCGAAGAAAACGATATAACAAGTTATGTTGAAAAGCTTATGCTTAGCCATAGCAACATAAATTTTAAATATATAGTTGATGATAAATTGATATATAATACAACAAATTGTAATATAATCGATATTATATATACAATATATGGTAAAGAAATAGCAAGTAATATGCTTGAAGTATGTTATGTTCGTGGAGATTATAAAGTCAGTGGTTATATTTCTAAACCAACTGTTTGCAAAAGTAACAGAACATATCAATCACTTTTTGTCAATAATAGGTATTGCATAAATCAACTTATCACTGCAAGCGTTTCAAATGCATATGAAACATTTTTAATGAAAGGCAAATTCCCAGTATATATATTATTTTTAACAATGCCACAAGATAGTTTAGATGTAAATGTCCACCCAAATAAACTTGAAGTTAAATTTGAAAATTCACAATTTATATATAGTTTATTTAATAGCGCAGTTTATCAAACTTTAACCAACCAAACTCACATATTAGAAGCCGTTAGCGATGAAATAAAAAACAACGACAGTTCTTTAAGTACTAATATAAATTTTTTTGAATTTAATAAAATTAAACCAAATGAAGGAATAAGTTATAATGAAGATAATTCATTTGAAATAAAGAATAAAAATTATATTTCAAAAGAGCATTTTGTTGACAAAGTTTTTTTAAAAAGTGAACCTATCGTTTTTGAACAAAGTCCACAAAGTTCAATAATTCCAGAAGTATATGTTGAAGGTATGGAAATTAAAAAACCAAGTGAGCCATATATTTTTGAAAAAAAACAAGATGATAAAAAAATATATGACAATTTGTTTAGTCCAACAAGGATTGTTGTTGGTGTCGCATTTAATACTTATATTATTGTTCAAGAAGAAGAAACACTATATTTTATTGACCAACACGCTGCTCACGAAAGAGAATTATTTGATAAATTTATGAGGCAAGTAGAAAAACAAGATGTTCCTATGCAAGATTTGCTTATTCCGTATGTGTTAAATTTAAACGATGTTGAGTTTAATTTTATTTCTCAAAATTTAGACTTATTAAAAACTTATGGTTTTGAAATTGAAGAGTTTGGTAAAAATTGTTATAGAATAACAAGTATACCAATGTTACTTAATGGTATTGATCTTAAAGAATATTTTGATAGCATACTTTCAAACCTTAATGGTAACATAAAAAAACCACACGAAGTAATACGAAATGATTTTGCTACAATGGCTTGTAAAGCAGCCGTAAAAGGTGGAAACAAACTTAGTGAAAATGAAATAAATATACTATTAGACAAACTTAAAGAAAATAAAAACACTCTTTTGTGTCCACACGGTAGACCAATTGTTATTACTTTTGACAAAAAACAAATAGAAAAAATATTTAAAAGGATTGTATAATGAATAAAATCATTATAATTTATGGTCCAACTGCAATAGGGAAAAGTGATATTGCTGTTGAGTTAGCAAAAAAAATAAATGCCGAAATAATATCATCTGATAGTGTGCAAATATACAAAGAAATTGATATTGGTTCAGCAAAAATAACAAAAGAAGAAATGCAAGGTGTTGCTCATCATTTAATAGATTTTAAAAATGTTTTTGACAATTATAGCGTTTATGAATTTGTTGAAGATTGCAATGAAAAAATAAAAGAAATTCAAAAAAGAAACAAAAATGTAATTATTGTTGGTGGCACAGGATTATATATTAAAGCATTGACAGAAAATTATAATTACGGCAATGTAAATAAAAACGAAGAATTACGACAGCAGTTAAAAAATTTAAATACAAACGAACTTGTTGAAATATTGCATTCATACAACAAAGAAGTTAAACAAGACGATTTGAATAACAAACAGCGTTTAATTAGATATATTGAAATTGCAAAGAGTGGAACAATTCAAACAAAAAACAACTTTGATAATAGATTTATGCTTTTTGGACTTTATCAAGATAGAGAAAAACTTTATGACAAAATAAACAAGCGTGTTGATTTAATGGTAAAATATGGACTATTAAATGAAGCACGAAACTTATTAAATAAAGTTAGTTTAGATAATCAATGTTTAAAAGCAATAGGTTATAAGGAATTGTTGCCTTATTTTAATAGAGAAAAAGATTTAGAAAGTTGTTTAAATGTTTTAAAACAAAGAACGAGAAATTATGCAAAAAGACAACTAACTTTTTTTAACCAGTTTAAAAATATAATAAAAATTGAAGTAAAAACAAAACAACAAGCAGTTGTTGATATATTAACAAAAATAGAGGAAAAAAATGAATAATTACGAAATATTAAAACAATGTGAAAACAATTTAAAAGAACAATTTGAAATATTAGATGAAATTGCATTTTTTAATCAAAAAAAAGTACTCGATGCGTTTAGGAAAAACAATATTGAAACAAGACACTTTTCAGGAACAACTGGCTATGGTTATAGTGATATAGGCAGAGAAAGTTTGGCAAAAGTGTTTAGTGATGTTTTTAAAACAGAAAAAACATTGGTTTCACCACTAATTACTTGTGCAACACAAGCACTGAGTATGACACTTTTTGGACTTTTGAGACCAAATGATTTGTTGTTGTCGGTAACAGGTGGTGTATACGACACTATGTATGAAAATATTCTTGGAGTAGAAGGAAAAGACAATGGCAGTTTAAAAGATTTTGGCGTAAATTACAAAGAAATTGCCCTTGTCAATAATGATATAGATTACGATGCTGTAAAAAAAGATGTATCAAAATTGAAACCAAAAGTTGTTTTTGTTCAAAGAAGCAGGGGGTATTCATCAAGAAGTGCATTTTCTGTGGAAAAAATTGGCAATCTTATTAAAATTATTAAAGAATTATCTCCAAATTCAATTTGTATGGTTGATAATTGTTATGGCGAGTTTACAGAAAAGCAAGAAGCAACAGAATTTGGTGCAGATTTAATTGTTGGTTCACTAATAAAAAATGCAGGTGGTGGACTTGCTCCAACGGGTGCATATATTTCTGGTAAGCAAAAGTATGTTGAAATGGTGGAACAAAGGTTTACTTGTCCATCACTTGGCAGTGAAACAGGTTCTTATGAACAAGGATACAGAATGTTTTTCCAAGGACTTTTTATGGCTCCTCACACAACAATTCAAGCGATGAAAGGTGCATATCTTGTTGGAGAAGTAATGAAGTTAAGGGGATATAAGGTAACACCAGAACAAAACGAAAGAAGTTATGACATAATTAAATCTGTTCAATTTAACACAAAAGAAGAACTAATAAAATTTGTTCAACTTATACAAAAAAATTCACCTGTTGATGCAAATGCTTTGCCACTTCCTTGGGCAATGCCAGGTTATAAAGATGAAGTTATAATGGCAGCAGGAACTTTTGTTAGCGGTGCTAGTATTGAACTTAGTTGTGATTCTCCAATTAGAGCACCTTATATTGCATATTTTCAAGGTGGATTAACATATGAACATATAAAATGTTTGTGTGATGATTTGTTGAATAACTACTAATATATATCAAATATATCATTTGGCGATATATCAAATAAATTACAAAGAAATACGATTTGTTCGTAATTTAATTCAAAAACACCATTTTCAAAACGGCTATACTGTTGTTGCGTCATTTTTAATTTTGATGCAACTTCTTTTTGAGTATAGCCTTTATTTTTTCTGGCAATTTTTAAATTATTTCCTATATTTTTTGCTAAATTCATATCAATGATATATAACAAATTGTTTCTAATGTATATAATAAAATAAATAATATTGATTACTATACTGACGATAATTTTGAAGTTGAATTTAATAATGAAATTTCAGTTGATAATGCCGAAATAAAATTTAATATTTCTCCTACAGGATGATTATATGAAACGATATGGATTTGTTTTTTGGATGTTTATTATACTACATATCCATTATTTTATATGACTGTTAAATTTTCTTCGTCAATGCAAGCTTCTAAATTATCAAAAGGAATTTATCTTGTTGATGGAAAATAATTTCAATAAAAAAAAGGAGAATCGGCGGTTCTCCTTTTTTGTTGCGTCTTTGCAACGACAAAGACTAGCTAACCATATTTGTAAATAGGGCACTCTATTATGCCGTTTGTGTATGTTAGCGAGTTATTTATATTATGGTTATCGCTAGTTTTTACTTTTGAAGTGGTGGACTGTAAACATAGATTATAAAATCTTTTTACTCCACTTAAAAGAATTGATTTTTTTAGTGTTGCACTAATATTTTTGCCACAATATTTTTTTCTAGATTTAATAAAATCAATAATAACTAAACTAAGCAAACATATTGATTCTATACCGTCTTCCAAAGCATTGGCATATGCCATAACCACAATGTCATACATTACAAGCAATGAGTTTGCAACTAAATACACAAACCTAATCTTTTTTATATCTTCATAATACAGTGCTAAAGTGTAGAGAATATAAGTGAATATAGGAATAGTATCCCACATTGTACTAAAATCTAAACAACCAACAACTATAAATGAAACGATAAATAAAAAAGCAATAGGTTTTGGCAATTGTTTTTGTGTTTTATCATAATGTAACACAAAAAGATACTGACCACATGATAAAAATGTGATAAGTCCCGCACCCCATGAATTAACAAATATGAAAGTTAATCCATAAATTATGTCTCCCATAAGTCCTAAAACTAAAAATGTTTTTTTGTTTTTTACTAAGTAGGAAACACATAAAAGTACTGTCGCTGTCATGCCGAAAAGTTGAGTAAAAATAAAATTGACATTTGACATAAAAATGATAAAAAAATCCTTTGAATCGCCAAAAGTTTTTTGCCTTGTTACCATAGATTGATTGTTTAATCTTTTATTAAGCATGCCATTGCGTTTATAGAAAAAACTCCCACATTGTAAACAAGAACTCTTGACTTAGATTTCTTATGAAAAGTGCGTCATAAGATATACCAGGACCCGTGATAATGTTTTAGCCACAAATGACGTTTAAACTCGCAACTAGCCAGCGAGATAAGTTTTTTGCAACACCAACGCTTTATGGCACTTATAACAGTCCAAAAACACTATAAATCTATGCCTGATACAATAATAGTATATCATATTTGGTAAAAATATGCAACTTTCATATAAGCAAAAAAAATAGTTCCTTTAAAGAACTATTTTTATCTACATTGTTGACAGTTTATCTCTAATTTTTTCTAAAACTTTGTTTTCAAGTCGAGAAACTTGAACTTGACTAACTCCTAAAACTTTTGCTATTTCACTTTGAGTTTTATCTCTAAAAAAACGAAGTAGTATTATTTTTTTATCTCTTTTGTCAAGCGATTTTAATGTTTCTTTTAAAAGTATATTATCAATTAAATCTTCGTGTGAATTATCAGGATTAAGTCTGTCTATCAAAAGCAGACTTTTTGAATCATCTTCAAAGGGTGTATAAATTGATATCGGCATTATAGCAGAGTCCATTATAAACATTACTTCACTTTCGTCAATATCGAAATGTTTTGCAATTTCGTTTGGGGTTGGTTTTCTAAAATTTTGTTTGTTAAATTCTTCAATAAATTTTTTTATTTTCAAATTAAAGGTTTTTATTGTTCTTGATACTTTTATTGCTCCGTCATCTCGCATAAATCTTTTGATTTCACCTATAACCATAGGTACAACATAAGTTGAAAACTTAACATTAAATTTCTCATCAAAATTATTTATTGCTTTTAGTAATCCTATTGTTCCTATTTGATATAAATCATCATATTCTATACCTTTATGCAAAAATCTTTTAATCAAACTTTTAATAAGGGGAGAGTTTTCTTTAAAAATAATGGTTTTAGCATCTTCATCGCCATTTTTTGCTTTTTTAATTAACTCCAAAGTTTTTTCTTGGTCGAGCACTATTCACCAACTGCAATATTATTTTGCTTTTTAAAAAATTTTTGCATTTTTACGATTAAACCTTTATTTACATTATTTTTTAATTCCAAGTTATCCATAAAACTTTCCATAACGGCAAACCCCATACCACTGCGTTCTTCGTTTGGTTTTGATGTATAAAAAGGCTCTTTTGCTTTTTCAAAGTCTTCTATTCCAATACCATTATCAATTATTTCTATATCTACGCTATTGTCATAAAGTTTAACCTTTATGCAAACATTTCCAGGTATACTTGGATATGCGTGCACAACACAATTTGTAACAGCCTCAGATACTGCTGTTTTTATATCAGTTATTTCGTCTAAACTAGGGTTGGCTTGAACACAAAATGCCGCCACACAAGATCTTGCAAATCCTTCATTTATTGATAGTGCTTTAAAATTTAACTCCATTTCATTTAATAATTTCATTATTTTCTCCTTTATGATATTTTTGGCATAATTTCATATAAGCCCGTCATTTTAAATATTCTTTCTGCGTGTGTTGATGGATTACATATAAAAATAGGAATTTGTTTGTCTTTCATTCTTTTATATCTTCCAATTAAAACGCCAATACCTGTGCTGTCCATAAAATCAAGTTCAGACAAGTCAATTATAATTTGTTTAAATTTGGGCATATCAAAAATCTCATCAAGACTAATTCTTGCGTGATACGCCGAGTGTTCATCTAATTCGCCACTTAAAACAACATATAAAGTGTTTTCATAAACTCTATGTTTAATTTGCATCCTTTGTGCCTCCTTGAAAAAAGTGTAACACTTATATAAACAAAAAAATTAAATAAGAAAGTAGTATAATGTCGAATTATTAGATAATTGTTATAAGCACAAAGATAAAAAATAAACATTACAAATTTTTATGAATACAATAAAATAAATAAATTTTAAAGGTGGGTAAGTAATGTAAAATATTTTATAATAACTTAAATTTTTTTTATAAAATTGTTTTAAAATATTTAAAAAAAACACTTGACAACAAAATGTATTTATAATAATATTGTTAATGTCGCAAGGTCACGGGGTGTAGCGCAGTTGGTAGCGCACGTGGTTTGGGACCATGGGGCCGGGAGTTCGAGTCTCTTCACCCCGACCATAAAAAACAAGGGTCTTTAGCTCAGTTGGTTAGAGCAACCGGCTCATAACCGGTCGGTCCGGGGTTCGAGTCCCTGAAGACCCACCAAATACCTAGACAAACTTATTGGTTCGGTAGTTCAGTTGGTTAGAACGCTAGCCTGTCACGCTAGAGGTCGTGGGTTCGAACCC
>CASFMG010000117.1 GCA_949295755.1 uncultured Christensenella sp.
GGTTTTAAAGTTCAAAGTGATTTACCAATTTCAATAGATAATTTTGGAATGTGTGTTGCAATGCTATTTGCGATGGCAGTTTTGCCTGCAATTTTTGAGGAATTGTTGTTTAGGGGTGTTGTATTTAATGGTTTAAAAGACTATAACAAATGGTGGGCAGTGTTTGGTAGTGCAATACTATTTACATTTATGCACCTTAATGTTGAACAAACTATATATCCTTTTATTGTTGGAACAATTCTCGCTTTTGTTATGCTTAAAACAAACAATATAATTTATCCTATGATAATTCATTTTTTGAATAATGCTATTGTTATTGTTACAACTTATATTTCAACAATAAATAATGTTACTGGGACAAGTTTTGTTTTGTCGTTTGAGTCTGTTATTTTTGCAATAGTTTATTGTGTAACGGCTATACTTTTAATTACAGTGATTATAAAATTGTTAATGAAAAAACAAAAAAATGTTTCATATTTTAAAACAAATAGTGATATTATGTTAGAAGATTTACCAAAAATCGACACGAAAGTTTACTCAAAATATAATACATTTTTATGGGCAGGAGTGTTTGTTTCATTTTTTATTTGGATTATTGATTTAATTTCAGGGTTTAGTGCATAGAATAGTTAAAGGGAAGTTATGTTTAAAAAAAGAAGTGAAATTTTTGATAGTAATTTTGTTTACTTTATAATTTTAAGTTTGTTTATTGTTATAAGAATTATATCAGCAACTTTTTCGCTTAGCAGTGTTGTTGGATATGTTCTTAATTTTGTAATTCAAGTTGGGTTAATGCTTTGTTTATCATTGTTTTTGTTTTCTTTTTTAAGAAAACAAAAATTAAAGCAAACACTTGATATGTATGGATTTCATAAAATCAATTTTAAAGCAATTTTGCTTTCTGTTTTAATTGGAGTTTTGGTTTATTTTGCAACAATCTTTGTAGCAACATTTTTCTCTGCAATTTTAAAACTTTTTGGTTATGAAAAAACATCAAGTTCTGTTATGCAGTCTTATCCAGTTTGGCTTTTAATTTTAGAGTTGTTATTTACAGCAGTTCTCCCGGGAATTTGCGAAGAAGTTGCAAACAGGGGAATGATGCTTAACAGTTATAAAAAAATGGGTGCAAAAAAAGCAATTCTTTTAAGTGGACTCTTGTTTGGACTTATGCATCTTAATATAGAACAATTCTTTTATGCAACAATAATTGGATTTTTCTTTGGTTTTGTTGCACTTTTGACTGATAGCATTTACCCAACTATGATTATGCACTTTACCAATAATGCAGTTAGTACTCTTATGGGATTTTCAATTTTTAATAAGTTACCAATAGGAACTACTATCAATAATTTTTTAAATTCACTTGCTAGTGGTAATGCGTTTGTTTCAATTTTGTTAATTTTTGCACTGGTTATGTCAATAATATTTTTACTTATATATCTAACACTGCAATTATTTAAACAAACGAGAGTTCAAAAAATAACACAACTTGCAAACGAGTTGATGAAAACAGAACTTAGAAAAGAAATAATGGGCGATTTGGTTGAAGACAAAAGTCAAGAAAATGAAAATGTAATATTTACAAAAGAAACTGTTGGAACAAAAAAGATTTTTAATGTTAATTTTAAAAATTTATCACTTTTGGGTGGTTCACTATATAAACCAACATTAAAAGACAATATATTTTTGTATGTTAATTTATTTATGAGCATTGTTATAACATTATTTACATTTATTTGGGGAATTTTATAATGTACAAAATAAACTTATATTGCGTTGGCAATTTAAAAGATAAAGAATATTTTTCAATGTGTGAAGAATATAGAAAGAGAATTTCACGTTTTGCAAATTTAAATATAATAGAATTTAAAGAAAGAAATGAATTGACTAATATAAATTTGATTATAGAAAATGAAACGAAAGAAATACTAAATAAACTCAATGCACAAAACATTGTTTTATTTGATGTTACTGGCGAAAGTTTTTCAAGTGATAAATTTGCAGAGTTTATTGAAAAACATTTTCAAACAAATAGCGAACTTAATTTTGTTATCGGTGGAAGTTATGGAGTCTCAAATTATCTAAAACAGAATGCAAATAAAAAAATAAGTTTAAGTGCAATGACATTCCCACACAGACTTTTTAGAGTTATGGCATTAGAACAAATATATAGGGCTCTTACAATTTTAAATAATGTTTCATACCATAAATAATAAAATAAAAATAGTCAACACAAAATTTGACTATTTTTTTGTTTTATTGTAGCATATTATTATGAAAAATAAATATATGAATTTGGCACTAGAAATGGCAAAAAAAGCATATCAAAAAAATGAAGTTCCTATTGGTGCAGTGATAGTTAAAAATGATAAAGTTATTTCGAAAGGATATAATAAACGAGAAAAAACACAAAATGCAATTCTCCACGCAGAAATTGATGCAATAATAAAAGCGTGTAAAAAATTAAAATCGTGGAGATTAGATGGTTGTGAAATATATGTAACATTAAAACCTTGTCCTATGTGTGCAGGAGCAATAGTAAATTCTAGAATAAAAACTGTATATTACGGTGCAGTTGATACTAATGATAATGAAAACATATTTGAAAGAATTATGGAAAATAATTTAAAATTAAATCACAAAACAAATCATTATTTTTTAAAAAATAATAAATGTGAAAATATTTTAAAAACTTTTTTTAAAAATAAAAGAAAAAAATAAAATTTATTTTTATTTTTCAA
>CASFMG010000118.1 GCA_949295755.1 uncultured Christensenella sp.
AAGAAAGTTTTTTTGAAATTGCAGAATTTTCTTCAAGAGGACCTGCTTTTTCAAATATAAAGCCCGATTTGGTTGCTCCAAGTGTTGACATAACTTCTTGCAGTAAGGAAAACGGATATATTAAATTAAGTGGCACAAGCGTAGCAACACCTATGATTGCTGGAATTTGCGCTTTAATTATTCAAAAATATCCAAACTATAATCCCGACCAAATAAAGAAGTTATTACTTCGATGTTGCAAATCTATTTGTCATAATTACAATCTAGAAGGAATGGGTTATCCTAAAATAACATAATTATTTTATTTGTTTTTGTATTATGTCAACAATTTTATTGTTGGCATTTTTAAAGTCTAATTTTTTAAAGTTCTGCGAGTATGTATTTGTATTATTTATAGTTTTTTCAATAGAATTTAATAGGTTGGTTGTGTTTAAATCTTCTTGCATCAAAACATTTGCAAGTCCGTTCTTTTCAAAATTCTTTGCGTTTTCCACTTGGTCGCCTCTTGAATTGCCTTTTGGAAGGGGAATTAAAAGCATATTTTTTTGTATGCTGGCAAGTTCAAAAATTGTGTTTGCACCACTTCTACAAATACAAACATCACAAAGGTCAAAAAAATCTTCAATATTGTCGCAAAATTCAACTTGATAATAGTTTTTTGCTGTTATTTTTTTCCCATTTTTTCCACTTATGTGCAAAACATTATATAATTTTGTGAGGTCATTTATTGAACTATAAACTGCTTCGTTTATTGCAGTTGCCCCCAAACTTCCACCCATAAACATTATTGTTTTTTTTGATTGGTCATAGTCAAATTTATTAATTATGTTTTGTTTATTTCCATTAAAAATTTGATTTCTTATTGGTGAACCTGTAAAAACACATTTTTTGTTTAATTTCGCAGTGCTTTCAAAACTTGTGCAAACAACATTTGCATATTTTAATATTATTTTGTTTGCAAGTCCCATACTCAAATCTGATTCGTGGCTAACAACAGGTATTTTTAATTTTTTTCCAGCGATGCAAACAGGAACAGACACATATCCACCTTTGGAAAAAATAACATCAGGTTTTAGTTTTTTTAATATTTTTTTTGCTTGGCAAACACTTTTTATTAGTTTAAATGGTATTAAAAAGGTGTTTAGTGATATTTTTCTAACAAATTTTGTTGCATTAATTTCATAAAAAGGAATGTTGTTTTTTGTTACAATGTCTTTTTCCATTGCATTGGTGCCTATGTAAAAAATATTATCAAAATGTCGTTTTAAATATGGTAGTAATGCTATGTTTGGCATTATGTGTCCAGCAGTTCCACCACCTGTTAAAACTATTGTTTTTTTCTTCATTTTTTTCTCCATTAAATTAAATTTGAATATAAATTTGTTATTTTTGTGTAGTCAATTTAATTTATGCAATTATAGTAAAAATTATATACGCTAAAAACATTTGCATTATAAAAATTGTTAAATTGTTTATAACTAATTTGTTAAAAAAAACATTTACAAAAACAAAAAATTGTCTTATTATAGTATTAGTATTTATTTTAAATTAAACTTATAATGGTGATAAAATGACAAATAGTAGTTCGTATGATTCAAAAGATATAGTAGTTTTAGAAGGCCTAGATGCCGTTAGATTAAGACCGGGAATGTATATTGGTACAACAGGACCAAAAGGATTTCATCATCTGCTTTGGGAAATTGTTGATAATAGTATTGATGAAATTTCAAATGGTTTTGGAGATACAATTAGCATAACAATAAACAAAGATGGCAGTGCAACAGTTTGTGATAATGGTAGGGGTATACCTGTTGATTTGCATCCAACATTAAAAAAATCGGGTGTTGAAGTGGTTTTTACACAACTTCACGCTGGTGGAAAATTTAACAATAAAAGTTATAGTTATTCTGGTGGATTACACGGCGTTGGTGCATCGGTTACAAACGCACTCAGCCAATGGCTTAAAGTTGAAGTAAACAAAGATGGCAGAAAATATTTTATGGAATTTTCTTCTCGTGAAATAAACGGAAAATTAAAAAGTGGTGTTCCACTATGTGAACTTCACGATGTTGGACCAACTACACTTCAAGGTACATCAGTTACTTTTTTACCGGACAGAAGAATGTTTGGTGATTTAACTTTTTCGTACGATACAATAAACAGAAGAATAAAAGAACTTGCATTTTTAAATAAAGGTTTAAAGATTACTCTTTTTGATGAAAGAACAGGCAATCACAACGAATACCACTATGAAGGTGGAATAAAAGATTTTATTGCATATATTGACGAAGGAAAGACTCGTTTATTTTCATCACCACTATATTTTTCTGCTGAAACAAATA
>CASFMG010000119.1 GCA_949295755.1 uncultured Christensenella sp.
GTGCAAATTTAAAAATGCTTTCAACAAAAGGGTATAATTATTACACGGATTTAATTTTAGATAATTACACATATAACCATAACTATCGTGGAGAAACAAGTTCAAGTATAATTGGATATGGTCATGGTTCGCTGAATTCAAACGAATATAAATGTATTGATGATGGCGATGAAGAAAATTATGCTAATCAAATAAATTACTCAATGCAACTATATCCCGAAAATTTAATTTATGTTGATTTACTAAATATGAAAATTAACACAATAACTGCTTCAATAGAAAATACAACTGCATATATTGACAATGGTAATGGTAGTTATTCAACATCTTGCGAAGTGGGAAAAGCAAATGTTTCAAAAAGAATTAATATAATAAATTTGTGTCAAGATGTTGGTGTTAGTGGAATAGATGTTTCAAATGCAAAAGTTTTAGTAAACGGGAAAGAGTTGACAGGATTATATGGAAGTTATAAATATGTTGCACCAAATGTAAGTGAAGGTATAGAAGAACATTTTGAATGTGTAATAAATTTAGGTGTTTTACCAATACATTTTTATACTGAACAAGAATTAAAAGATGAAAACGTATTTAAAAATAATTATTATTCTATAACATTTGAAAATATAGATTTTTCTAATGCCAAAGGAGTAACAAAAGTTAAAATTTCAAGTCAGGCAAACAAAGACCAAGGATACATTGATATAAGTGCTTCAACTGATGACGATGCTTCAATTTTTGCATTGCATAAATGGTTCGAGGACGATGTTCTTTATGGATATATAACACAACAAAGTTATACAACAGGTAATTTAATCAAAATTGGAGCGTATTTTTCAAGTCCCGTTTTGCTAAATATGAATAGTTCTCAAAAATTGATAGTAAAACATGACGGCGTAACTGTTAAACAAATCAATGTTATTGAAAGTGCAAAAAAAGTTATAAATGGTACAATGCAAGGAGATTATGAAACTGAGTATAATAGGGTAAGTTGGCAAGAGGATGGATATAAAATTATAGTAGAATTTTATACTTCTAGCGAAGAACCAATTACTTCACAATATGTTTCGTCCATTTTAATACAAACACAAATAGACACGCAAGTAAATGAATATGAATTTTGTTGTGATATAATTTAACAAAACAAAAAACCACAAGAAATGTGGTTTTTTGTTTATTTGCTAATTTTTTAAATTTTTCGTTTTATGTAATTATTAATTTTGAAAGGTAAATATTTGAATTTTATTAAAATTTATTAGATAAAAATTAATCTTTTAAATTATACCAAGATTCAATGTGGTGTATGGCAATCCCATAATTTGTTGGGATTATATTTCTTAATATATTTATTTCTTGTTTTAAATATTTTTTGCCTTCTTCAAAAAAAGTAACATTATCATCTTTTACATCTTGTGTTTCAACTCCTAAATTTATTTTTTTGTTTGTACTTTTAGCATAATTTATTTCATCTTTAGCAAAATCATATATTTTTTGTGCACTATCTCGGTAACTCATAAGAGTTATTGCGTTTGCATTGTCAAAAATGTATTCAAATGTTTTTTTGTTTTGACCATTATATGAAATGATATCATCAAGCCAACAAGGTATATCATATTCAATATAAATATTGCTGTAATCTTGTTTTAAATTGTATGTCAAATCTATAAACTTATATAGAATTTCTTCTCGTTTTGTTTCAAACTCTGGGTGTTGATGGGGTTCTATATCAAAATGTATACCACTAAATAAATCATTGTATTGTTCCTGAAATGCTAAATATTCATTTAGTTTTGTTTCAAGCAATGAATAGTTTTCAATCCATTCATATTTTCCTGCTAGCCAATAAACTTTAATGTTTTTGGTTTTAGCATTTTTTATTAACGTTGCTATTTTTTCATTAAAAGACGATGCATATAAATATATTTCTGTTACATCATTTTGTTTTGCAAAATCAAGATAGGAATTATCTATTCTATTATCCCACCACCAAACACTAAGATTTTGGGAATCATTGTTTTGTTTAACATTATTTGGTAAAACAAAATAAATAAAAAGAACAAAAAAAATTATAAATGAAGAGAGCAGTAAAAATTTTTTCATAACTTAATTATACCAAACAATTTTTGCAATATCAAAAAATTGCAACATATTTTTATGTTTATCGGATAATCATAATTTGTGCTTAAAAGTTCCATTTTATTGATTTATTAAATTTTTAAGTTATGCTTCTTGCGAGTTGTTTAAAGGAAAATTATGAGAAAAATACCAAGATATAAGGAAGAATGTAATTTTTTATCTGAATATGGGAAAAAATATATAGAAGCAATGAAATTAGAGAGTGAGAAAGTGTGTGAAAAAGGTAAAACATTTTTTGTAACTATGAATGAAAGAAGATTTATAAATACAAAAACAGGTGAGAAATTTAATTACATTCAAGTTACTAGAACAAAAAAAACAAAAGCACGATAATTTACCAGATGCTTTTTCTATGTTGTCATATTATATTGATGAAAACGGAAAGGCTGTATTTATAGTTGCATTTCAATATAGATTTGCTTTAAAAATGCTCATTGTTCGCAGGCTTAATTGATGAAAATGACATTGACAAACAAATTACAAAATAAAAAAATTATTACGAATGCTATTGTTAGAGAACTCAATGAAGAACTAGGGGATGTAAAAGTAAAAAAAATTATGCCTCTTTCTCCCATTATGAACAAATCGGCTGGATTAACGGATGAAACAGAACAAACATTTTTGGTGGAAATATATGATAAAATTGGTAAAAATAATCTCGAAGAAACAGAATTGATTTCGTGCGTTGAAATTGTAGGGCAAAAAGGTTTGATAAACTTTTAGAAGGAGTTGGAAAATTTAAAAAATACAGAAAAATTAGACCAAACAGCATTGTTACAAACTTCTTTACA
>CASFMG010000120.1 GCA_949295755.1 uncultured Christensenella sp.
CTTCATTTATTTTAGGCAAAACTGTCACACCAAGAATAGTTTCTCCATTTTTTTGAAGTGCCACTACAACACCATATTCTGGCATACCTGCTGCAAAGTTTATTGTTCCATCAATTGGGTCAATCAACCATTCATAAAAATCGCCGTTGCTGTCTTTAATCATTTCGCCTTGTTCTTCGGCATTAAATGAATGTGTTGGATAAAATTTTGATAATTCATCGATTATACTTTTTTCCATAAAAATATCAATGTCTGTGACTATATCATTGCCAATTTTTTTATCAATAGTTTCAATTTCTTTTGTTTGAGTATAATATTTATTAATAATGTCAACAACTCTTTGAACTGCAAGTTCACAATCAAATTCTAATTCCATAATCGCCCCTGTTACTTTACAAAGTATAACACATATCTTGTTATTTTACAATATAATAACAAAAATAAAAAAGTATATTGACAAGTTGTCATTTTTGTTGTAGAATACCATTGCAAAAATATGCGAGGTGTTTATGGAATATAAAGAAAGACCATCTAATGTTGGTTTTGAAAAAGAAGATTTAGATAATTTTATTAAGGAAAAAAACGGCCAATTATATAACAAAAAAGATGTGGAATATGTTTTAAAATATGCATATCGTTGGCATGAACTTGGCTTTGACGAATATGGAAGGGATTTTGAAGATTGTCGCCATATTGATTTAATTACTAAATCTATGTATGATATTCTAACAAAATCTCCGGAAAAATCGGAAATTATTGTTGAAATATTTAATAAGTTTTGTGTTTCCGAGTTGGATATAGAATATAGCCAATATTGGAATTCTCCTGAGTGTTATGGTTGGCATTTTGATTTGTGGAATTCTGCAAATAATATACCTAAAAAAATACAAGATAAATTAATATCACTTTCAGAAGAAATAAATCAAAAAGAAAAGTTAAAAAATGACCAAGAAGTAGACGAATTATTCCAAAAATTATAAATTTGTTTAGAACACGAATTAACTCTCGTGTTCTTTTTATATTTACTATATTTATTTCTAAAACATATTGAAATAATTGATATGACGTGATAAAATATCAATGTGGAGATTTTATGAAAAGTAAACTTATTGAAGTAAAACAACTTACAGATTTAAAATTTTTGAATATGTATCAATCAACATTTTTGATGGAAAATGGAAAAACAAGAATATATTATTTCGCTTCCAGAAGAAGTTTGGACCAACTTGGCTGTAAAAATATAGAACACGTTGACGCAATCAAAGTTTTGCCATATTTCAAGAAAAACGGAAAAACATATGTTGTGCTAAATTATGAATTTAGAAGCCCATTAAACGCATATACTTATGATTTGTGCGCTGGTCTTGTTGAACATCAAAATGATATGGAAAGCGATGTTAAAAGAGAAATTTTTGAAGAAGTTGGTGCAAAAGTAAAAAATGTAAAACAAGTTATGAAATCAGGACATACCACTGCTGGACTTACTGATGAAAATATAATTGCTTACTTTGCAGAAATTGAAGATTTAGGCGTGCAATATTTGGAAGAAACCGAAGATATAACAAGAAAAATTATTGCACTTGATGAAATACCAGAATTTTTGGAAAACAACACTGTTGGTGCAACGGGCAACTTACTACTCCAAGTGTTCTACTACAAAAATATTTTGGAGATGAAAGAAAACAAAGAAAGCGCAGCAAAAGACAACTTTGAAATGTAAAACAAAATGCTGGCACGAAATTAAACTCGTGCTTTTTTGTTGCCAAAAATCTTTGTGTGCTTTGAAAAAATATAACAACAGAAATTGTCAGTAAAAACAACTCTATTTTTTATTTGTGCAAACAAATTTTTCAAAATGGTTATAAATATTCAAATGATGGGCTGGCTTGGCATATAAATTTTATTGAACATTTTAATGATTTGATTTCAATGCAATCTTTAACTGGTCTGGTTTCTGATTATAAAACAGATTATGATTATTTAAGGAACGCGATTGCTGGTGAACAGAAAATTGATGATATGATTAATGAATTAAAAGTGTATATTCTATTTTGTCAATCAGCTTTATGTGCTTTGAAAGCAGATAATTATGAGCAAGCTAAGTATGCTTTGGATAATTATAATGTTGTTTATGAAGCAACAAAAAAGCAATTCCCAAATTCTTTGATTGAAAGTTATACCACATATGATTTATTAGAAAAAGTATCATCTTATGTAAAAGATGAGAATACTGTGCACTATCTTGAAAAGTGGATAAAAGAAAATTACAACAATATTTATTTAACAGAACAAATTGCTGAAAAAAATATAACTCGTCATCCTACACTAGATGAAATTAAATCAAACATAATTCAAGAAGCATACGAGAGATTAAACATTCCTGACTATCGAAAACATTATAGTGATGATTGGTATGATGGAAAAAAGATTGAACTAAATGAGTATAAAGAAGAAATGAATAATGTTATAGATTGTCTCAAAGATAAATCACAAAAAGAATATGCATTAATTCTAAAAAAATGTGGATTTGGCAGAGATGCTGCATATGATTTTTTTGAAGTTGCATTTGGTCATTCAGATATTCCAAATAATTATCAAATTCAAGAAGAAGATGGTATGATAATGTAGAATGTAAAGCACGAAATCAATCGTGCTTTTTTGTTGCCAAAAATCTTTGTGTGCTTTGAAAAAATATGACTTTGTGATATAATGAAAATATGATTATATATGACCCAGATGATTATAGGTATTTTGATAGAAAGACCAAAGAAAAGATAAGAATTGAAGAAGCAAAAGAACGAGTTAAAGAAAGGAAAAGGATAAACAAATCATATCTCAAAGGGCAAAGAGGTGTTAGGTTATACTTTGACAAAGACCAACTTTTTGACGAAGAAAGCGAAAATATTGGCATTGAAGAAAGAAAAATTAAGTGCTTCTATACCAGAGATTTTAGGATTAAAAAACTTTTTGCATATTTGAAATATCTAAAAGGCAGAAAGATTTTGATAAGAAATTTGGCTTGGCATTTTGCTGTGACGGAAAGAACAATTCAACACGATTTAAGATGGCTTGAAAACAATGGTTTTTTGACTGTTCAAACAAACAAAACATACAAAGGAAAACAAACCCAAAACTCATATATTGTAAATTTGGAAAAGGAGAAGTTTTTGCCTTGCGAGAATACCTTTTTGAATGTGGTTATACTTTCAAAACAAAATAATGAGTTTTATGTTTTAGCCAAAACAAACTATGCTCAAAAAGACAAAGCAAAGAAATACAAACCAATATCAAAGTGCAAGTTCTCTCTACCCCAAACAACATTAAAGATTGAAACCAAACTCAATGACAGGTCAATGATACTTGCAAACAATATTTTTGGTGAAGATATATCACAAGGATACAAAGGATACATATTTTCTGACAATTACAAGATAAAGAAAAGATACATAAACCAAAGATATGACTATGATTACAGACTTTGCAGAGCCAAAGCAATGTTTTCTTTGTTTGTGCTTGATAATCATATCTCCGTACCAAATGGATATATGTGGATAAAGTTGGAACAAGCAAACAGATATATAAAAAACACATATCAAAACAAGTGCTTGAGCTATGTCAAAAATAGCACTTGGGGTGAAAAAAACTAACTTTTGAATGGGTTTTTCAAAAAAAATTCAAAAATTTTTAAATTTTTTTATACTATACTTTGTATAGTATATTTTTTATTATACGAGTATTTCAAACTCACTTTATACAAAAACTGACAAAAAATGCTATGTAAAAAGTTAAAAAATCCTATATATGTGGGAAGGAGAAAAAACTTTTGTGAAAGAATAAATCAATATCATTTGATATAACACTTTGACATCAAGTTGTATCCTTACAATAATTTGAAGAACGAGAAAAGAAAAAATGGACTTTGCTGGCAGGTCTATTTTTTTATATAGAAAAAAATATAGAAAATCTTAAAAACAGGAGGTGTAAAGCAACAGCGAGATATGTCGGTCTCACAATACAGATAATAGAAAGTCGAAAAGCAAAACAAAATTTACTTAAAGGAGAACTAAATGAAAAATACAATAAGCAAACAACAAACAATTAGATTTAAGGACGCCAATTTGGTGGAACGATTAAATCAAGATTATCTAAACTCAAAATTTGGAAGTGTTAATGAATACTTTAACTTCTGTTTAGAAAATCATTTAAACTCTCAAATAAATGCCAAAAAAGAACTCATTGAAATCAACAACCTATTACAAGAAAAGAATTTGTCAAACAAAAAATTTGAACAAGAACTACTTTATACAATGAAAGAGATATTGCGATACTTAAAAAAAGATATGACAGTATCCATAAGAACTCTTGCACTACTTACAAAATATGTTTTCAGGTATCCAATTGACGAAGAAGAATTGGAAAACGGAAAATATGACATAGCACCATATGACATTCAGGAGTTTAGAAGTGAGTAATAATATTGTTTTCAAAATCAACCACGTCAAAGCGGATTATCCAAATGAAGACAAATACAAAAAGTATGTTGAAAAGCGAAAGTTTTACTCATCTAATCAAAATTATGATTTTGTTGGATATGTTCAAACAGGAATTGCAAACAAACCTGTATATGACTTTGTGAAGTATGTTGGAAATAATGAGAAAAGTAAAGGAATATTTGGCAAAAATGGCTTGTATTCGCCACAAGAGATAAAGAGTTTAAGAAATACTCTCTCTACCACTCAAAGCCCAATTTGGCACGGATTTATCTCTTTTGAAGAAGTGTTTGGAAAAACATATTGCAATGATGTTTGGCAGGCACAAGAATTCTTCAATAAGCAATTTCCAAGATTTTTAAGTCAAGCAGGTTTTGACATTGACAACATTACATATTTTGCAGGACTGCACGAGAACACAGAACATAGACATATTCACTTTTCATTTTTTGAAAACAAGCCAACTAGATACAAAAGCAAAGACAAAGATTTGCACTTTTCTGATGTCAAGATAAACAAGCAATTTATTGAAAAAGCAAAGGTAGATTTTGAGCTATTTTTTTTAACGACTGCAAACAAGATTAAAGAGTTAAGAAATAACCTTACAAATTCAACAAGAACTATCTTTGAAAAGGATATAACATTTTATCCAAAACTTGCAAGAAAAATGGATTTGCTATCTCGCAACTTACCAGAAGACGGACGACTTGGATACGACAGCGAAAATATGTTAAAACTCAAAAATGATGTTGACAATATCACTACTTGTTTGATACGAAATCGAAGAGATATGTGTATTAAAGAACTTGAATTTGAAAGTCAATTAAGACAGCAAGATATTGAAATTGCAAGGATATGTAAAGAGAACAAAATGAAGCCAAATAAGTATTTACTCTTTGACAAATATAAAGATGATTTATATAGACGACTTGGAAATATTGTCATTCAAACTGCTTTGCAAATAAGGATAAAACAATTTGAACGAGAACGAAATATTAGAAGTGCAAGATTTGAAAAAATACAACGAAGGAAACACTTGAAATACTTGATTGAACAATCAA
>CASFMG010000121.1 GCA_949295755.1 uncultured Christensenella sp.
AAACAATAATATCGGCATTCTCACGTTTATCGGTGTATAAATAACCCATACTTTCAAGTATACCTGCTATTTTTTCGGATTCGTGAACATTCATTTGACAGCCATATGTAACTATGTGATATTGCATTTTTACTCCATTAAACACACTATTATACTACATAATAACACAGTTTTACAATAAAAAAATAAATTTTTAATTTTTAATGATAATTACATAATAAATACTCATAATAAATAGGTATGAAAAGGACAATAAAAAGAATTTTTATATCTACAATAATAGCACTTTTGATTGTTGTTGCTACTGCTTCAATAATTATAGGTTTAACATATCTTTTCTCAGATAAAGTTCAATTTGATATGAATAAAATAAAATATTCTAGTACATATGTTGAAATGTATGACAAAAACAATTGTCCAATAAAAGATGAAAACAACGGAACTAACTTTGTTAAATTAAATACATTAAATGAATACACCCCACAAGCCTTTATTTCAATTGAAGATAAAGACTTTTATAACCATAACGGGTTAAATTATAAACGAATGATTTCTGCTATGATAAAAAACATAACATCATTTAAAATTAAAGAAGGTGCTTCAACAATCACACAACAACTAATAAAGAACACACACCTTACAAATGAAAAAACATTTACAAGAAAAATAAATGAAATAGTACTTGCAAAAGAACTTGAGAAAAATTTAACAAAAGACCAAATTTTAGAATATTATTTAAACATTATATATTTTGGAGATAATTGTTATGGAATAGAAAATGCAAGTATGCATTATTTTTCCAAACACGCCAAGGATTTAACTCTTTCTGAAAGTGCAACACTTGCTGGAATGATTAAATCACCAAATACTTATTCACCTACAAAAAACATAGAAAAAACGACACAAAGACGAAATATTGTTTTAAATGAAATGCTTAAAGATAACAAAATAGATTTTGATACATATAATAATGCCAAATTAAAAAAAATTGAAACAATAATAACTCCCCTTGCCAACAATTCATTAAATTCATACACATTTGCGTGTCTAGACGAAGCAAGTGAAATTTTAAATATGCCAATAAAACAAATTGCAATAGGAGAATACAAAATATATACTTATTATGATAAAGAAAAACAAGAGAGTTTATCAAATAGTTTATCATATTATGGTAACACAAATGATTATGCTGGAATATCAATTTCAACTAATGGACATATTGAAGCATATAAAGGAAATTCAAAAATAAAATTATATTCAGCCAAACGACAACCCGGTTCAGCAATTAAGCCTGTTCTGGTCTATGCACCTGCGCTAAATGAAAATATAATATCCCCGCTAACGCAAATAAATGACGAAAAAATTGATATAAATGGTTATTCTCCATCAAACATAAACGATGTATATAGTGGGTATGTTTCTGTTAGAGAAAGTGTTAGCAAATCACTTAACATTCCTGCTGTCAAAGTACTAAGTTATGTTGGAACAAATAAAGCAATGAATTATGCACAAAAATGTGGCATTGAATTTGATGAAAACGATACAAATTTAAGTTTAGCACTTGGTGGAATGACATACGGAACAACACTTAAAGAACTAACGGGAGCATATTCAATCTTTCCAAATCTTGGTAAATACATAGAGCCCAAATTTATCAACTATATAACTGATAAAAATGGAAAAATTATTTATAGAAATACAACAAATGCAAAAAATGTTTTAAGAGAAGATTCAGCATATCTTATGACTGATATGCTAAAAACCTGTGCAAAAGAAGGAACGGGACGAAAACTTGGCGATTTAGGATTTGAAGTTGCAACAAAAACTGGAACTGTTGGGCAAACATACAACACAGACGCCTACAATATTGCATTTACATCAAGTGATATTGTTGGAGTATGGATTGGAAATGTTGATAACGAAAAAATTGATACAGTAGGAGGCGGAAAACCAACTGATGTTGTTAAAAATTATATGCAAAATATATACTCAAAAAATAAACCAAAAAATTT
>CASFMG010000122.1 GCA_949295755.1 uncultured Christensenella sp.
CAAAACAATTTAAAAAACATAAATGTTGATATTCCACTTGGTTTATTTACTGCAATCACAGGAGTTAGTGGTAGTGGAAAGAGCAGTTTAATAAATGGAGTTTTGTATCCATATCTTGCAAATACTTTAAATGGTGCAAGTCAAGTTTTAGGAAAATTTAAAGAAATAAAAAATATAGAAAAATTGGACAAGGTAATTTGCATTGACCAAGCACCTATTGGAAGAACACCAAGAAGTAATCCAGCAACATACACAGGACTATGGACTCCTATTAGAGAACTTTTTGCACAAACGCAAGATGCAAAGCAAAGGGGATATAGTGCTGGACGATTTAGTTTTAATGTTAAAGGTGGAAGGTGTGATGCTTGTGAAGGAGCAGGTGTTAAAGAAATTGAAATGTATTTTTTACCTGATATAACAGTTCCTTGTGAAGTCTGCAAGGGTAAAAGATATAATAATGAAACTTTGCAAGTTAGATATAAAGGCAAAAACATTGCCGAAGTTTTAGATATGACTGTTGAAGATGCACTTGCATTTTTTGAAAACATACCAAGCATATACACTAAGGTTAAAGCACTTTATGATGTTGGACTTGGATATATTAAACTTGGTCAAAGCGCCACTGAACTCAGTGGAGGGGAGGCACAAAGAGTTAAACTTGCAACCGAACTTGCAAAGCGTTCAACAGGTAAAACAATTTATATTTTGGACGAACCAACTACGGGGCTTCATATTGACGATGTAAAAAAACTTATTGCAATTTTAAACAAATTGGTGCAAAATAATAATACAGTTGTTGTTATTGAACACAACCTAGATGTTATAAAATGTGCAGACTACATTATTGACCTTGGACCAGAAGGTGGCAACGCAGGTGGGCAAGTTATAGCAAAAGGTAGTCCAAAAGAAATTTGTAATATCGAGCAAAGTTACACAGGCAAATATTTAAAAAGGGTTCTAAATGGATAATTATTACAAAATATTAAATGTAAATAAAAATGCAGATGTTAGTGAAATAAAAAAAGCATATTTAAAAGAATTAAAAAAATATCACCCTGATGTCTATAAGGGAGATTCTTCTTTTGCACAAAATAAAACAGCACAATTAAATGAAATTTATAGTACTTTAAAAGACGATAATTTAAGAAAAGAATACGATTTAAAATTTTTTGGAGAAGAAGATAAAGAAATTACAAAAGAAGCCGAACCAAATATTTTTAGAGAATTAAAAGAAAGATTAAAAACAAATTTTGCAAAATATTCAAATAAAAATCAAAAAGAAAAAAATCAAAAAGAAAAAAATCAAAAAGAAAAAAATCAAAAATCAAAAGTAATAAAAAATAAAGATAAAAAAGATGATATAAATAATAAAAATAAAAAAGAAATAATAATTCAAGAAAATAATATTGAAAATATTGAATATGAAAAAAAAGAAAGAATAAGATTGTCAATAATGATTGGAAGTATTATTTTATGTTTTCTTTTAATTATCATTTTTTGTTTAATTATTTAAAAAATATTTTGAAAACTTAACCCCATTATTTTATGATAATCTTGTGATAGATGATTTATTATTTTTAAACTGGCAGTAAAGTCTTCGTATTGATTAACTTCTATATTTCCTTTAAGTCGTTGAATTTCAACACACAAATCTCGCATATCTTTGTGATTTGCAACTAAACATAAAATTTCCTCGTGATGTATCCAGGTTTCTTCAAGTTTGTTCACTTTTATTAAAATTTCTTCCGTTTGTATATTTTTTGTGTCCTTTGTTAAATCCATTAGTTCTTGTGATTGGATTTGTATATCATTTAAGTATTTATCAATTGTTACTTCTTCCCATATTGATAATCCGACTAAAATAAAAACAACAAATAAAATAGCAATAAATTTTTTCATTTATTTTTTACCTTTTAAATTAGTTTGTATTGCTTGTCCTCTTTTATGCATTTCTTGTATATAAACTATTCCATTGTTGTCTAGTGTAAAAATAAGAATTTTTTTTGTGTTTAATTTTAATTTTTTTATATAATCTAACACATCTTCTTTAGATATTTTTATATTTTTAAAGTTTTCATTTAATATTTTCCCTTCGCTTATTAGTGCTATTGGTATACTATTTTCTTGTTTATTTAGTCCCATATCTTCTTTCGTTATTGGTGTGCTTTTTGCCTTTGGAAGCACACTCATTTTTCCGTTTGTTTCCATAATTGCAAAAAGTACTTCATCAATAGAAAAATATCCTGCACCTCTAAGGGCTTCCAAGATATCATCAATATTCAAATTTAATTTTTTTACTGCTTTATAATCTATGCCATTTTGATTTATCACTATAACAGGTTTTCCACTTATGAGTTCGCTAAATTTTGGACTAAATCTTGTTATCATTGTTATTATATAATGAATAACTAAAAGTGCAAGCAGTGGAACAATACCGTGAATTAAAGGCACACTAATTTCTGCCATTGGTATAGTAGCCAGGTCTGCTAGAATTAGTGTTAAAACAAGTTCAAATGGTTGCATTTGCCCAAGTTGACGTTTTCCCATAAGTCTAAACACTATTAAAACGATAAAGTATATTATAATTGACCGAATTATTAAAGTTAGCATAATAAATTATTGCAATATTTTATTTATTTAAACTTTATGGCTTGTTTTTTTGTGCTTTATAGGATTTTTTAACAAATTATTATTTTTTATCCATATAACGACTGAACTAAATTTAAATACATTGAATATTAAACATAGTAAAATAAAGAAAGTCGCACCGAGTGTACACGAAATTGCAAGATTAAAGAATAATGGCATAAAATTGTTTAGAATATTTGTTGAAAATGAAGTAATTGCTGCCGTTGGAATTAAAAAACAAACAAACATAAAAAAGTATTTTTTTAGTTTTATGGATGGACATACTTGTTTTTTAATCATTCTTATGTTTAATATACTAGACATTGTAAAGCAAGTACCCATTGCATAAGTTAAAGCATTTATTCCAACATATTTTGGTAAAAACCATATGCACAAAAGCATCATAATTGAACCAATAATATAATTTTTAAAAGATTTTATTTCTAGTCCTACTGCATTTAGTATTGATGATGAAATATTTGTTATACACATTGGAATGATTATCCAAGCCGAACTAGATAGTAGTATTCCACTATACGAATTGTCAAAAAAGAAACTTCCAATGTTTTCGCCAGCACCCATAAATATAGGAACAATGAAAAATGCTACAAAGAGTGAAAAAACAAGTGATGTTGTTGTTCTTGAAGCAATGTAATTTTCATCTTTTTTTGCAAGTGCAGAAGACAAATCGGGAACAAGAGCATATGAAAGAGAACCTATAATTGTCATAGGAATAAATAATAGTGGAAGTGTCATTCCTGTTGCTATTCCAAACAAACTAAGAGATTGACTTGATGTATATCCAGCGCTTACAAGTCGTAATGGAATTATTATTGCAATTACTGGTTGAATTAAACTTGATGCAACTCTTATAAGTGTTATTGGAGTGCTGGTTTTTATTATTTCTTTATAATTGTTTGGTTTTGCAAACCTTCCTCCTGATTTGAAATATAAAAATATAACAAACAAGCACGAGAATAAACAGGCAATAGATAATGAAAGGGCAGCCCCAACTGCACCACTAAATATTGGCCAAATTCCACAAAGAAGTAAATAACAAATAATCATTCGCATCACTTGTTCAAAAAGTTCGGCACTACACGATGTTACATATTTGTTTCGTCCCCATAAATTGCCACGAACGGCACTATATATGCTTGAGAATACTAAGGCAGGCAACAACATTAAAAGAATAATCATACAACTATCATCAGCAAAAATATGAGATATTGGTTTTTGGAAAATTACAACTATTGCACAAATAACTAAACTTAATATTGAAGAAATTATAATTGCTGTTGTAAGCGTTTGATATTCTAACTTTTTATCTTTATTGGCGATATGTTTTGCAGTAAGCCGTGAAATAATAAGAGGTATTCCACTTGATACAAGTGTTAATAGTACCATAAATACTGAAAAACTTATTTGATATATTCCAAGTGCTTCAGCACCTATTGTTCTTGATAACCAAATTCTAAAAATAAAGCCAAGCAGTCTTGTTATACCTGTAAAAAAAATTATTATAAAAACTGTTTTGAATAAAGATTTCATATCATATTTTATTATAAGGAGAGTTTGATTATGCAAATAAACATAAAAACAAAACCATATTATATAGTTAAAAATGAAGATACATTAAAATCAATTTGTTCAAAATTTAAAATAGATGAACAAGAATTAAGAACAATTAACAACATTAGTGAGATAGAGACAAACGATATTTTAATTCTGCCTAAACCTTATAAATATTGCTATGTTGTGCAACCACTTGATAATTATCAAAAAATAGCAGAAAAATTGGGTGTTAGTGTAGATAAAATTTTAGAAGTTACAAAGGGCAAAAGTATGTTTATTGGTCAAAGAATTATATTTTATGCAAATATGTCAACTGTTTGAGACAAAAAAGTTAAAAAAAATTTAATTTAGGTTAGATTAAGATAGTTAAGATAAGATTTTAACTATCTTTTTATTATCTCAAACACTTCCCCTAGGGGAAGTCGCGAAATTTTGACAGCGAAAAATATGGCAAGTTTCTTGCCACTAAGTTTGTGGTATTTGTAGGCTATTCAATTACACCCCAGTCCAAAAGCAATAATTCTTTTCGCTTTTGTTTTGGTGTGAGCCAGTCCGTTTTGCCATCTCTAGATTTCAGTACTGACATAGGTATGTTATTCGACCGTTTAAGATATGCTTTCATTTGAAGTAACAAATCTTCATATGAGTAAAATCTTAGATATTTATAAAAACGTTCGTTATCACTTCGGTGTGAGCGTTCCACTTTGCCATTATGTCTTGGCGTGCGTGGACGAATAAGTTTATGCTCAATCTTATGTAAACGGCAGAACTTATCTAGCAAATGCTCTTGGTCATGTTTTGTTTCCCGTGTATATGTAAATTCCGAACCATTATCTGTTTGAATTATGTTAGGCTGATAACCATAAAAAATAATTGCACGCTGTACAAAGTCCACTGTATTTGCTGGGCATACTTCTTGATATGGATAAATAAATCTCTCTCTTGTTGCTTCGTCAATCACAGTGTACTGATAAAATTTTCGCTCATTCTTGTATGGCCCAACATAACACTCTCTTGGCACAAACTTTACATCTAATTGCCATTTTTCACCAATGCGTGTTGGTGTGTCATATGGCTGTGGAATATATCTAGACTTTTTCTTAACTTCGCCATACCAACCACGCTTGCGTAGAAAATTATATAGACTCATAGGGTGGCGATGATATGAATAGTTAAGTCTGAGTTTACCATACAATTCATTTAATCCTATATGTGGATTACGCCTAATCAAATCCTGTATATGCTTTATCTCTTCGTCTGTATGTCTATTTGGATGAAGCATATTCTTTCTTGAAAACTTAGGTTTTAAACTCTCCAAAGTACCATTATATAACTTCTTCCAACGATATAGGCTTGCAAACGAACAATGGTATCTTTTTGCAACAAATGATATCGTGCTTGACTTCCATAAATTTAAGGCTTTTAATTTTTCTTCTGCTGTGTATGCAGATTTATACACTTCTATTTCTCTTCTCATAATCTGCTCCTTTTAATATAAAAAAACTAGGCCAACAAACAGCCTAGTATTATACCAAAATAAATTCTATTTTACATATAAAGACAATCGTGCGTTTTCTGCCAAAAGTCTTTTTATCTTTTTCTCTAATTGTTCAACTTTAAAATTTAATCTAGTAATTTCAGTATTGTCACTTAGTATCATTGACAATATTCTCTTCCGTAAAATTTCATTTTGCATAACTAACTGTTCATTTTCTTTAACTAATTCATTTATGTTTATTGTAATCATTTTTGTTTTTCTCCTTTATTTTTTAGTTTTTGATATGCAGTTTGCAAAGTCATAACAATATTTAAAAGTTGACTTTTACTCTTGCTTTCAAAATATGAAAATTCATATTTTTTATTTGGATCATACGCATCAGGTATTTCATCTTCATTGATTTCTTCGACAGTCTGTTCAACAACTTTATCTATTGTATCTTCACCAGCCATTTGTTTAACATATTCTCGTATTTGCTTGACTGTCATCTCTGGTGTTATGAAATGCTTGTCTATTGCATTTTCAAGTGTTTCATATGAAAGTGGCAATAATTCAAAAAGTTTACTTGGACTAAAACCGTAAAAATATGTTTTAACAGCAACATTTTCTATTGTTGTACCTTGAATAAACTTTTCATAACAAGACTTATATCTTGAAACTGACTTTCTATCAAATCCAAATTTTGCAAGCAATTTATAACTATTATAATACTCGTTATTTTTGGCTTTGAAATAATTGCCTTTACAATAACTCCAAATGTTATATATGCTAAAACAAGTTTTTGCAAAAGTGTACTGATTGTTACCATAACAAGAAACAAGGCAGTTACACAACTCATTCAAACCTTTGTCTTCAAACTGTAAATCACTACATATAAAATTTTCCATTTTTTCTCCTTTTAAATCTTGACAAATTTTATAAATTAAGATAATATACCTATAGCAATTAAAAATTGCTCAAGTAGTTCGGCCGTTAGGCTAAATGGGTTTTATGCCCGTGGGGAACTACTTTTTTTTATTTCTAATTTTCCAGTTATATCTCCATTTTGAAAAATTATTTTTATTGTCATGACGAACTCTTCGAGCAACGTACATGGGTTTACTATCCAGCGGATTAGGATTTGGAAAAAATACTTCGTTAGTATGTCGTCCATCTTTTTTACCATGCATAACTTTTCTATAATTCCATTCATTCACAGAATATTCACTAGTTATCATTGCTGGATGTTTAGATTTTTTATATTTTCTAAAATGTGGATATTTAATTTTTTCATAAGGTTTATCATAAATAATATAATTTTGTTTATGAGCCTTATTTTTAACTTTTTTCATTAAATATTTCTCCTATTTTTTTACTTTCTTGTTCAGATAAAGGAATAAAACCATTATCTATACAAGTTTTCAAGTTGTTATCTTCCCAGTATTGCAATACATTGTAATCACTATTAAAATTGACATACTCTGCATTTTGCAAATGTGGGTTATACTTTACAGAACACAAATCTGTAATTGTTTTTGGTGACTCAAAATCTGCACCGACAAGTCGTTCAACTACTGCTGGAACATTAAGATTAGAAGAATAATAAAATCTCTTTTTAAAAATTTCAGTCGAACCTAGTGCTTTCTCTACATACTTTTTAACATAACTGTTACATCTTTCTCTGCTTGCAATTCGTGTTGCTGTTGTAAAACCATATGTAAATGTCGTTATGTTATATACAGGAAGTCCGTCGGTGTCGGTTAGTTCGTGGTCATTTTTTGTTTGTTCAAAAAATGCTTTGCTTGCAATTTTATTTTTGTATCTTGCCCACGAACAACAAACCTTACCACTGTTTTCAAGCCCTAACTGTTTTGTACTAATTCCATTGATAAGCAAATGAAAATGTATACAATTATCTTCATGTCTTTCAGGAAAGCACATATACCCAAGTGTAGGGAATTGCTTTTTCATGTTATTGATATACTTTTGGTATGCATTAAAGACTTGTAAATCATCTGTTCTATCAATTCGTTCTTTATCGAAAGTGAGTGTACAGAACCAGTCAAAGTCATTCATAGAGAGAAGCATATTCATTAAAATTTTTGTTCTTCTAAGTGAAGCATTCATTGAATTTAGCACTTCACTTTTTTTGTATGTACTTACTTCACCAGTTTCAGTGTTTAGTTTATATCTTATTCCGTCAATATCTATTGGACTACTTTTCTTTTCTACTTGTTTATTAGACTTGAAATACAAAGATGTTAAAGTTTTTTCTCTGTAAATTCTGTCTTTTTGAAACAAGTAATAGGCAGTTTTTTGTTGTTGCATATTCTCCATAAAAACTCCTATTTTTAAAAAATCATTCCGTTGAGTGTTACTATTGTCAAGTAGAGTAACACTCTCGCACAAGGCAGGGACAAGCCCACTGCCTTTGTGCGAAAATGCTTGAGTATTAACTCATACATTATTTGTGGACGCTGTCCACACCTGCAAGGAGCAACGCCCCTTGACCCAAGTATCACTCGCCGTTGGGCGTCAATTCCCCAAAGAATGGGAAATTGAAGCGGAGAGTGTATTCGCTTGTAATCTTGTCAAGGGAGCGAATTTATTTCCCGCAGGGCATAAAACTCGCTCTTTTTCCTTGACAAGTTTACTTCGCTTGCTTCCGTTTCTTCTTCGACTTATTACAAAGCCGTTGTTGTTTTAATGTTTCTTTTTTATCAGCCTCATACAGGGGTCTAAGCCCAGAAAAATAAATTTTTAGTTTCTGAAAAATGCCAAGTTCAAAGCCCTTTTCTTGAAGATATAGCAAGTTATATATTTCAATTTCTTTAAACTTTTTCTTTAAATTAGCGTAGATATATTTATCTATTTTTTTTAAGAATTTTTTATCAATAAAATCTTCTGTATCAAGAGTATGTGACCAAGTTGCCGAAAACTCATCAAGAGTTTTGTTTATAAGTTCATTCTTTTTAAAATCCATTATCTCGATGTTCTCCTTTGATAAAAGTTTTCTGGCAACTCGTCGTCATTTTCTTCCAAGTACTTGATATAACCTTGAATTGTATTTTCTGTTGGTTCTGACTCGTTATAATCAATATCTTCATCCAAATGACCGTCATAAAATTTAGGTTTGCAGGACTGACTGTCATAACAATCAAAAACATTATAATCTGCTGTAACTTCTTCTTCCACATAACATTCTTTATCTTTCTTGCCAGATGACATATATCTATCAAAAAGACTGCTATTTTCAATCTTTCTTATCTTCCAAATCATTTTAAGAATTTTGCCTTGTTTATCTGTATGGACTGTAAGTTTTACAATCTCTATAAACTGTGCAAGTTCTCGAATATTGACATCTATAAGCATTGGTCTTTGTGTGTCTAGATAGATATCTAAATTGTTATGACCGTGTTGCTCATACCACCTAGATTGCCACTCAGGGAAGTACATTGACATCCGACTATTAAGATATTTTTGTGCTTCGGTTATGCCGATGCATTCATAAGGCAGATTAAAATGTGTTTTTACAAACTTATTTTTAAAACCCAATCTATATGGATTGATTAAACGGCTAAATCTAGGACTATACCTAAACTTTTTGCCAATTATTTCATAGTTACTACTTACGCAGTGTAAAGGTATAGTCCTTATGTTTTTAAATCCGTTTGCTTGCTTGTCCAAAAGTTCAGTTTGCATTTTTCTATTACGCTGTCGATTAAACATATTCTGGACTAACATATGTGTCATATAGCAGGTTTTACCTGTCCGTGGCGGTGCAAATATTATGATTATCATTCTACTGAATCCAAAAAATTAAAATGTAATAACATATTGGGCAGAACCATTTGAATAATAATAATTTTCACCATCAGTCCAAATGTAATCAGCATCTAAATCAACAAAATCACCACTCCAAGTTACTTCTGACCAAGTTTGAGTTTCTATATTTAAAACATATTGATATGAACCTAAAAATTCTGAATAAGATGAATAATAAATTTCATAACCATTTGACCAAATATCCCGACCATTAAATGTAGTATTCTCATCTATTGGAAATTGAAATTCAATTTCAGTCCAAGTCAATGTATTAGAATCAAATATTTTTGTCCATTTTGAAATAGAGTAATATGTATTAATTCCATCTGACCAAATACTTAGTCCATTAAATTGATTTAAATCATTATTATTATTTAAACCAGAAAAACTAATTGATGTCCAAGTATGAGAATCAATGTCCAATTTAAAACAATAATCCCTTCTACCTGAATAGTAATAATTCTCACCATCAGTCCAAATATAACGACCTTCTGGTTTAGACAAATCACCATTCCAAATCATCTCATTCCAAGTATTAGTTTCAGTATCTAGTACATATTGATAGATGCCAGAAGAATAATAATATTGTTGGCCATCAGTCCAAATATTATATCCTTTAAATTCATTAAAACCATTCCAAGTCATTATATTCCAAGTTTTAGTGTTTTTATCTAAAACATATTGGTCAGAACCATTTGAATAATAATAAGAATCTCCAATATTCCAAACATTACTTCCATCAAATTCGTTCAAACCATTCCAGGTCATTACTTCCCATGTTCTAGATAAAAATACAGAAATAAATGTTGTATTTTCTATAATTTCATAATTATTTACATCTATTTCATCAACACCATTTATACTCCAATACTTAAATATATTACCACCATCAACTGGTATTTCTGGAACTTCAGCATAACCATTTTCAACCACTATTTGATGGTCATATTCTTCATCGTCGACCATAAAAATTACATCATAGTATTTTGTTATATCAGCAATAAATGTTGTATCAGCATAAATTGGCTGTGTTGTTACATCTACAATTACACCATTTAATGTCCATCCATTAAATACAACATATGTAGTACTAGAAATTTCAACATTTGTTGCACAATTGCCGTTTCTTATTGTTTGTGTAGATTTTATTACTCCATCACGCATAAATGTTACTGTATGTAATTTCGTAAACACAGCAGTATATGTTACATTTTGCGTTACTTCTTTACTATCTACATCGACAACAATATTGCCATTTATAGCCCAACCGTCAAACTCGTAGCCAGCCTTTGATGGAGCACTTGGAAGTGTTGCAAAACCATTTTCAGTAACTACTTGACTGTCATATTCTGCGTTATCTACAATAAATTTAACATCATATTTCTTTGTTACATTTGCAACAAATTTTGTATTTGTATTTACTGGATATGTAGACAAATCAACTTGCTCATTATTAACTGTCCAATAATTAAATATAACATAATCAGTAGATGTTGGAGTTGTTACAGAAGCATATGCACCTTTGGACAATATCTGAATAGAGTAAACACTACCATTAAATTCAAAAGTAGCAACAACTTGCTCACCACTTTCTAAACTTGCAATATATTGTTCATAATAAGCAATAGATTTTTCTAGTTCCGCAATTTTAGAATTTAAAGCACTAACAACACTAGAATTATCTCCAACTTGTCCAAGCAAATCATTTACTTGATTGTTTAAACTAACTATTTGTGTATTTAAACTTGAAATTAAAGTTGCGTTATTTTCATTTGTTAATTGTAACTGCGTGTTCAAATTACGCAAACTTGTTATTGTAGTATTTAATTGTTCAATTTCATCAGTGTAATCTTCATTACTATTTTGTAATTTTTGTATTTGTGTCTGTAATGAAGAAATTGTTTTTTCATTTTCTGTGATAATTGCACTATTTGTTGTATTAGTTTCTTCAAGACTATTTACTTGTTCTTGAAGTTCATCTCTAACATTTTGCAAATTATCTATCTGAGTTTGTTTATCTTTATTGTTATTTGTTAAAACAGTTATTTGACTATTTAACTGTGATATTTGGTCTGTTTGTGTTGTTATTGTATCACGATAACTGTTTATAAGTTCTTCATATTCAGCCTTATTTTCTAGGGCGGTATTATAACCATCGTTGTATGCATTATTTATATCTTCCTGTGTATATATACCAGTGCCAGAAATTCCTTCTTCAACCTTGTTGAAGTTTATAATGCACCAAACAATTACAAATACAAAAGCACAAGCAAACAACAAACTAAATATTATACTTAATACTTTTTTTGTACTCATTTTCTTCTCCTTATAAAATTTCTATTACTTTAAGTCTTATTCCATTGTCAGCGAAATATTGTTCAAGATAACTCGCGTTATCATTTCCAATAGTTGTCAATGTAAGTTGTGTTTTATTGCTTAAAAACTTAATGGATATTTGCATAACTGCGTTTTTTAATAATTCTCCATTGGTGTCATAAAAATCTATTGTAAAAGTTGTAAATACAGAGCCTGCATTTATATCACTATTGATTAGAATATAATCATTTAACACAACTTGGTAAGTTTTATCTTTACCATTAAAGTCATCAACTTTTAATAGTTCTTTATCAAAAGTGTAAGTATCAGTTTCGTCATAAATGTCATGATAAAACACAACACTTGTAGCAGAATAGTTAAAATTTTCTTGACTAAATTGATTACTTATATCTATTGAACCATTGACATAACTTTCTGCCTTAACTTCTTTATACAATTCAATTCCGCAAAATACACCTGCAACAATGAAAATAAAGCAAATTAGATATGTATACCATTTCATAGAACCACCTCCACATATTCGTTATTTATTGCATTTTCAGCAAAATCTAGGGTAATTCCATTAGAATATTTCAAAGTTTGAAGTTGTGTATCATATAAAGCCTTATCTAAAAGATATAATGTCTGAGAATTGCCAGTTATTGTTAGAGTATCAATCTCAAAGTTTTCAAAAGCGTTATAGTCAAGGCCAACAACATTGATATTATTATCTTTCAAATAATCAGACTGTAAGTCTATATTTACAAATACCTTTGTTCTTGGCATATCTGCAAATAATTGTTTTAATTCCATATTTAGTGACAAGAAATAGCCCTTGTATGTATCACTATATCTGTAAGAATAATCATTTTCGTTAAGAGTATACACAACTCTTTCTTGCCAATAGGTAGTATCAACAGGGTCATCAACATTGTAACTAGAATCACCATTTATTGAACCAAAAAATGACTGAGTGCTGCTTTTCGCACCATTTTCGTCATAATGAAATTTTAGGACAGAATATGTTTTTATAATATCTGTTACATCATCGGTTTTGAATTTACCAGTTTCAACATCATACTCACGAATTGAAAACAAAGAAGATAAATCAACGGTTATATAGTAGTCTCCATAACCAGCACTATTTGTTTTAATCGCATTCATACAAGACTGAAACAATGAGCCATAAGTATAATAATAACGATTATATTTTTCACCAACTTTCCAACCTATACCAAAAATATTACGGACATCTCCAATGTCCTTATCAAAATATTTATCAAGTGCAATTGAAAAAGCCCTGTCATCAATTTTTATAATAAAATTGGTAGAACGTTTTAATTCCGTTGCAATACTTCCGTTATTATTTGTAACCCCACTCCAGTTAATACCATTAGTTGAGTCATAATATGTAAAACTTGTATCTACATAATTATTTGCAATCGATACGCTTTGTTCACTAGTGCCATAATAACGGTCGTTACCAGAATAAAATGTTAATTCTGTATTACCATCCCATGTGTCCAATGGTAAACCTTGATAATCACCAATATATTGCATTCCAGTAGAACGATAATCCGCAGTGGTAAGTTCATAACTTGTAAAATAATTTAACTTTAATTCTTGTAATTCAATACCATTCTCTTTTGAATTAGAATAATAATTGGCTTCTAAAAAATATCTGTCCTTATAGGCATTGACTTCTTCATCAGATAAATCATCTTCTTTGACAATTTCTTCAACATCAAATCCCACTTGATTATCTATATTATTAACACCAATTGTTATATCATCAACAAAAAAGTGATAATACCCATAAGCAAGAGAAACGCATATTCCAATTACTGCAAGAAACACCAAACAACAATTACCAATTACTTTTAATGTTTTCATTCATTCTCCTTTTAAAAAAAGCACTAAAAGACAGAGAGTTTATCAATTAGTGCTTTTTAATTCTAAACAATGCCATTCCAGCCAAAGAAATTTATTGCACCAGCAAGCCAAGATATTGCACTGCCTAGCCATTCAAACACTTTGCCTAGAATAGACAACGGCCATGTCCCAAAAAGCACTACTAGTGCAATGATTAAAATAATCAAAAGTATATGTTTAATCATAGGACATTACCTTACAATAAGTTTAAGTGCCTCAGTTACTTCATCAACAACTTCTTCGACTTCTTCACCAGTGGACGCTGTTGTACCAAACCATTCAACAATTTGCTCTCCAAATGTTAAACCATTTGCAGCACAACCAATACCAACTGCTATACAGAATATTGCAATTGCAGCAATAACACCAATCAATATTCCAAGTATGAGTTTTCCGTTACCGTACATAAATTCTCCTTTTATTTTGTAGTTTCTTTAAGACCAACGCCCATAGGCTTTGCTCCATAATTAGATACTTCATATCTAACAACAACAGGTGAGTATGCAACAACTTTGTCATATACTGACTTGTCTGCTCTATATTCCAATACTGTACTTTGTGCAAAACCTGTATCTTTGTCAAAATCTTCACCAGAAACACATTTTAATATGTATCTATCAGGTTGTGCTGGAACAATTCGACCATCACTACTTCTGAACTCGTCTGTTGCTTCCTTAAATATTTTCTCTAAAACAATTCCTTCTTCTTTTATCATTCTTTTAATTGCGTTTGCCATAATCTTAATTCTCCTTTTATTTGGCTTAACCATAAAATTTTTTTAATCAAATTAAACTATTGATTGTTTGCCTATTACTACATTTTCGTAGGACTTACAGTGTTTTTATTCAATTTTGAAAAGACGATTGCACATTTTGTGTCGACGTCGTCACAATTTTTAAAATAAAGAGTTGACAAATAATAAAAAATATTGTACATTTCAAATAGAGTTATGAGTGATTCACTTTGAGTGAACAAGGCGAAAGGCCGAACGATAACTCTTTTTTTATGCCTACTTATTATTTTTTTTATATCTGTCTTTTAAATATTTAGGCATATCTAACTTTTTATTATGTGGTTCAAACATTCTTTTAGGATGTTTTCTCGGTCGTTTCAAATACATAGGTTCTTTATCAGTTTTATCTGGATTAGGATATATTTTTTCAAAATCTTTTTTATAACTATGAGTTGCTTCTCTATGAACGAAAGCATCTTCAATTTTATTGCGTTTCTTATTTAAAACTATATCTTCATCTATAACAAGTGTAGTCCTTTTCTTGTTTAACTTAAACCGAGCCCAAAATGGAAAATCTTTTGGAAATTCTTTCTTTTTACTCAATAGTCAACTCCTTTATCTAATTGCTGTTTTACGCTTGTATCTAGGGTGTTTAGCCCTAAATGCTTTGTTACTGTCTTTTTGATGTGCAAGATACCCAGCACGATATGCACACTGTTCTTTTGTCAAATGTTTCTGTTTGCCATTCTTGTCCATTTTTCTTCTACCAGAATTTGTAAGAGCCTTTTTATGTTTCAATTCTATTGAATACTTCCTGGCTCTTTCACTTGGATTTAATAGCACAGAACCTTTATCGGTAACAAATGCCAAATGACCACCTCCTCTTTCACAATGTATAGCGAATTAAAAAAAATCTGGCTAACTTGAACTAACTTAATTCAACTATCAACCAGATTATAAAAAAACATTTATTGGTCAAAGAATTATATTTTAATAGTTGAATAATGTAAAAAAATGTATTATAATAAATTCGTTATGGTAGAAATTATTGAAGTAAAAAATAAAAAAGATAGAAAAAAATTTATTGACTTTCCAACAAAATTATATAAAGGCATAAAACAATATGTTCACCCACTGAGAATGAGTGAATTTGAACTTTTTGACCCAAAGAAAAATGTTTCGTTTGATGAATGTGAAGCAATTTATTTTTTGGCGTATAAGGATGGTGAACTTGTTGGAAGAATTGCAGGCATTTTGCAAAAGGCATACAACAAAAAAGCAAACGAGAAAAGAGTTAGATTTACTCGTTTTGATTGTATAAACGACAAAGAAGTTGCAAAAGCACTCTTTGATAGTGTTGAAGAGTGGGCAAAAAAACTAGGTATGGACACTGTTCACGGACCAATGGGATTTAACGATATGGACAGGGAAGGAATGCTTATAGAGGGTTTTGATGAAATTGCCACCTTTGAAGAGGCGTATAACTTTGATTATTACAAAGATTTAGTTGAGTATTGTGGTTACGAAAAAGAAGTGGATTGGCTTGAATTTAATATCACAATTCCAAATGAAGTTGATGAAAAAACAAAAAGAGTTGCCAATCTTGTTAAAGAAAGATACCACTTAAAAAATGCCGAAAAAACAAGTAAAAAGAAATTTATTAAAAAGTATGCAAAACCTATATTTAAACTTTTAGACGATGCATATGGTCCACTTTACGGCGTTGTCCCTTATACAGATAAACTACGAAAACAAATAATAGACCAATTTAAACTTTTCATAAGTTTAGATTTTATGAGTATGATTGTTGATGAAAATGACGAACCAATAGCGTGGGGATTTGCTATTCCATCTCTAAGTAAAGCAATAAATAAGTGTGAGGGAAGATTAACTATAAAAAGTATTTTTAGTATTTTAAAGGCAGTAAAAAAACCAACACAATTAGATTTGGCACTTATTGCAGTTAAACCGGGCTGGCAAAGCAAAGGCGTTCCTGCACTAATTATGTATGAAATGGTTCAAAGTTTTATTAAACACGGAGTTAAATCTTGTGAAACAAACCTAAATTTAGAAGATAATTTACATATTATTCAACTTTGGAAAAATTACGAACATCGTCAACATAAACGCCGTAGGGCATATGTCAAGCACTTAAATGAAAAAAATGACCTTGAATAAAGGTCATTTTTTATAAACTTATCTCATTTTTTTTTGTGTTGTTCAAAAAGTTTAATCCATCTATATTTTTGCAAGAAAATATTTTTTTAGGGTCTAAAATTTTTTTTATTATTGTTGTTGTAGAAAACAATTCCTTTTTAACAATATATCCATTTTTGTTATAAAACTCTTTTGTTTTTTGCGTAAATTCTTTGCGTTTTGGTGCAAAAGAACCAATTACTTTTATTTTATTATGAGAAGTTTTTGCTTCAAAATACTTAAATACTTTTAACAATGTTGTTTCGTAAAATTTGTTTTTATCTTGTTCGTTTTCAATTTTAAGTTATGTAATTTATTATATAATTTTTTCGTTTATTAGTTAAAATAACTATTTTTTTTAAAATTTTCATTTATTTATTGATTCTTTGAACAACAAATAAAAGAAAAAGGCTTTATAAAAATAACTTTTGTTGATAGATTGTGTCAAAATTTAGTTGCAATATTGCATTTTCATTAAAGTAAACAAATTCCCATAACTTATAGTCAGTACAACTTTTTAAATAATTATCCAATAAAAAATTTTGAAGATGCTTATTATTTGCATATCAAAAACAAAAAATCTGTAAAAGATAGCAACAAAAATATTTTGATGCAAATGATAATTTTACAAAATAAGTATACAGTTCTATTACTTTAATTTGACTTTTTTTATTTGTTTATGTTAATCTTCTCACAAAAGGAGAGAAAATGAAATATATATGCAAAATATGTGGTTACATATATGATGATTTAAAAGAAAAAGTACCTTTTAATCAATTGCCAAACGATTGGAAATGCCCTTTATGTGGTGCATCAAAATCTATGTTTGAACTTTTGCAAGAAAAAAATGTTGAAGTAAAAGAAAAAATAGAAGATGAATACAACAATGAAGATATGCAAAAAATTTCAAACGAAATGTTATCAACAATATGCTCAAATCTTTCACGTGGCTGTGAAAAACAATACAAGTTTGAAGAAATGGAACTATTTGAAAAATTATCTCAATATTTTGAAAGAAGAATAGTTGATGATAATAAATCAAATTTAGACAACCTTATACAATTATGTAAACAAGACATTGATAAAAATTTTCAAAGTGTAGATGCATTTGCTAAAATTGTGAATGACAGAGGCTCATTACGGGCAAAAACTTGGAGTGAAAAGGTAACAATAATGCTTTTAAATTTACTTGAAAGATACAAAGTTGAAGGCGATTCTATGCTTGAAGGTGTTGATATTTGGGTTTGTACTATTTGTGGGTTTGTATACATAGGAAAAGAACTGCCAGAAATTTGTCCTGTTTGCAAAGTGCCTAATTTTAAATTTGAAAAAATAGAGGGAAGAAATTAAATGAAAAAGTTTGTAGCAGTAAGAAATTTAAAAATGTGTACAAAAGATTGTTTGTGCTTATATGTTTGTCCTTATGGTGCAACTGATACAGAAAATAGTATTATTGATGTAGAAAAGTGCGTTGGTTGTGGAATGTGTGCAAAGGCTTGTCCAAGCAAGGCAATTTCTATGATGCCGTTAGAAATTCCGCCACAACAAGTAAAAGATAAAAAAGTGATTAGTGCTTTAAACAAAGTAGTAATAAACAAAAATAAAGCAGAAAGTATTGCAAATTGTTTAGCCAAAAACACAAAAGATGACAATTTGTATAAATTATTGGTAGCAGTAAAAAAATCAAATAGACTTATGGCAGAAGATTTAATAAGAGAAGCAGGATTTATGTTGCCACAAAGTGCCAATGTTCACAAACTTTTAAAAGATTTGCTTGAAGATAATGATAAAACAATACCCAAAGATGTCATAAAAAAAATAATAGAAAAAATACCTTGTAATGAAGAAATTGAGAAAAAGGAGAAAGAAATGAAAAAATATAAATGCAAAATCTGTGGTGTAGAATTTATGGTGGAAGATGGACAAGAACCTATATGTCCAATTTGTAAAGCGACTGGCGATAACCTTGAACTTATTGAAGATAAAAGAACAAATAAATATGCAGGAACAAAAACAGAAGAGAATTTAAAAACAGCATTTGCAGGAGAAAGTCAAGCAAGGAACAAATATACATATTTTGCTAGTGTTGCAAAAAAAGAAGGATATGAACAAATTGCAGAACTATTTACAAAAACAGCAGACAACGAAAAAGAACACGCAAAGTTATGGTTTAAAGAACTAAATGAATTAAGTAACACACAAGACAATTTGCTTGCAGCAGCAGAAGGCGAGAACTATGAATGGACAGATATGTATGAAGAGTTTGCAAAAACTGCTGACGAAGAAGGATTTCACGAGTTAGCAATAAAATTTAGGGGAGTGGCAGCAATAGAGAAAAGACACGAAGAGAGATATAGAGCACTACTAAAAAATGTAGAAACAAGACAAGTGTTTGAAAAGAGTGAAGTAAAGGTATGGGAATGTAGAAACTGTGGACATATAGTTGTTGGAACAAAAGCACCAGAAGTTTGTCCAGTATGTGCACACCCACAAA
>CASFMG010000123.1 GCA_949295755.1 uncultured Christensenella sp.
ATAAACAAAAAATTATTGATTGTGATTGTTTTGAATTATTTGATACAAAAAATTATGGAACTGTTAGTGTTGATTTTTATAAACAAAAATAATAAAAAGAATTACATTTTGTAATTCTTTTTTAATAAAATTCATAATTTTTATATATTTTTATTGTTTTTTACTATTTCATTGTATTTTTTTTCATATAATTCTTGTGAGATTATGCCTTTTCGTTTTTGTGATTTTAATTGTTTTAATTGTTTTTGTGTTTCAGAGTTAAAATATATCTTCTTTTTTTTAATATTTTTGCGTTTATATTGTGGTTCTTCGTCTTTGTTATCATCTTTAGAAAAAGCACAAATAATTAAAAGAATTGCTATTATTATATCAAATATAACAAATAAAATTGAAATAATTTTTAAAATAATAATATTTTTATAATAATTTTCTTTGTTTTGATATAATTTTTTTGGAAAGTAAAAAAAACAAAATCCATATACCAAAGTATAAATGATAAAATGAATTGGAAGTACAATAAATAAATTTATTTTTATTTCAAACTGATAAACTTCTGCAATATAATAAATGTATTGCAAATTTGGTATAATTGTTATAAAAGACAATATATAGATTGCAAATGTTATCATTTGCAAAATTAAACACGCTTTTAAGATTGTTTTTTTGCTTCCTAAGTTCATTTTTTCTCCTTATTTTATAAAATTATCACACAAAAAAAATTTTGTCAAAATTATATGCAAATTTAAAAAATAATGATAAACTAAATAAGCGGGAGATAAAAATGAAAAAAGTTGTTGTTATTACTGGAGCAAACAGTGGTGTTGGATTTGCACTTAAAGAACGATATATTAAAGATGGGGATATTGTTATTTCATTAGATAAAAGTGCTGTAACAAATGGTACAACCGAATTTAATTGTGATGTGTCAAATGAAGAACAAGTTTTTCAAGTTTTTAATGTCATTGGAGAAAATTATAAAAAAATAGATGTTTTGGTAAATTGTGCAGGATATGCAGTTTTTGGGGCAACAGAACTTATCGAGACACAAAAAGCAAAAAGTATGTTTGATGTAAATTATTTTGGAATTGTTAGTTGTGTTAAAGGTGCTTTGAAATTTATGAAAAAAGGTGCAAAGATATTTAACATAAGTTCGGCTTGTTCAATTTTTGCTGTTCCTTTTAGAACGCATTATAGTGCATCAAAGGCTGCTGTTAGTATGCTTTCATATGGTCTTAGAATGGAACTAAAAAATAGTGGGGTTGATGTTGTATGCATAAATCCTGGTGATATACGAACAAATTTTTCCAAAAACAGAGTAAAAACTATTGAAACAAACTTTAGGTATGGCGATAGAATTGAAAAAAGTGCAAAGCAAATTGAAGACAGAGAAAGCAAGAGAATGACATTAGATTATGCTAGTAAAAAAATATACAAAATTTTAAAAAAGAAAAGAACAAAACCTATGTATATTGTAGGAAATCAAATTAAATGGTTAAACTTTTTTAATAGAATTTTCCCAATAAGTGTAATACTATCGGTAACAAATAAAAAACTTTAATAATGGTGAGTGTATGAGTAAAGTTATTATAATAACGGGTGCAAATAGTGGAATAGGTCTAAAAACGGCTTTGTACTTAACTGAAAAAGGTTATAAAGTTTATGGAATAAGCCGTAAAGAATTTACAAATGAAAAATTTACACATTTATCTTGTGATGTTACAAATATCGAAAAAATGTGCGAAATTTTTCAAAAAATCTATGAAAAAGAAGGCTCAATATATGCTATTGTAAACAATGCAGGCATAGGAATTAGTGGAGCCATTGAATATGCTAACAATGATGAGATTAAAAGAATTTTTGATATAAATTTGATTAGCGTGGTGAATTTGTCATCAAAAATTATTCCATATTTAAGAAAAAGTAAAGGCAAAATCATCAATATTTCAAGTGTTGCAGGAGAAATTCCAATTCCTTTTCAAGCCTGTTACAGTGCAACAAAAAGTGCAGTTGAAAACTTTTCAATGGCATTATCA
>CASFMG010000124.1 GCA_949295755.1 uncultured Christensenella sp.
CAATCCAAATTTACCGGTTTTCTATGTTAAAAATTACGATAAAAAATATTTAAAATTGTTAGTTTTGTCAACTAAATATATTAACTTCAATTTAATATTTAATGAAGATACATTTAAATATTATAAAATGTTAAAAAAAATAAAATACTTTGTGTTGAACACAAATTTTGTTAGTATTAAATTATTAAATAATATAATGGCTTTAAACATAAATACAAAAAATAAATTTAAGGTAAAAAAAGTTGAAAATGTTAATAAATTTGAAATCAAGAACAACAATGAAGTGATTTTTCCTAGTTCAAAAATAGAAAACAATTTTCTTTGTGATATATTCAACAACAATAATGTTAACATTGTAGTTAAAAAATTTATAAACAATGGAGAGTATTTATTTTTTAAAATTTCAAACAAATCAAACATAACACAAAAAATTGAATTTAATTATAATTACAATTTGCAAGGCAAATATTATGAGTTTAATAAAATAACAAATGGATTATGTGTTAGAGAATTTTTGCAAAATGAAAAAATATTTTTTGTTGACAATGAAAAGTTAAAATATTTTTATCCCAATAATTTTTGTAATGAACTATCATTACCATTTTTAAAAATAGCAAAAACTTTTAATCTAAAACAAAAAAGTGAGAAAAATTTTATTATACACATTGGAAATAATAAACCAAACATAAATAGTCTTGTTAAGAGTGTTGAACAATATATCAAAAAAGTAAATGATATTATAAATTTACAAATAAAGTGTCAAAACAAAACATTAGAGTATTTGATTAATTATTATTTACCAAATAGAATTGTTCTTGAAGATGTAAATAAAATTGAAAAATATAAAATTGAAAATTTTGAAGAGGGATATTTTTTGTATAAGCAAAAAAAATTGTCTAGTTTAAATTTTTATTTGTGGCTAAAAACAGATTATTTAGGTATTATCGAAAACAACAATTTTATAAAATTCACTCCTAAACTAAAAGAAAACTTTACAATATATTATAGTTTTAATAAAAAAACAAAAGAAATAACTTTTAATTACAATCCTAAAAGTAAAAAATATATTGTTATAAATAATGTTAAATTTTATAATTACAATTTAGTGTCAAAACAAAATCTTGATGAAATTGACAAACTAACGCTTGTAGTTTAATGTGTTTTGTGGTAATATGTTTGTGGAGAAAATATGGAAAAAATACCACTTGCCGAAAGAATGAGACCAAAAACACTGGATGATTTTGTTGGGCAAAAACATATTGTTGGTAAAAATATGCTACTTAATCGTGCTATTATGACAGGCGAAATTGGCAGTTGTATTTTTTACGGACCACCGGGAACGGGTAAAACAACACTTGCAAATATTATTTCTAATACATTAAATGGTAATTTTAAAAAACTCAACGCAGTGTCAAGTGGCGTTAGTGATGCAAAACAAGTAATAGAAGAAGCAAGAAAAAACAAAACATTGTATGGCAAACAAACATATCTTCTTTTAGATGAATGTCATAGGTGGAACAAAGCACAAAGTGATTGCGTATTATCAGCAATAGAAGATGGAAGCATAATTTTTATTGGTTCAACAACCGAAAATCCTTTTACTTCTATGACAAGAGCTATTGTTTCAAGGTGTAGAGTTTTTGAATTTAAGCCGTTGTCTAATGACGATTTGATTGGTGCAATGAAAAAAGCAGTTTTAGACAAAACAAATGGACTTGGCAACTTAAATGTTGAAGTTAGTGAAGATGCCTTAAAACATTTGGCTTGGGCAAGTTCGGGCGATTTAAGAATGGCGCTCAATGCATTAGAACTTGCTGTAAAAACAACCCCATTAAACAAAGATAAAAAAATTGTCATTGATAAAACTGTTGCAGAGCAAAGTATACAAAAAAAAGCACTATCCATTGATGAAACTCAATTTTATGATATGCTCAGTTGTTTTTGCAAAAGTATAAGGGGAAGTGATACTGATGCGGCACTTTATTATTCACAAAGACTGATTTGTGCAGGTTGCGACCCGTTAATTATTGCAAGAAGACTTATTGCTCACGCAAGCGAAGATATAGGAATGGCAGATAGTAATGCACTTTTACTGGCGACAAGTGCTATGTATGCAGTACAAAATTTGGGATTGCCAGAGTGTTTATTGCCACTTAGCCACGCTATCATTTATGCTTGTGAAGCAGAAAAATCAAATTCTGTTGTTGTTGCGTTGAATTCGGCAAAAGACGATGCAGAAAACATTAAAGATGATAATATTTTAAATCATCTAAAAAACCATCCATCAATAAATGGACCTAACACCAAATATAAATATCCACACGATTATGGGGGATATGTAAAACAACAATATTTGCCAAATAGTTTAAAAGATAGAGTTTACTATGTCCCAAGCAACAATGGAAAAGAAAAAAATTTAATAAAAAAAAAATTTAGATAAAAAGGAGATTAAAATGTTAAAATTTATTGGAATTGGAGATTTATTAAATAGTGATTTATTAAACACAAGTGCTTACATAAAAGAAAAAAATAGAATTCTTTTAATTGATTGTGGTGTAATGTCATTTAAAAGAATGTTGGAATTAAATTTATTTGAAGATGTAAACACTGTTTATATTGCAATAACACATATGCACCCAGACCATATTGGTGGACTTGCTAGTTTAATATTTTACTTAAATCATAATGACATTTTGCCAAAAATTATTATAAAAAGTGAAGATGAAGAAAATAAGCAAAACATAACAAACCTTTTACTTTTGCAAGGTGTAGATGTTTCAAGATATGATTTTGTTGTTGATGACAATGTTATTATTTTCGACAATATGCTAAAATTTACATACAAAAGTATCAAACACAATGAACAATTAAAATCATATGCTATTGAAATTTCATTTGTTGACAAAAAAGTTTATTATTTGGGCGATAATAACGATGAAAGATATCAAAAAAACATAATAAAAAAATTAGGCGAAAACGATTTGATTTATACTGATTGTTGTGGAAACAATAGCACACATCATATAGACCTAAATACTTTAACTGAAATTTATGATGATAAATCAAGAAAACAAGTTTATTGTATGCATTTTAAAGATGATGAAAGTGTATTAAAAGCAAAAAATTTAGGCTTTAATGTTGCAGTTAAAGAGCAAAGTAAAGAAGAATATTTAAAAAAGATAATGTTGCATTAAAAAATATGGTTTCACCATATTTTTTAAATTAAATTTTTGGTTCAAAATTTTCAAATATTATATTGTCGCAATATTTTACGACTTTCATATATTCTTCCTGACTTCTTACGCACCATACTAAAAGTGGGAGTCTATTGTATTTTCTAACAAATCTGTTGGGAATATTTCTTGCATCATAAGAAATAAAATCAGGTTTTGCTTTTTTGTTTAATAACATTCTTTTTAAAGCAAATTTTCTTACAAAAGACATTTTTTCGCCTTTAAAAAAACCAGCAAGTTGACCACGCAAGATGTTTGGAGCATTATTTTTAAACCATTCAACAACGAAAGGATTAAATGATTGAACAGCAAAATCACCTTTGTATTCATTTAAAATTTTTAATAACTTATTTTCAAGTTCGCCAACTTTTGAAGTGTTTTTAATTTCAATTAAAATAGGAACCTGACCTTTTACAAGGTTGAGTACTTCTTCTATTGTTGGAATTGTGTAATCAGTGTTTGCCAAACGATAATTTGAGAGGATATCTTTTGTTAAATTTTTAACATATCCATCTTTTTGCGTCATTCTAGATAGTGTATCATCGTGAAAAACAACTATTGTGCCATCACAAGTTAGGTGAACATCAAGTTCAATAGGGTATCCGTTATTTATTGCGTTTTCAAAAGCACCGAGTGAATTCTCTGGGTACGTATTGTTATGTAATCCACGATGAGCAATACATCTTTCAACAAGCCAGGTTTTAAAAATATCCATTTATTTCTCCTAAAATTTATATTAACATATGTTAAAAAATATGTCTACTTTTTATTATTATTTGATTATTTTTGTATTTTTATATATAATTAAATAAATTATTTAGGAGTACAAATGGACGATAGACAGAAAAAGATAAGAAATTTTTGCATAATTGCACATATAGACCACGGCAAAAGCACACTGGCAGATAGACTTATTGAAAAAACTGGTACTGTTTCTAAAAGAGAAATGAGTGAACAATTGCTTGATAGTATGGACATTGAAAGAGAAAGGGGTATAACAATTAAATTAACTCCAACAAGAATGTTTTATAATTATAATGGCGAAGAATATATTTTAAATCTTATAGACACTCCGGGACACGTTGACTTTACTTATGAAGTTTCAAGGTCGCTTGCTGCTTGCGAAGGAGCAATTTTAATAGTTGATGCAACACAAGGAGTTGAAGCACAAACTATTGCAAATACTTATTTAGCATTAGATAACAATTTGGAAATATTGCCGGTATTAAATAAAATTGATTTGCCTAGTGCAAATATAGAAAAATGTAAAAAAGAAATAGAAGATATTATTGGACTTCCGGCTGATGATATTCCTTGTATATCGGCTAAAGATGGTATAAATATTGATGATGTATTAAAGCAAATTGTTGAAAAAATACCCTGCCCAAAAGGCGATATAAACTCAAGTTTAAAAGCACTTATTTTTGATAGTTTTTATGATAATTTTAAAGGTGCAATATGTTTTGTTAGAGTATTTGACGGCACAGTGAAAGTTGGCGATAAAATTTTGATGATGAAAACAGAAAAAACATATGAAGTTACCGAAGTTGGTGTGTTTTGTCCTGCTATGAAACAATGCGATGTGTTATCTAGTGGAGATGTTGGTTATATTTGCGCTAGTATTAAAAATTTATCTGATACCAAAGTTGGAGACACAATTACAAGCGCAATAAATCCAACAAAAGAAGCCCTTGCTGGTTATAAAGAAGTTCAACCAGTTGTATTTAGTGGAATTTTTCCTGTTGACGGAGCAAAATATCAAGAACTAAAAGATGCATTAGAAAAATTAAAATTAAATGATGCATCGCTTGTTTTTATGCCAGAAACTTCAATCGCACTTGGTTTTGGTTTTAGATGTGGATTTTTGGGACTACTTCATATGGAAATAATAACTGAAAGATTAGAACGAGAATTTAATTTGGACATAATAACAACTGCACCAAGTGTTAGTTATCACGTTTATAAAACAAATGGAGAAATGCTTGAAGTTTCAAATCCTTCTATGCTTCCACCGATTAGTGAAATAGACAGAATTGAAGAACCAATGATAAAATTGAATGTTTACTCGCCACCAGAATATGTTGGTGCAATAATGGATTTGTGCCAAGATAAGCGTGCTGTGTTTATAGATATGCAGTATATTGAAAAAACAAGGGTTGTTATGAAATATCATATGCCACTTGCTGAAATGATATATGATTTTTTTGATAGTTTAAAATCTAGAACAAGAGGTTATGCTAGTTTGGATTATGAAGTTTATGGGTTTATGCCAAGCGAACTTGTTAAACTTGATATAATGCTAAATGGTGAAACTTGTGATGCACTTAGTTTAATTACGCACAAAGAAAAGGCATATACAAGGGGACGACAAATAGCAGAAAAATTAAAAAAAGTTATTCCAAGACAACTTTTTGAAGTGCCAATTCAGGCTTGTGTTGGTGGAAAAATTATTGCAAGAGAAACTGTTAGTGCAATGCGAAAAGATGTTCTTGCAAAGTGCTATGGTGGAGATATTTCAAGAAAAAGAAAATTGCTTGAAAAACAAAAAGCAGGTAAAAAGCGTATGCGACAATTTGGTTCGGTGGAACTTCCAAGCGAAGCATTTATAAATATTTTAAAAACTGACGACAATGATTAGTAAAATGATATATATTCACATTCCTTTTTGTGACAGTAAATGTTTTTACTGTAATTTTTGTTCGTCTGTTTATAGTAAAAATATTAGAAAAAAATATTTTAAAAAATTGATTGAAGAAATAAATCTAAACAAAAATAAAAATATAAATATTTCTTCTATATATATCGGTGGAGGAACACCATCTAGTATTGATGAAAAATATATAAAAATAATTATTGAAGAATTATATAAAAGTTTTAATATATTAAAAAATGCTGAAATAACCATTGAGGCAAATCCTTGTTCAATAAGCAAAAATAAATTATTGATTTATAAAAATTGTGGAATAAATAGGATTAGTTTTGGTGTGCAATCTTTAAACAATAAATGCTTAAAAATTATAGGTAGAAAACATACAAAAAAACAAGCAATAAATGCTATTAAATTGGCAAAAAAATATGGATTTAATAACATAAATGCAGATGTTTTAATTGGTATTCCAAATCAAAACTATTTAATTTTAAAAAATACAATAAAAAATTTAATTAAATTAAAAATTCCACACATTTCTTGTTATATGTTAATAAACGAAAAAGGAACGAAATTAACAAATTTAATTGAAAATAAAAAAATTAAAATAGTCAGTGAAGATAAATGTGTTATATATTACAACAAAATCTTTAAGTATTTAAAAAAGCATACTTATTGTAGATATGAAATATCTAATTTTTCAAAAATCGGTTTTGAATGTAAACATAATATTGGTTATTGGCAATTAAAAGAATATTATGGTTTTGGACTGAGTGCACATTCATTTGTTGATGGGTATAGATATTCAAATACTTGCAATATGCAAGAGTACTTAAATTCAGATATCATATATAATAAAGAAAAAATTTCACAACTTGAAAAAGTGGAAGAAATAATAATGTTATCTTTAAGGACAATGTATGGATTAGATATAATTGCTTTAAAAAATTTAGGTTATGACATTTTAAAAGATAAAAAAAAGGATATTGAATTTTTATTAAAAAACAATTTTATAATTATAAAAGATAATCACATTAAAATTTGTGAAGATAAATTTGGTGTTACAAATCAAATAATTTTAAATCTTTTGCCTTAAATTTATTAAAAACACTTGTCAAAATTAAATTTATGTGGTATCTTTTAGTGTAAAGTAATTTTACTTAACAGGTGCTTATGAGTGTTGAAGAAACAATAAAATTAAGTGAACTTTTAGATTTGTATGGAGAACTGCTTTCAAACAAGCAAAAACAAGTGCTAAACAATTATATTAACAATGATATGTCGCTTGCCGAGATTGCTGAAAATGAAGATGTTACAAGAGTTGCTGTTTTAGACGCAATAAAAAAAGCCAAACAAAAACTTTTTGACTATGAAAACAAACTAAAACTATACAAAATAAAATCTCAACTTAAAAATTTATTACAATCAAACGAAAAAGATTTAAAAAGTAAAATTACAAAAATTTTGGAGGACTTATAATGGCATTGTTTGGAAGTTTAACAGAAAAGATGTCACACATATTTTCTAAACTTACAAAAAGAGGAAAACTTACTGAACTTGAAATTAAAGAAGCAATGAGAGAAGTTAAACTCGCACTTTTGGAGGCCGATGTTAATTATCTTGTTGTTAAAGATTTTATTAAAAAAGTTTCTGAAAAAGCAGTTGGAGATACTGTTTTAAAAAGTTTAACTCCTGGTCAGCAGGTTATTAAAATTGTAAACGAAGAACTTACAAATTTAATGAGCAGTCCAAACCAAAAGTTAGTTGTTGCATCTAATCCACCAACAATAATTATGATGTGTGGGCTTCAAGGTGCAGGCAAAACAACAATGTGTGCAAAACTAGGTGCATACCTAAAAAAGTCTGGCAAAAAACCACTTTTAGTTGCTTGTGATATCTATAGACCTGCAGCAATAAATCAATTAAAAGTTGTTGGAAGTCAAGCAAGAGTTGATGTATTTGAAAAAGGTACACAAAATCCCGTTAAAACTGCAAAAGAATCTGTTGCATTTGCCTTAAAACAAGGTTACGACACAGTAATAATTGATACTGCTGGACGACTTCATATAAATGAAGAACTTATGAATGAGTTGAAGCAAATAAAAAAAGAAGTTTGCCCAACAGAAATTTTACTTACAGTCGATTCTATGACAGGTCAAGATGCAGTAACTGTTGCAGAGAGTTTTAACAACGATTTAGACATTACGGGAGTTATTTTAACAAAACTTGATGGCGATACTCGTGGTGGAGCAGCACTTTCTATCAAAGCAATAACAAATAAACCGATCAAATTTTGTGGTGTAGGCGAAAAAATAGGAGACATTGAACCTTTTTATGCCGACAGAATTGCTTCTAGAATACTTGGAATGGGTGATGTTTTGAGTTTGATAGAAAAAGCACAAGAACAAGTAAGCGAAGAAGAG
>CASFMG010000125.1 GCA_949295755.1 uncultured Christensenella sp.
AAGTATTTACTTTCAAAAGAAATTAATAATAAAGAGAAGTTTACTTTCATGGAAATGAAGAAAAAGACGTCGATTTTGATGTCTTTTTTAGCCAAAGCCGGGAGCAACTTAGTTGCGGTCTGGCTCCGTCAGTAGCGAACCATCGACCCCCACTTATAACTGCCGCCATGTAAGCATGCGTGCAGTTGCCGTCGCTATCGCTTGGTACAGGGTGCACCCTGATGCAAAGTTACACTTTGCGTGTTGAATATAATTCAACACAAGGTGGGGGATAATAAATAAAAAAAGTAGTACTCATGTACTACTGTTGTGGTAGAAGTGAATGGACTCGAACCATCGACCCCCACCTTATCAGGGTGGTGCTCTAACCTGCTGAGCTACACTTCTATATAAATATCGCATTTTGGTGGAGATAGTCGGAATCGAACCGACGACCTCCTGCTTGCAAGGCAGGCGCTCTAGCCAGCTGAGCTAAACCCCCAAATGCTCAAATATATTACCATTTATATTCTGCATTGTCAACAACTTTTTTGTTTTTTAATTGTTTTTTACGCATTTTTTTACTTTAATTTTTTAATAAATTCTATTGCAAATTGTTTATTCTCTTTTGTTAACATAAAAAATGCCAAATTTTACCACTTAAAAAACAACAAAATTTAACTCAAAAACTGAATATGCTAATGTAGCACAGTCGGTAGTGCACCGCCTTGGTAAGGCGGAGGTCACGGGTTCAAGTCCCGTCATTAGCTCCAAAAACAAAAATCGCTAAAAGCCTTATAAATAAAGGATTTTAGCGATTTTGTATTTTCAATTTTAGAGAGCACTAGTCTTTTTCAAAAATGCAATAGGTGTATTTTTAAGGCGTTGTAGGTATCAATTTTTTTCATAAAAAAAACCTACAATTGGAAATCTCAACTTTCGGTCTAAAACTCTCAAAAACTGCCCAAAACTGCTACCGTAGGTGTCAGTAGGTGTCAAACTTTTTTGGGATATTTATCTTTTGGAACACTCTCATGAACCTTTAAATCTTCCTCGTTAACCAATATATCTGCAATATCTTTGCCTGAATAAAATTCAGAGAAAACAACTTGCCATTTCCCATTGATTGGTTTTTCACTCATAATGGCACCAAAATCCCCAACTTTAACTCCTGCTTTTGTATAAGCAGGTTTTTCTTTAATTAATTCTACTAAATCTAAATATTTCATAATGTCCTCCTTTTAATCTGCCAATGGTGTATTATTTGAAATTGTGCCTTTAGGTCTAACCATCCAACCTGAAGTAAATACAATATTTCTACCATTCTTAACAAATTCAATATCTATATTGATTCTTTGCCCTTGTGTATCTAATTTCCCAAGTTTGTATTTACTATTACAATATTTTCGTGCAGCTTGTTGTTCATATTGTTCTTTTAAATATTGAGAATCTTTTGTTGTAAATCCCAGAATTTCAAACAAATCTCTTTTACCATTCCAAGCATATTTATCACTAAAAATATAATCTGTAAATTTTTTTAAGTCACATTTTGCACTTGCATTAACATTTGAAATTGGTTTTGAAATGTTATTTGCGACACAATGACATTTCTCATGTTGTGGCAATACCGGTTTTAAAATATTATTAAACCAACAATTATCCAAAACTAAACATGTAGGACAATGCAATAATCCCATTGAAATATGTTTCCATTCCACCTATCCGGCATAACTCACCATGCCATTTTCATCAATTTTAATTAAATCATCTAGTACTCCCATATTATATCAAATCTCCTTTAAAAATACAAAAGGTTGAAAAATAAATTATTTTTAACCCTATATTTGCATTATATCATTGAATTTTTATATATTCACTAAACTGTGCTATAATTATTTGAGTTCACATTTCACAATCTTTTTCTTTTTTCTTTCTTGATTTTCTTTCTTCAAGTAATTGTTCAAGCAAATCATCATATTCTTCATCGGTCATATTTGAAAGCAAATCGTTCTTTTTAGTTTTTATTTCTTCTTGCCTTCGCTTTTCGTCTTCATATAGTTTTTCGTGCTTAATTTTTTCGTTTAACTTTTCTGTTGTATTTCGTATATATTCGTTATCAACAGAATTATAAACAGTAATTGTTGTTTTCACATCACGATGACCTAAAAGTTGCTGGATTACTTTTGTATTTTCGTTCATCTCAAAAAGCATATTTGAAAACGTATGTCTTAATCCATGAAAATGAATATTATATTTGTCAAGATTATGTCTTCTCTTAAATCTATCAAACACCATTCTACAACCAGAATATGTTCTAACACTTCCGTCGTCATTTGCAAAAACATATGATGTTGGAGCAGTTAATTCTGCCGTTACATTTTTATTAGTCTTTTCTCTATTAGTTTGTTTTTCTTTCCAAGTTTGCAAAGTATCAACAACAATGTCTGTAATTGAAATTTCTCTAACACTACAAGTTGTTTTTGTGTCTCCAACAACAGTCACACGAGATAATACATTGCCTTCGCTGTCAAACTTTAGAATTTGTGTTATCCCTCTTTCAATTTTCAAAGTTTTATTTTTGAAGTTTACATTCTTCCATTGAAATGCACATACTTCACCAATACGAAGCCCTGCGAACAACAAAAGAATACACATTGGTTTCAAAAAATTTGCTTCATCTTGATTTAATGCTGTAAGAAATTCTTTTCTTGCTTCTGGTGTTAATGCTTTATATCTATCCTGTCCACTATAAATTTTTCTATCTTTTATTTTAATAAGTATTTTTCGTGTTGGATTTTCTGTTACCCATTTATTATCTATAGCATATTCGAAAAATTGACCAATAAGATATTTATTCTTTTTTATAACATTCAAACTATATTCAGCGTCAATCAATTTATTGATAACCTGTTGGACAACAAAAGTATCTATTTGATAAACTTTCATATTTCCAATAATTGGTTCAATATGCAATCTAAAATTACGAATTATACCTTCAAAAGTTCGTGGAGTTACAGCACTCTTTTTAAATACTAAAAGCCACTCCGACATAAGTTCACCAAATGTTTTATGTTCAATAATTTCATAAGAATTATTTTTTATTCTTCCAGAAATCTCGCTTAACTTTTTAGCAACATCAGTTTGATTTTTCCCATATATAATCTTTTTCTTTTGTCTGCCTTTTTCATCATATCCAATAGTTATACTGCCTACCCATTTGCCATCACTTTTCCTTTGAAAAATGCTACCTTCACCATTTGTTCTTTTTGTTTTATTAAGAACTTTATTCTTAGTCATTTCGCACCTCGTTATTGTTGTTATTTAGTGTTAGCCAAGTAACAAAATTAAGCACACTTACAACTTGTCTTTTGCCGACTTTTGTTGTTGGAAAATCTTTACTTCTAAGCAAAGTTCTTACATTATCTCTACCAAGTCCAGTAATCTTTATTAAATCTTCACAGTCTAAAAAATCTTTACCATATTTCAAAGAAATTCTATTCACTTCATTTTGTATTAAGTCATTTATGTTAATGTTTGTATTGTTCATTTATCCCTCCAAATAAAACTAAAATTTCTTTCTATTACACGAAGTGCGAGAGAAAGCGCTTGCATTTTCGCACGCACGACAAAGTAACATCAGTTAAATATAAAAACTTGTTTTGCAAACTTGTTTGCATTTGCGTGAGCAAATATCTTTAACTGATATATCTAATTAAAAATTTTCTATTAACCTCTCTATTTCTAATCTCTATTTCTACATTTTTAAACTATGATTTTAATCACTAAATATCGAAAATGGGTATCCCATTTCTCGAAAATAAAGGAAGTAATTTTGAGTCAAAAATGTAACATAATAAAAAGTCTTATTTTATAAGGCTTTTTGTTACTTTTTTGCATTCAAAACGTTTCTTCCGCTTATCCTGTATATCGTCAAAGCAAAATCTGACTCGCTCGAAAACACAAAGATTTTTGTATTTTTTCGCTTCAACGATTTGCTTTTCCTCTTTCCCAAAAATTCTTGCAAGCAAGTATTTTCGGGAGCCCTGCGATTTATACAAAATCACATTTCATACTCTTTTTGTTTTTTATATCTCTCTAACTTGTTATAGAATTGCTTAAAGTTTTGTTATGTTGACACATCTAAAACCTTTGGCAGTGTAATACTTGCTTACAAGTATGCAAAGAAAAAAGGGTTACACATTGTAAACTTTTCTAAATATTAAAATTTTATTTTATTCCAACAGTTGCTTTTGCAGTTAAATCTAAATCTGCAAAATTATTTTTTGCGAGAAGTTGATAATATGCTTGTGAACCAATCATTGCAGCATTGTCGGTGCACAAATTCAAACTTGGAGTATAGAGCTTTATCCCATTTTTTTCACATTCCATTGTTAATACTTCTTTCAGTTTGCTATTTGCTCCAACTCCACCAGCAACAACAAGTTTTGATTGGTTATATTTTTTAACGGCACTAATTGATTTATTTACAAGTTCGTCAACAACTTCTTTTTGAAAACTTGCGCAAACATCACATACATTTATATTCTCATTTTTTTGTTCTAAATTGTGCACATAATTTATTACGGCAGTTTTTATTCCACTAAAACTAAAATTAAAAGTGTTAGCCAAAATGTTTTTATGTGCAAATACAATATTTTCATTTCCTTCTTTTGCCATTTTATCAATTTTAGGTCCACCCGGATAACCCAGTCCAACCACTCTTGCAACTTTATCAAATGCTTCGCCAACTGCATCATCAACGGTTGAACCAATAAGTTCAATATCTAAATATGATTTTACATTGACTATTGCCGTATGTCCACCACTAACAAGCAAACAAATAAAGGGTGGCTCTAAATCTTGATGTGTTAAATAATTGGCCGCAATATGTCCCCTTATATGACTAACTGCTAAAAGTGGTTTATTACTCATATATGCTAAACCTTTTGCAAAACTAACACCAACTAATAGAGCACCTAATAGTCCTGCACCGTATGTTACTGCAATTGCGTCAATATCTTCAATTTTTAAATTTGCTTTGCTTAATGCTTCATTGCAAACATTTGATATTGCAGTTATATGATTTCTTGAAGCGACTTCTGGAACAACTCCACCAAATCTTGTATGAATTTCTATTTGTGTTGCAATTATGTTTGAAAGAATTTTTCTTCCATTCTCCACTATTGCAACACTTGTTTCGTCACAACTAGATTCAATCGCCAATATTCTAACACATTTTTTATTTATTAAATCATTATATAATTTTTTGTCTATTTCCATAAATTTACCCTAATTACTTTTAACCAGATAATCGTTTATAAATGGTTGTATATCTCCATTCATCACGGCATCAATATTAGAAGTCTCAAAACCAGTTCTGTGGTCTTTAACAAGTGTGTAAGGACAAAAAACATAACTTCTAATTTGACTGCCCCATTCAATTTTTTTAATTTCGCCTTTAATATCGTTTAATTTTTTTAATTCGTCTTCTTCTTGTTTTTCAACAAGTTTGCTATATAACATTTTCATTGCAGTTTCACGATTTTGAATTTGACTTCTTTCGGTTTGACAACTAACAACAAAACCTGTTGGAATGTGTGTTATTCTTATGGCACTTTCCGTTTTGTTTACGTGTTGTCCCCCTGCACCACTACTTCTGTAAGTATCAATTTTTAAATCTTCGGGACGAATTTCAATTTCGGGCATTTCTTCAATTTCAGGCATAACTTCAACACTCGCAAAACTTGTGTGTCTTCTTGCATTCGCATCAAAAGGTGAAATTCTCACAAGTCTATGAACACCCTTTTCGCACTTTAAATAGCCATATGCATCATCACCAATAACCATAAAAGTTATACTTTTTATTCCTGCTTCGTCGCCTGCTAGTTCGTCTAAAATTTTAATTAAATATCCTCTCTTTTCACTATACATTTGATACATTCTAAAAAGCATTTGTGTCCAATCTTGTGCTTCTGTTCCACCTGCTCCCGAGTGCAAAGTGATTATTGCATTATTTGAGTCATATTTCCCTTTTAAAAGAGTCTCTATTTTAAAGTCATCAAGTTCTTTCTCCAAATATTTTAATTTTTCTATTATTTGGTTTTCTAATTCTTCATCGTTTTCTAATTCTAAAAGTTCGATAATTGCGTCGCAATCATTTATTTCATTTTCACATTTTGCTACTCTTTCTATTTTATATTCCCTTGTTTTTATTTGTTGTCCAACGCTTTTACTTTTTGCGACATCATTATAAAAATTAGGATTTTGTTGTTGATTTTTCAAATCTTCTAATTCTTTATTTAATTGTGTTAAGTCAAAGACACTCCTTTATCATATTAAGTGTTTCTTTATTTTTTTTTAATTGTTCTTTTAAATTTTCAATAATTACCATTTTAACCTCGCTAGATTATAACACTACCTATTTTTAAAATCAAATATATGTTTTAAATTAACTTTTAAAGTTAAATGTTGACTTTATTAAAATAAACTGCAATAATAATAGTATGAAAAAAATTATACTTTTTTTGTGTTTAATATTTTCAATGTTTGCGATTTTTGAACATAGTAACGCTAATTCTTTTGCTTTTGCGAGCGATGTTCCAACAAAAGTAAAAACAATAATTGAAACAAATTTATATAGCGATGCAAATATAAAAAGCGATATAATAAAAAAACTAGATGTTGGAATTGTATTAAATGTTGATAAAGAATTTTTAGATGATATGTTTTATAAAGTTTCATTATACAAGATTATAGAAGAAGCAAGCGAAAACGACATTGCCTATGTATTAAAATCACACACTCTTGATAGCACCATAAACTCTCCAGAAAAAAAATTAGATTATAATGCGCAAATAAAAAATGATAATTCAGTTTTATACACTTATGATACAAATTCCAAAACTTATATAGAAACAAATATTACTTTAAACAAAGATACAAAAGTTAGAATATTAGATGGCTATGACAAAAACAAAGAATTCACTTGCATTTCTTATCAAAATAAAGATGGCGATATTGTATCTTATTACATTAAAACAGAAAATCTTAAAGTCAATGGTATCAATTATTCGGTTATTGTTGCAATATCAACCCTTATAACTTGTGCAATTATAATTTCTATTGTGTTTGGTATAAAAGGAAGAAAAAAACATCAAAAACAATAAAAAACATCAAAAAATTAAACATTTTGATGTTTTTTATATATTTTTTTACTTATTTTTTCTAATATCTCTTTTGAAATTTCTTCAATAGTTTTTACCTTATCATCCTTAAAACAATCAATTTTGATATATTTATGTTTTTTACATAGCAACAAATAAGTGTGCTCTGCATTTATTAAATAGTTTTCATCTTGCTCGTGTTGGTCAGGTTTTTCTTGCCTATTTGTTTTTAATATTTTAGCAAACTTGTTTGGCATATATAAGAATATAGTAATATCTGGTTTTTTTAATTTTAATAACTTATATTCCAAATTTTCTAAAAATTTAAAGATTTTTATTTTGTCTTTATCGCTTTTTATTTTTGCTCCTTGATGTGCAGAATTTGAATCAACATATCTATCCACAACAACATTTATGCCCATATCTAATTTTTTTTGTATATGTTTAAAATTGTAAACTCTATCAGCAGCAAAAAACAAACTTGCAACAACAGGGTCAACATTTGATGCTCCCTCACTAAAATATCCTTCGCCATATTCTTTCTTTCCAAGATACGGACCTGCAATAATTTTTCCTGTTGGACTGTTATAATAAGGAAAACAAAACTTTTCAGTTTTTATTCCTTTTTCATTAAGGCTTTTTACTAATATATTGCTTTGTGTTTCTTTTCCCGAACAGTCGGTTCCTTCAATTACGATAAGTTTTCCTTTCATATTTACCTACAAAAAAATATTAACATTTTTTTGTATTTGCGTCAATTTTATGAATTAGAAACTGCTAAATACATTAAGTCATTAACTTTTTTTTCGTTTAATGAATACACCAAAATTTTACCATCTCTTTTATAACTTACTATATTTTGACTTTTTAATAACTTTAACTGATGAGATATCGTTGTTTGATTTATGCCTAAAATAAGAGATAAATCGTTAACGCACATATCACACATAGCAAGACACGACATAATTTTTAATCTTGTTCCATCGCTAAAATTTTGAAAATATATAGCGGTCTTTTCTATATCTTCACTCGAAGGCATATATTCCAAAATTTTTGCTCTACTTTTTGGAGATAATATTAAATAATTATCCATACAAACCAACCTTTTTTATGTAACACAAATTGAATCACTATCATATATAAAACTGATAGTTTTCAAAGTTGTTAAAATACAATTATATTTTATCAATAAAATTTTTAATAATCATAACAAATTTTTTTTGTATTTTGACTGAAAACATCAAAAAATAATAATTTTTGTTGAAAGGAGGGTAAGTATGAATTTTTCACAAGACATTTTGCTTGTACTTTTAATTTCAATCATAGCATCGGCAACAGGTACAGATTTAGCAACAAATTCAAACATTCTTTTGATACTTCTTTTAGCCTTGTATCCAAATATGAATAGTGGTTGTCAAAATTCTTGCAGTTGTGGTTGTAACAACAGATTGTTTTAAATTTAAAGAAAAAAATACGTAAAATACCTTTTTTTAGCAAAAAAAACATAATTTTTTGATGTTTTTGATAATATTATATTTAATCTGTTTGTTTTTTAAAATGGAAAAACAATAAAAGTTGAGTTATAATTTTAAATTTAAAAGAAATAAAAAACAAAATAAATTTTTGTTTTTTATTTTGTTTTTTTATTAAATTATTGCACAATATAAATAAGGAGGAAAAATATGAATATAAAAGTTGTTCAGTATGGTGTTGGAAAAATGAGCAAATACACTATGCGTTATGTTATTGAAAAAGGATGGGAAATTGTTGGTGCGTTTGATATAAATCCTAAGTTGTTTGGAATGGATATAAACTTAATAATGGAAACAAAATCGCCATATGGAGTAAAAGTACAACCACACACAGAGTTTGAAACTTTTTTAAAGGAAAATAAACCAAATATAGTTATTGTTACTACTATGAGTTTATTTAAAGATGTTTATCCTGCACTTGAAATATGTGCGAAATGTGGTGTAAATGCAATAACCACTTGCGAAGAAGCGTTTTACCCACAAAACAGCAATCCCGTATTATTTGATAAATTAGATACCATTTGTAAACAAACAAATTGTACAATTACGGGAAGTGGTTATCAGGATATATATTGGGGTAATTTAATTGCCAGTCTTGCAGGTTCCACTCATAAAATCACGAAAATTATTGGTAAAAGTAGTTATAATGTTGAAGATTATGGTATTGCACTGGCAAAAGCACACGGTGCAGGACTATCTCTTGATGAATTTGATGAACAAATTGCGTCAGCAGATAGAATAAGCGAAGAAGAAAGACAAAAAACTATAAACAATGGTGAATTTCTTCCAAGTTATATGTGGAATGTAAATGGTTGGCTTGCTGGCAAGTTGGGTTTACATATAACTCACCAAAAACAAGATTGTGTTCCACAAATTGCACAAAAAGATTTACATAGCGATACATTAAAAATGAATATTAAAAAGGGAATGGCAACAGGTATGAGTGCTGTTGTTACTTCACAAACACAAGAAGGTGTAATACTTGAAAGCCAATGTATTGGAAAAGTATATGCGAAGAACGAGTATGATTCTAACGAATGGACAATAGAAGGAGAACCAACAACAACAATTATTGTTAATAAACCTCAAACAGTAGAACTAACCTGCTCAACAATCGTTAATAGAATTCCCGATTTAATTGAAGCCCCAGCAGGCTATATTACAACAGATAATTTCAACTTACCAAACTATTTAATAAATAAAACAACGATAAAACAGTTATAATAATATAACTAAATAAAATACACACTACTTATGTGTATTTTTTTATTTAAACAAATTATATCCCATAGTTTTAACAACATAAACAGCACCATCACTAAATAATCTTACAAGAGACGAACCATTTACCTGCTCTGACAATATTTGTTCAAACCCTTGAAATTCCATTAATGAAATAATAACAAAACATAAAACACATACAATCATAACACCTTTTATAAATCCAAAAAACAAACCACAAAATCTGTCAAAAGTACCTAAAACAAAAAACTTCTTTAAATATATTGATAATTTTTTGGCAACTATTTTTAATAAACATTTTATAATTACTGCTAAAATAATAAAAGAAACAATATTAACGATAAAATGTGTCAATGTATCATATAGAGTTTTGTCATTTATGTGCAAAAAATATTTAATCATAAGCAATAATTTACTATCACTATTAACAAAACTATTTAATAATGGAATATCTTTTACATATGAACCAACTTGATTATCTATTTTAAATATTAAATTTAACAAATCAATAAAATAAGGTAATAATAAATATGTGAAATAAATTGATAATACAAAGCACAAAATTGAAAATAAAGAAATCAACATTCCTTTTTTAAAACCTAAG
>CASFMG010000126.1 GCA_949295755.1 uncultured Christensenella sp.
AACCTTCGCATTTACGGTCACAAATTTTCTTTCTAGTGACCACACGCAAACTCCACTTCGCTTAGAGTTTGGTCACTACTCTCGTGCGAAGTCTGTCTTCGCTTTTAAGCAGTAACTTTTTATCTTTTTTGTTGACCTTTTTCTTGCAATAAAACTCAAAATTGGTGGCGATGAGTAGATTCGAACCACTGACCTTGCGGGTATGAACCGCACGCTCTAGCCAACTGAGCTACATCGCCAAGCACAATTTTTTCAAATTGCTATGTGATTATATCTTATAAATAGCCGTTTGTCAACAATTTTTTCTATATTATGTTTATAATTTTTACATTGTTTTAAAACAATGGTTGTTCCATAAATTTTGGAATTTGAAGCCCTAACAATTTTAAAACCGTTGGTGCAACATTACATAGTTTTCCTTTTTTTAATTTTGCATTTTTATATTTTTCACTTACAAGCCAAAGTGGAACAGGGTTTGATGAGTGACTTGTTATATTATTCCCTTTTTTATCTATCATTTCTTCTGCATTTCCGTGGTCCGCAGTTATTATGCAGTCGCCACCAGCAACAAGCGTTGCTAATGCCATTGCATAGGCACATTTATCAACAACCTTTATTGTTTCCTTTGTCGCTTCTATGTTCCCTGTGTGTCCTAACATATCTGCATTAGATAAATTAACTAAAATAAAATCATATTTTTTTGTTACAATTTGATTTAAAACTTCGTCAGTTATTTCATATGCTTTCATTTTGGGTACAACAGAATAATCTTGCACATTTTCGCTTTCAATAAGTTTTCTATCTTCGCCGTCATATGGTTTTTCTATTCCACCATTAAAGAAAAACGTAACGTGGGCATATTTTGTTGTTTCACTAATATGAAATTGTTTTAGTCCTGCTTTTGCTATTATATTAGACAAATTGTTGTCAATTTTTTCTGGTGGAAACGCAACCAATACATTTTTAAAAGTTTCATCATATTCAGTCATACAACAAAAGCATAATTTGTTTAAATTTTTTGTTTCAAATTCTTTAAAATCACTTTGCGTAAATGCTCTTGTTATTTCTCTTGCTCTATCTGTTCTAAAATTAAAACAAATAACGCCATCATAATTATTTATTGTCTTTGCTTTGCCTATTATTGTAGGTAACACAAATTCATCATACACTTCTTCTTTATAACTATCTTCCAATGCTTGTGTTGCCGAATTATAATACCTTTCTGCTTGTCCAAGTGCAAGCATATCATAAGCCTTTTCAACTCTATCCCAACGATTTTCTCTGTCCATCGCATAAACCCTGCCAACAAGAGAAACAATTTTGGCTTTGCCTGTTGTTTTTTTTTCAAAATCTTTAACAAAATTTATTCCACTATTTTTTAAGGTGTCCCTTCCATCAAGTATTGCGTGAATATAAATGTTTTTCACACCTTTTTTATTTGCCATATCAATAAGTGCATACAAATGATTTATGTGAGAATGAACTCCACCATTAGACAAAAGTCCCATAATGTGCAAAGAAGAATTATTATTTAAAACATAATTTATTGTTTTGTTAATTGCTTCATTATTACTAAACTCCCCAGACCTAATTGCATTATCAATTCGTGGCAAGTCCTGATAAACAATTCTCCCCGCTCCGAGATTTAAGTGTCCAACTTCGCTATTTCCCATTTGTCCCGCATTAAGCCCAACTGCTTCGCCACTTGCGAGAAGAGTTGTGTGTGGATACTTGTTAAGTTTATCTAAATATGGAGTACCTGCTAATTTAATTGCATTACCATATTTGTTTTTGTTTATTCCAAACCCATCTAAAATTATTAAAGTTACCATATTGTTATATTAAATATCTTACTATATATAGTCAAGCAAATAAAAATAAAAAACAGCAAAATTATGCTGTTTTAATAATTAAATTCTCCAACTCTAAATCCACGCTTCGCTTTTTCTTCTTCAATTTTTGTTGCAATCATATTTCGAACTTTTGAAGGATTTTTAACATTAACAAGTCTAATATTTGGTGTGCTTTCATCATTTGAATAAAGACATATTGTGCCAACGCCAAAAATTTTTTGTCCAAGCGATGAAAAAAGTGCGATATCGTGAATTCTATATAAATTTACCTCTTCTTCTCTTGTGAATAAAATTCCTGTTTTTATACAAATTTTTGTCCATTCGTCACTCGACACTAAGTCATAAACTGTAAACGAGATAGGCATACCTAAAATACGCTTTCTATCGTGCCATTCTACAACGCAATTTGATCCCCACTTGTTTGCCATAATATCCTTCCTTTTGTTAGTATATTACAACATATTCAAAAAAATGTCTAGTATTTTATTTGCAATTTAATTGTATACTATTATAAAATTATGATATATTTGAAGTAACAAGGAGCAATAGATGAAAAGAAAATCTATTTTAACAGGTGCAGTATTATTGTCAATAATTTATTCATTTGCAGTTGTTGGAACAATTGTTTTGGGTGCTGCGTCAGTAATTTACTTTTTTGTTGGACAAAATGTTCAAATTATAAACGATTTATTTTTGCCTTTAATTTCTCCATTTTTAATTTATGGGAAAATTTGGATGCTTGTTTTTATCGTGCTAACAATTATCGCTTCAATTTTTATGCTTGTGCTATCAACAAGATTTATGAAATATTCAGGAATAGGCAAAGAACTTTTCCAAAAGAAAAAAAGTATGATGATTTTTTATTTAATTTGTCTTATTTTAGCAATGGGAGGATATGCTTATTGGCTTATAAATAACATACTTTCATTTGGATTTAATTCAAACTTAGTTGTTAATGTCTTATTAACCGTAATATTAATATTACACATTTTAAGTTTTATTTTGTTTGCTTTTGGTATAGGGAAAGAGGTAAATCCAATAATATTACAAGAAACAGAAAAAGAACTTTCTGTTGTAAAAACAGAAAGAAGACCTGCAATTTACACAGCAGGTTTAGATGAAACTGTTGAAGAAAAAAAACCAGAAGAAAATGTGAAAGAAGTAAAAACAGTTAAACATCTTGAAGAAAGTGTGTCTTCAAAAAAATTAGTTGAAAGTATTGGCAAACTTGATCAAATGCGAAAAGAAGGTGCTATCTCTGCACAAGAATACACAAAACTTCGTAGCCAACTAATTAGGAAATTTATTAAATAATTAAAACCACCTTAAATGAAGTGAACCCAATTTTTGCTCCGCAAAAATAAAAACCACTTTAATAAAAGTGCCTCCTAGGATACAATTATCATAGGAGGTATTTTTATGGCTAGTAAAGGACAAAAATTAAATTCTTACTCACCAAAACTAAAACAAGAAATTTTAAATAAATACGTTAATCAAAATCAATCGTATTCTTCTCTTGCGTTGGAATATAGTGTTTCTAAAGGTACAATTAAAACTTGGGTGTTCATAACTAAGTATGGTCACAATA
>CASFMG010000127.1 GCA_949295755.1 uncultured Christensenella sp.
TTTATAGCAAAGTAAAATACTATTATAAGGAAAAATAGCAATGAAAAAATCTGTAATACTTTTAATAGGAATAATTTATGTAGCATCAATAGTTTTTATAGGCTTTTTTGGAATGAAAGTTACTGCCTATAATCCAACTGTTTATGTTACAAATGTTTTGTGCATAAATGATGATGCAAGTGATACGGGTGATGGATATAAAGTTATAATTTGTTCATATAATGCAAGTTTAACGCCTGAAGAAAATGTGTATCAAATATTGTGGAAAGTTATGCCCGAAGAAAGCACAAACAAAAAAGTGAATTTTATCTATGACACAAATAGTAAAGTTGGAACTGTGGATAAACTAGGCAGAGTTTGGCTTAAAAAAAGTGGTGTTTTAACCATAACAATTCAAAGCGAAAGCAATGAAAGTGCAACGGATAAAGTAAGACTTATTGTTAAAAAAGTTGCATAAAAAACTTGATTTGTTTTAAATTAACATATATACTTACAAGGAAGGAGAAGATATGAAGAAATTTTTAAAAAGTACATTTTTTATTTTTGTGTGTGCCTTTGCAAGTTTGGCACTTGTTGCCTGCAAACAAACACCAACAAAAATAGAACTAAAATCCGGGACACTTACAACAACGGTAGAAGTTGGTGATGAACTCGATTTTTCAAGAGTTGTTATAAGGGTTACTTATAGCGACAAAACATATGAAGATGTTGCAAAAAATGATGATATGACATTTTCACAAGTTGACACATCAACTGTTGGTGAAAAAAATTTGGTTATTACATATTTAGACCTTGAAACAACAGTAAAAATAACAGTTGTAAACAACATTGAAGAGACCTATACTGTAATTGGTTTTGAAATGCCAGAATCATTTAACATTTATGTAAATAATAGCAAAGAAGTGGTGGACAACCCTGCAACAAGTGAAGATGAAAGCGAAAATTATTACAAATTAGCAAATCAAACATACAAAGTTGGCGATGATAACAATTTTGTGTTTAAGCCAATTATAACAGCACTAAACGATAGAGATGAAGTTGTTACACTAAGCACTCTTGCTTGTGATTATAGTGTTGCTGTATTGGAAGATAGCGAATATAGAAATTTATCTGAAACAGAAATTTCTAACACTGTTAATATTGATGAAAGCAATTTTGCTTTTGATTTTGTGAGCAGTGCAGTTGGAAATAAATATAAAATAACAATAACACCACAAGACGAGAGTTTAGATGCTTTATCTTTTGAAATTGAAGTTGTTGATGGATACAATGTTCACAATGTAAAAGAATTAAGCGTTTTAGATAATAACCAGGCAACTGCGGCAATGTGGCAAGAATTTAAACAACAAAACAACATTCCATCCAATGTTGATTCATCTGCAATTATTTTGCACAACAATATGCAAATAACAATGCAAGACATTCCAAGTGCATACATTTATAACCAAGGCGATGCTGATGCAACTGAACAAATGATTGGCACACTTCGTGATAGGAAATCAATTTACACGCACAACACACCAGAAGGAACAACATTTACTTTGTATGGAAATTATTTTCAAATAGATGCAACACAAATAGCACTTGTTCCAATTGCCGAACTTAAAAACCAAAATCCAGACCGATCAAATTTTGGACATTCTGCACTAATTTCGTTTGGTGGAGACAATAATTATGCTCCAACAACCGTTCAAGGTAATGTTGTTGTTGACACAGTAAAATTTATGGGCAATTCAAGTAGAAGTGAAGACACAGCGAATGCAGGCGGACTTATTATGACATTGAATGCATCAAATAAAATTACAATCAATAATGTTATTTCAAGGGCTTGGAACACTCACTTTATTTCTACAACAAATAGAGGGAATGGAGATTGGGAAACAACATCAATCATTCAAAATTCTAAATTCTATGATAGTTTTAGTAATATGCTATACTATTATGGTGTAAAAAACAATTATATAATCGATTCTGTATTAAGTGGTTCTGGTGGACCAATGATATATCTTGTTCACGTGCAACCTGGCACAAACACAACAACAAGATACGCAAATATGGAGATAGTAAACTCAAAAATAACAGCACTTGTTCAAGGAACAGAGGCGTGGTTTGCATACAATACTGCTACAAGCATTGCAACAAGTTTGTTAAGTACAGATCAACTAATTAAAGGTACAAGTGAGGCACTTTCAAGTGGACTTTCAAATTATGGAGTTCAAGTAAACAAAAAAACATTTACACAAAATGGAAAAGGTAACTTTATGGTGATGTTTGCAGGAGATGACCCACTTGGAAACACTTATGATATTTTAGGTAAAGTTGTTGTTAAAGACGCAGATGGCAATGTAATTCACACACACGATATGGCGAACCAAATATATAAAGCAACAATGCAAGGCATAAATCAAGTAATGCCAGGTGCAGGAAAACTTCTTCCATTCTTTGAATCAGATAAAGGTGTACTATTGACAGTTACAGTTGATAGTGAACTTAAGCCAAACGGACTTGGAAAAGTTACAACCAGTGGATTAATTCCATTATTTAACCAAGGAACACAAACAGATATGGAAGCAGAAAATATACAAAGAATTCAAAACTTCTTTGACGGCGAATATCTTGGTCTATATGCTCCAGGTGGAACAATAGGTGCTTTACTCGAATATTATGATGTTGAATAATAAAAATAAATGATAATAAAATATCTCAAAACAATAATTTTTCGTTGTTGATTTGAGATATTTTTTATTTATTGTGTTACTTTTATATCTTTTGTAAATGTAAAAATTTCAAGGTTTTATTTCTTGATTTTTTTATGATTATCACACTTAAATAAAATAAGATAAGGTTGCATAAAATAGTTTAGGAGATTTTTTGAAAAAACTAAAAACGGGCACAAAACTATGTTATGCAATGGGCAATTTGGGATATGGAACAATAGCACAAACCATGACTACTTTTATTATGTTTTTTGGCACAAGTGTACTAGGTATAAAAGGTTCACTTGTTGGGCTTTGCGTTGCTTTATCTGCCTTTTGGGACGGGCTTAGCGACCCTATTGTTGGATATTTAAGCGATTTAACACAGTCAAAGTTTTGGGGGCGAAGACTTGGATATTTGTTTTTTGGTACGCTAGGAATGGTTGTTTTTAATGTACTTCTTTGGAGTGTTCCAAATTCTATGGGCGAAATTGGTAAATTTTTTTGGCTACTTGTTGCACTGTTAAGTTTGGAAACGGCCAACACTTGTTTTGCAACACCTTATGTTGCCCTAGGTATAGATATTGCTCCGGGTTATAACGAACAAAGTACGCTTCAAGGATACAAAACAGTATTTTTTATTTTGGGTATGGTTCTTCCAAGTGCTTTAATGATGATTTTTATGCCCAGTGGAGAGCAAGGACAACTTGTTCAATCAGGATACATTTATATTGCATACGTTACAAGTGCACTTAGTTTAATAAGTGGGCTTGTGTGTATACTAGGAACTTATAAAAAAGTGAAGAGTATGCCAACTTATAAATTAAAGAAAAAAGAAAAAAATGCTTTTTTTAAAATATTTTACAATTTCTTTTTAACGCTTAAACGAAAGAATTATGGCGCAATAATTATGTCATACTCTATAGCACTAATCGCTGCCGCATTTTTAACTTCTGTAGGTATGCATCTTTTTACATATTGTTTTCATTTTAATTCAACGCAAATACCTATTCTTATGACTTGTATTTTTATCGGTGCAATAATAAGTCAACCCTTTTGGATTTATTTAAGCAAAAGAATAGATAAGAAACCAGCACTAAAATGGTCGTATTTTATCATTCTAGTCGGAATATTTTTCACTTTTTGGGTGTTTGTTTTTAGGGAGCAAATAGGTGTCAATATTTCATTTTGGGTTGTTATGCCTTGTATGTTGTTTTGTGGTTTTGGAACAGGCGCATTATACTCACTTCCAATGTCTATGTTCGCCGACAATGTAACAATGGACAAAATATCAACAGGAGAAGACAGCAGTGCAACATATAGTGGTTATATGACTTTTGCATACAACATTGCAAATTCTCTTGCACTTTTAGTTATTGGCGTTTTATTAGATTTAATTAAATTTGACGCATCTGCTCCTGTTCAGGCACTTAAAGTTCAAAACTATTTAGGAGCCATAGTTTTTGGTGGTTGTGCAATTAGTATTGCAGTTGCTATGATGATATTATCAAAATACAATTTAAAAAGAAGCGATATATTAAAACAACAACTATTGTCTAAACAAAAACGCAAAAAATAAGTGTATACTTTTTTAATAATAAAAATTTTGTGTTATAATAGCAATATGAAAACAAACACAAAAATTGAAGTTTCGCCAAATTTGGAAAAATTGGCTATATTATTAAAAAACAAAGCCGAACTTTTTATTGTTGGGGGATATGTTAGAAATCAAATTTTGGGCATTGGTGGAACCGATGTTGACCTTTGCAGTAAACTTTTACCCGAACAACTAAAAGAATATTTAAAAAACACAAATTTTGTTGTTAAGGACAAAAATAAA